>CAZMMQ010000033.1:0-37459 GCA_964567435.1 uncultured Saprospiraceae bacterium | reverse complement strand
ATGAGAGAAACAATAGTGTCTTCTAGATCCAAATTTTCTAGCCCTCCCTTGTTCATCATAAGCCAGCATATCAGGAAACTTCTGGAGCACCCAACGAGGAGGTGTGGCAATAGGTGTCCCTAGATTAAATCTCAGTCCTGCCTGTTCGAGAAGACTTATAATTCTATCTAACCATTGAAAATTATACTGCCCCTCTTGTGGTTCTAGTCTACTCCAAGCAAACTCGCCTATACGTACCAGTGACAATCCTAAAGATTTCATTTCCTTCACGTCGCCTTTACACATTGTTTCCAGCCATTGCTCGGGATAGTAACATACACCAAGGAGCTTTACTTCATATCTGCTTTTTGTCTTCCGAATACATTTGGCGCATCCCAAACCGCAGTCTTTCCAAAGAATACCTTATTGAAAATTAAGGCCATTAATACGCTGAATATCAGTGTGATAGCCATCATATGTATATAGTTTCCTCCTGGTAACATAGGCCATACTTGTGTAAAAAATGCGTATAATAAAACACCTAGTATTACTGAAATGATGACAGCATATGCGTCCACATTTTTAAATAATAATCCGACCATAAATGCTGCTAGGATAGGCATAGATAAGAAACCATATAATTCCTGAACTAGATTGATGAGGTTCTCTGCATGTAAGAATGCTGGAAACATAATAAATGCCAAGATGACCATTATAACAGAGACAAGCATCGTCAGTCGAGGCACATTAGGGTTCTTTTTGATATAGCTCTCATGTACATCACAGACCCAGAGTGCAGCAGAAGCATTGAGGATAGAATTAAAAGTAGTCAATACTGCCGCTGCTATAGCTGCAGCAAAAGCACCCGTCAATGCCTGTGGCAGAAGATCTCCGACAATCATACCGAAAGCTTTGTTATTGCCTATCTCTCCATACAACTTATAGGAAATGATACCCGGTAATACTATGATTGGTGGTACTATCAGCAAGCGAATCGCAGCAGCAGCAAGAATACCTTTTTGAGCCTCTCCGACAGAGGGTGATGCCATAGCTCGTTGGGTGATTGTCTGATTAGTGGACCAGTAAAACATCTGGATAAATATCATACCGGTAAATAAGGTAGCAAATGGTATGGGTGAGTCATAACTTCCTATGAGACTCAATCGCTCGGGTGGAATTCCAGAAAAATCAAAATTGATTGCATTCAAGGCCATCCACACCACATACAAAGCCAATGACAAAAGTAGAACGCCAGAAAAGGTGTCTGATACAGCAACTGCACGGAGTCCACCGAAGACAGCATAGGCTGTACCTATTAGAGCAAATGTAATGGCTATGTAATAAATATTTAATGACTCTAGAGCAAACATCTGCTGCATAAAGAGTGAGCCTCCATATAAGACAGCTGGTAAAAAAATAAAGACATTACCTGCCAAGAATAGCAATGATATCAATGCTCTGATGTGAGGATTATTATATCGGCGTTCTAGTAACTCTGTGGTTGTCGTGCACTTATATCTGTAATAGATTGGGATAAAAACAAATGTAAGCATCAGAAGTCCCACAACAGCAGCCAATTCCCACCAAGCCAATAGCGCCATCTGATTTCCATTCATTCCTACCAGTTGGTCAGTAGACAAATTGGTCAAAGTTATAGAACCTGCAACGAAGTACCATTTAAGATCACTACCTGCCAAAAAGTACTCCTTTTCTCCAGAGTCAGTACCTCTTTTGCCTCTACAGTACAAATAAGTTACTAGAGCTATTAGGGCTGTCAGACCCAAGAAAACAGCAATTTGAGTAGCTTGTAATTTCATGTATAAATTTTAATTGATTTAGGAATTATACATTTATCTGTTCAAGAATTTATTTATTTCGCTTTATAAACAATAATATTTTTTTAGAAACAAATACTTTTAAAACAGAATGCCAGTAATATTCGAAAATAACCAAATCTTCTCCTTATCCAACAAATGGTATGATTATGTTTTAAGAGTAACTCCAGAAGGACATCTAGAAAACATATATTTCGGCAAGCCAGTAGGAAGTCCACTTTCTACAAGACATTTCAATATGCTAACCGAACGTCCTTTGACTTCTAACTATAAAGGAGTCAAAAATTTAAACCTCAATGACTTACCCGTAGAATATCCTCTGTATGGTAGATCAGACTATAGGTTGCCCGCCTTTAGTGGAAGGAACGCAGATGGTAATTCCATTTTTTCTTTTTTGTACAAATCACATAGTATTTCTTCTGAGAAGCCAAACATTGGCGGCCTGCCTTCAGCTAGAGGCAAGGGATCGGAATCTTTAACCATTATTCTAGAAGATGCACTGCTCAATCTAGAGCTTCATCTCTACTACACAGTATATGAAGATTATGGCGTCTTGTGTAAGTCAGCCTCAATATTAAATCAGAGTGACAAGCCTATTACAATAGATGGCATGGCATCATCTACCCTAAATTTTACTGCTGGCCAATATGATGCAATGTATCTTCATGGCACTTGGGCGAGAGAATTTAATACAGAACGAATATCTATACCTACAGGAAGATTGACCATAGACAGCACAAGAGGTGCTTCAAGTGCTGCACGGTATCCTTTCCTCGCCATCATGGATAAAGACGCCAATGAAGACTACGGTGATGTGTATGCTACGACATTGATGTACAGTGGAAACTTTGCAATGTCAATAGAAAAAAATGAATTTCAAAACGTACGCGTACTAGCAGGCATCAATCCATTTGATTTCAAATGGCAATTAAAAGCTAGAAGTCAATTTCATACACCTGAAGCATTACATGTGTACTCCTCCAATGGACTAACAGAAATGAGTCACTTGTGGCATCACTTTATTAGAGAACGTATCAGTCCTGAAAGATTCAAGAAGATGCCAAGACCATCTTACCTTAATACCTGGGAGGCCTGCTACTTTGACTTATCCTCCACTAAGGTGTTATCCCTAGCTGACAAAGCATCTGAAATAGGTCTAGATATGTTAGTATTAGATGATGGATGGTTTGAAGGCAGGGATGATGACACCACTTCTTTAGGTGACTGGACAGCTGATAATAGAAAGATACCTGAAACAATTCCCTGGCTTGCAGGACAAGTCAAAGCCAAAGGATTAAAATTTGGTCTTTGGGTAGAACCAGAGATGGTCAACCCTAAGAGCAAATTGTATCAGGCGCATCCCGATTGGGTATTACAGGTACCAGGCAGAACATCCTCACTAGGTAGAAACCAACTGACGCTAGATTTATCCCAAGGTGTTGTCGTAGATTACCTATATGATACACTGAGCAAAATATTTTCTTGTGGAGACATAGACTATGTCAAATGGGATATGAATCGAGCTATGACTGAAATAGGGTCTACTGCATTACAAGAAAACCAACAAGGCGAAGTAGCACATAGATACATACTAGGCCTCTATGAATTACTGCGTAGATTAACAGAAACTTATCCTAAGATCATATTTGAAAATTGTGCTAGTGGCGGTAACAGATGTGACCTAGGTATGTTATCCATGCTGACACAGACCTGGACCTCTGACATGTGCGACCCTATAGGCAGACTAGATATCATACATGGTGCCTCTATGTTATTACCTAATGAAGTCCTCGCCTCATACATCGGACCATCTCCTAATCATCAGAATGGTAGGGTCAGCTCACTGAGGACTCGGTTCCTTGCTGGAGTACTGAGTGCAGCAAGGGGACTTTCTCTAAACGAGGTGGATATAAATAATAATAAAGAGGAATTAAAATCTTACATCGCCTTTATAAAAGCTAGTCAGAAAGATATGCTTGGTGGCCAATTCTATAGATTACTCAAAACCGATAATGAAGTTTGTTGGCAATACAATACTGCTGATAGCTCTAAGATATATCTCTGTTACTTCCACATTCTCTCCGCTCCTAATTTACCGTTCAAAAAAATAAAACTTAAGGGTCTTAGCCCAACTGACACCTTTATCATGCAAGATAGTTCTAGCATGTATAAAGGAGATATTTTGATGTATAACGGCATACCTTTACCGCATGTATCAGTATTTCAAGAAGAGGCTGATGTTACTTATATGGATAAGGGTGATTTTTCTTCACATCTATTCATACTTAGAAAAGATGCTTGAAATTCGTAACTTGCTTATGATACTGGAAAACAAATCGACACGAAACAAAAGCTAAATATTAATTTTCAACCAACAAAACTTTACACATGAACCCTAAAATAGTAATGGCCATCAGAGTAATCTTTGGTTTATTTTGCCTCGTTTTCGGACTTAATAAGTTTCTTAATTTTATGCCATTTCCTCCTATTCCTGGTGATGGTGGTACTTTGATAGGCATATATGCCACCTCTGGTTTTATGAAAATAATCGGTGTTATAGAAATAATTGGAGGTCTCTTACTTATAGTTGGAAAATATGTTCCATTGGTTCTAATTTTTCTTGTTGCCATAATGTTTAATGCTTTATTATTTCATGCTTTACATGACATAGCAAACATAGCAGGAGCTGTATTAGGTCTGGCATTAAGTCTCATATTAGTATATGCATATAGAGACAGATTTAAATCTGTTCTTAGTGCATAGAGTTTCATAAATGATTTTTTCATATATGGAGGTAACAATTAAGTTACCTCCATTTTTAGTTAACTTCCACATGAACTAACTCAATAATCAAATCCAAATATTATATTTAGGATTCTGACAAATAAAAAAGACAATGAGTTTAAAAAACAAAACAGCCCTGATTACTGGAGGTACCAAAGGCATAGGCTTGGGCATTGCTGTGGCAATGTTACAAAATGGTATGAAGGTTATGATTACTGGAAGGAAAAAAAGCACTGTCAATGAAGTGGTAAAAAAGTTAAATAAAAAATATAAAAACCAGATAATTGGTCATGCAGGAAATGTTGCTAACCTCAAAGATCAAAGGGCCGCTGTATCTGCATTAAAAAAGGAATGGAAAACGCTGGATGTTCTTATTGCCAATGCTGGTATTGGACACTTTGAAAATATAGAGGACCTAACACCAAAGCAATGGAATGAAACGATAGATGTAAATCTTACCGGAGTTTTCAATTCATGCAAAGCAAGTATAGCCTCTCTTAAGAAAACAAAAGGATATATTATCACTATTGCGAGTCTAGCCGGCACCAACTTTTTCGAAAGAGGTACAGCTTATAATGCTAGTAAATTTGGCTTGGTAGGTTTCACTCAAGCAATGATGATGGACTTACGACCTTATGACATTAAGTGTAGCACAATTATGCCAGGTTCTGTATCCACCTTCTTCAATAATCATAAGCCCAGCAAGAATAAAGATGCCTGGAAAATACAACCAGAAGACATCGGCAAAATCGTCATCGACTTACTAACTATGCCAGCTCGCACACTACCATCAAAAGTAGAAGTCAGACCATTCAGACCGCCATCAAGTTTTAAGTAAATATTTTGACTTTAATTACCGATGGCTACATTGAACCCAAGCGTCAGATAATTATTATTGGCTCTGCTAAATTTTGAATTTCGGAAAGCAAATCCTCCATTGATTTCAACTCTTGGAGATACTTGATAGTTGAGCACTAGGGGCACTTGGACACTAAGAAATGATTCCCTCTCTTCCACACCGAAAAATAAGTCTTGGCTATTATAGCTTAGTTCTAATCCCAAACTAGGATATAATCGACCTAACTTTAGTGGCTTATACAATACCCCTAAAGTTACTCTATCTGACGTATTACCATTAGTGGTATAGCTTGCAATTAAGTCGAACTTATCGCCTCCGACGCCTAATCTTAAGTTTAGTTCTCCTAAGAGGCCAGTACTCTGACCGAAGTATAATAAATTACCACCGACCCTGGGGTTACTAAAAGTTTGAGCATTTAATTGTAGACATGCACTTAATGCGAATAAAATAATAATGAAAGCACGCATAGTTTGAAGTTGTTCAGTTAGAAATTGACTAGTTTTTATTCATTGATATTCTAAAAATGAACAAAAGACTTGTGGGAGATAAATATCACAATTGATTTAACCCCAAATTAATTAGATTGGTATTGATATGTTAATTTTAAAAAAAGGTCCTTTTTAAAACCAATATATAACTACTCGCCTTGATTGGGCAAGAATAACCAACTGCCTCCAATAGCGAAATAGTTATTTCTTTGATTAAGTCCGGTTCCGAATGAAAAGTCTAATTGGAAGTTCTCGTGGATCAAATAAGTAAACCCAGCATCTGCATTCAAAACAAATTCTTCCAATTCTGTAATTTCCCCAAAAGGTTCAAAATATACTGCGACTTTATCATTGACACCTATCCCAAAAGCTACTGTATAAATGATATCTCCATATCTTGACTCAAAGAGATTATATCCAAAGTTATAACCGATGCTAAAGTTGTCAGTGATATCATGTGATATACTAAATCTACTTTGTAGCGTAAACTCATCTGAGTTAAAAAAAGTAGAACCTGTGGGAAATCCAATATGACTTAGGAGAGCTATCTCTGTATTACTTCCTTCTTTCCTGTACAACTGAATTTTAGCCCCTAATTGCAAATCACTAAGTCCTTGAATATTAATATTAGAATTAAAAGAATTAGTCGCACTTTCATATTGATTAATAAATCTTAATTCAAAGTTCTCAGTTACGCCATATCGAAACAGGTTAGTTGGTAACAGCCAATGACGCGTGGCAAATTCACCATTTCCCTCTGTTCCAACTTGGAGGCCTACTTCTATTTGCAAAGCACCTTGTGGAATAGTAGACGAACTTTCTGTCTGATCTGGCCTATCTGTAACAATCTGCGACAGCCCTTGAAGTGAGAATAGAACTAAGGCGAGTATAACAAAGTTTATATATCTAAATGTCATAAAATGGATTTTGACCACAAAAATGGAAAGTTTTTCCAGAAAGTGTTCTTAGTAAGCAATGTTTGTAGATATGAGGTCAAAAAGGCTTTAGAGACAAGAATTGTCACCGGAGATGTTCTGATTAACAAACATTAAAAAAGCATAAGAAAATGATACCTTGGACTCTCAAAGATATAATCTACAAAAATCACTCATGACTCCTATACTAAAAAATGTGATTGCCGTCATCTTAGGCGCTATATTCGGATCAGTTGTCAATGGGATGATAATTAAATATAGTGGGGCTATCATACCCCTTCCTGACGGATATGACTATTCTACTCCTGAAAGAATGCGCCAGACCTTTCATTTGCTAGAAACTAAGCACATGATTTTTCCATGGGTAGCACATGCATTGGGGACGCTAATTGGTGCATTCTGGGCATCTAAGTTTTCAGCAAGCAAGCATTATTTGATGTCCATGATTGTAGGTTGTATCTTCCTCTTGGGAGGGATATATATGGTCAGTGTGATAAAAGTACAACCGATGTGGTTTACGTTAACAGATTTACTATTAGCATATCTTCCTATGGCATTTATAGGATGGAAAATTTCAGGCAAACCCAAAGATTATATTGCAAGCTAAAGCTAACTTTCCTTCAGATTCCACAATAAGATGATCCAATTCTTAGCACACGAAATGGACACAAGTATAGCTGTGTTACAGGAGGATGAGTATCATCATTGTATTAAGGTATTGCGACATCAACCAGGCGATACCATCTCTATCAGCAATGGTAAGGGACTAACAGGGAGCGCGACCATAGATAAAATAACCAAGCGTGAAGCTCACTTAAAAGTATTGGATGTAACTAGCCACAAGCCTAAGAACTATGAGTTATCCATGGCGGTTGCCCCTCCAAAAAACAGATCCAGATGGGAATGGCTAGTGGAAAAATCAGTAGAGATAGGTGTCACTGATATCGTACCATTAATCACTAAAAGGAGTGTTCGCCAAAAAGTAAATCTAATCAGATCCAGGAAGGTACTGCGCAGTGCCGCACTTCAAAGCCTAAGACCATTCCACCCTATTCTACATGAACCAGAGCACTTTAATAAGATTATAGAAAGACAATCAGATACCGGAGATATTGCAAAATACATTGCTCACTATCAAAAAGACAATGAAAGCCTCTATGAGCTGCAAGAATCTAGTTCTAATGCTTGGATACTCATAGGACCAGAAGGAGATTTTACGTCATCCGAAATAGAGACCGCTTCACAAAAAGGGTATCAGACAATCAACATATCTAATAATAGGCTTAGAACTGAAACTGCAGCCGTAGTAGCTTGTACCATATTAGCTAGGATAATTCCATAGATACTGCTAAAATATCTTTATTGTCAGTTGCATTTTTAATTAGACTACATTTGTGCCATTATTAACGTCATGAATCGACCAATTTGAGTTCCTTTAAAAAGCTGGGATTATCCAAAGAAATCCTAGAAGCCCTTGAAGAATTAAACTTTGAGACACCAACAGACATCCAACAGCAGGCTATTCCAAGACTATTAGGAGAGCAAAGAGACTTTATTGGATTAGCCCAAACCGGAACAGGTAAGACGGCTGCCTTTGGGTTACCATTACTTGATTTGTTGGATCCTTCTGAACCTATGACTCAAGGCCTTATCCTTGCCCCAACTAGGGAACTTGGCAAGCAAATAGCAGAACAATTATCCAAATTTAGCAGCAAGATGGATCGCATCTCCGTACTTGTTGTCTATGGTGGGTCACCAATCCACCATCAAATCAAGGCGTTAAAAAAGACTCAGCACGTCATTATTGCCACGCCAGGCAGATTAATAGACCTTATCAACAGAAAAGCTGTCCGACTAGAAAAACTGAAGTATCTCGTCCTCGACGAGGCAGATGAAATGCTCAATATGGGCTTCAAAGATGAGTTGGATGAGATTCTTAGTTATACACCTGATGATAAACTAACATGGTTATTCTCAGCAACTATGCCTTCGGCTATTAGAAAAATAGTCAAAAAATATATGGACAATCCTATCGATGTCCATATAAAAGCCAACACAGAAGTCAACGAAAATATAGAACACTTATATACAATCGTCAAGCAACGGAATAAGACAGAAGCCCTTATGAGGTTTCTCGATATCCACGGTCAGATGAGAGGGGTGGTCTTTTGTAGAACTCGTCGTGACACTCAAGAACTGGCAGAACGTCTCCTTAAGAAAGGCTACAAAGCAGATGCCCTGCATGGAGACCTCTCACAGGCTCAAAGAGATAGAGTAATGAATCGCTTTAGAAGCAATGAGCTTCAAGTACTCATTGCTACTGACGTAGCTGCACGAGGAATTGATGTCCAGGACTTGACCCATGTATTCCATTATAGCTTACCTGACGAAGTGGCTTATTATACTCATAGAAGTGGTCGTACTGCACGGGCAGGAAAAGAAGGTACTTCTATAGCCTTCATCTCAAAGAAGGAAAAATACCGAATCGCCAAGCTTCAAAATATACTCGGCATATCCTTTGAGAAGGTTATGATTCCAGAAGTCGGCAAGATTGCAGAAATCAGACTGACAAATTGGGCAATGGACTTTGCTGAGATAAACCACTTAGGAAAGGTTGAGAAGAAACTTTCTGACCATGTCCAGTTACTGCTTGGTAATATGAGCAAAGAAGATCTCATCTCAAAATTAATTGTACAAGAGTTAGATAGGCTTAATCTGGGCACATCAAAAGATCTTAATGAGTTCGATGATGGCACTTTCTCAAAAAAGAAATCAGGACGAGACAGAAACCATCGTGACAGGAGTAAAAGAGGTCGTCGTGGCAGTGGATCCTATGATAATAGACGTAGGTCAAAGAAGAAAAACAAGAGAGAAGACAAGTTCAATAAGAATGTGGGGAACTTCAAAAAGAAGAAGAAAAAATCAAAAAAATAATACTTACCTAAGAAGCTTTGCTTCTGCTAATTCCATCAAGTCGCCAACTCCCAAAGTAAACCAAATCACAATAAAGGCTAATGCCCACTTAATCCATTTTGGAATGGGTTTTCCAAATAATTTGTGCACATACCTATCGATAATGGAAAGGTACACGAATGCAATAAGAAAGTATATCAAACCAGGTATTGGGTGGATCAAAGTAATATTGAGGATGCCCAAAACGATAAATACTATGAAGAAAATCCAATTCACCAGATGGTATATGTATTAAGTATTAGAATCATATGTGCGCAACTTCAGCATATAGATCTACATTCTTTTCATCGCCAAATTGACATATAAGACCCAAACTCACCTCTATTATATAAAAATACATACTACAATTCCATATGCCTGTGTATTCATATTAATAAATAATTAAATGTATTAACAACTGATTATTAATTATACATATTCATTTGATTCGTTAACAAGGCTAGATTGATACAATTAATTAATTTCAAGAATTAATTAGTGAGATAAAAAAGTAATGGCAGCTATTCCATTCACTGCATTCGTTATATTATTGCTACTTGAATGTTAAGATTGTAATCCCAATTTACGATTCCATCAGGAACTCATAATCTATATAAATGTATCTATCAATTAAGAAGCTGAAAATTCAACTCAGCATGGTTGTCCTTCTGATTTCTGTGTCTGGTTTTTCAGTTTTTGCCCAAATCAACTCCTCTGATTGGCATACCACAACTAAATCACCTTCGATAACAAATCCTTATCTGACTAATCAACCGGTCAAGTACAAGATGGTATCCATTGATGCAGAACATTTCTATAACACGCTGCGTAGAGAAGATGGCAGCATTTGGCTACCTAATCCAGAAGGTGAGATGAAAGAATTTTTATTGAGGAGAACAAATAATATATCTGAGGATGTTGCCCACTATTATAACATCCAGACTTTCCACGGTTATATGATTGATAACCCAACTATTAAGATAGCTTGTGATATTAGCTCAACTGGTTTTCGAGCCTCTGTCTTGACAGCCTATGACTCCTACTATATTGAACCAGCATCTAAGAGACGCAATGATTTACACTTTGTATACTATAAGAGAGATATATCAAACACTACAATTGAGCACAGTGTAGAAAATCAGATCAAGAAGGTTGTCAATCATCGCATTCAGAGGTCATCTCCTCCAGATCAAAAAACTACTTTCAGATTAGCTCTGTCAACTACTGGAGAGTATTCGCAACAGTTTGGTGGTACACCTTATGATCCTACCAATGTATTGAATGCTTTGGCCTCGGGAGTCAATATAGTAAATGCTGTGTATCTCAGAGACTTAGGTGTAGAATTGACTTTGGTCACCTCACCTATTTTAATTTTTGAAGACCCCAATAGTGATCCATATTCTAATAGTAGTCCTACACAATTAGCACTCGAAGCTAATGAAACCATATCCAGTGTGATCGATGTCAATGATTATGATGTTGGGCATCTCCTAAGTTGGGACAATGCAGGAGGATCGGGCACACATGCCGTTGTATGCTCACCTAATCAAAAAGCAGAAGGATTTTCATCCACTACAAACAGTATCAATACTCTATGGATTGATTTTGTTTGTCATAATCTTGGACACCAATTTGGCGCAGTCAATAATTCTGCAGCAGGAGAATGTGCTGATTCTGCAGATGGATTCAGATACGAACCTGGCGCAGGATCTTCAATCATGTCATCAGTCGCCACTTGTTCGCAGGTTTCTTACGCTGCTGATGCAGATCCATTTTTCCATTATTCTTCAATAGAGGCCATCCAAACAAACATCGATACTATAGCATGTGGTGTAAGGACACCAACTTCTAATACATCCGATCCTAGTTTAGATGCTAATGACAACATCACCATTCCAAAGGAAACACCATTTATACTAGTAGGAAGAGGTAGAGATTTAGATGATCCTTCTTCCGTTACTTTTGATTGGGAGCAGTTTGATGGGGATGGACCTGCTACAAGTGGTCTTCCAGATTGTAACGATCCAAAGCAACCACTTTTTAGATATAGACCTCCTAGTCAAGATAACTTCAGATACTTTCCAGCGTATAGTGAAATCTTATTAGGAAATAATAACGGTTCAGATTTTGAAAAGCTTCCATGCACTCAAAGAGAAATGACCTTTTCAATGGCAGTCCGAGATAATGGCCTTGAGCATGGAAGAGTGGCACATGATACAATGAAAGTACTTGTTGCAGATACTGGACCTTTTGAGGTGACCTCACCAAATGGAGGTGAAACTTTTCTTATAGGTTCTAACGCTACCATTACTTGGAATGAAAACAATACTTCTTTACACTGCCCATTGATTGATATATTACTGAGCACAGATAGTGGTATAACTTATAATGTATTGCAAGATAGAGTGCCCAACAATGGCTCTTATGTTGTTAATGTCCCAGACCTCCTGACCAAGCAAGCCAGAATTTTGTTGAGATGTCATGTCACTGGTGGATTTCAATCATCGTCAACATTTTTTGACATAAGCAATAATGATTTTGAGATAGATACTATTACTATCGTAGACAATGATGGAGATGGGTTTGATATTACAGATGATTGTGATGATAATGATCCCAATGTCAATCCTGGTGCCGACGAAATATGTAATGGCATAGATGACAACTGTAATCTTCTGATAGATGACAATGACCCTACCCTAGTCAATGCAGACATCTGGTATCTAGATAATGATGGAGACGGATTTGGAGATGCATCTATGTCGCTTATGGCGTGCAACCAACCATTAGGGTATGTAGCGGATGATACAGATTGTAATGACTCTAATAGAGATATATATCCTGGTGCTGAGGAAGTGTGTAATGGATTGGATGATGATTGTGATGGTCTGATAGATACAGATGACCCTGATCTAGCGATGGCCACAAGCTGGTACCTTGACAGTGATACTGACGGATTCGGAGATGCGAATATGGCAATAATAGATTGCAGCCAACCTATAGGATACGTTGACAACTCAGAAGATTGTGATGATACAGACGCTGATATAAATCCTGCTGCAGATGAGATTTGCAATGGTATAGATGATAACTGTGACGGATTAATTGACGACAACGATCCTAATCTTGTAGGAAATAATTTATGGTTCCGAGACATGGACAACGATCAATTTGGAGATGATTTGTCAACATTAATCTCTTGCAGTCAACCTCCTGGCTATGTCTCTGTGGGTGGAGACTGTAACGACAACAATCAATTTATCAATCCACTAGCTCAAGAAATTTGTAATGGCATAGACGATGACTGTGATGGCTTGGTAGATAGTAATGACCCTAATGTAACAGGTACTCTTAGTTGGTTCCGAGACTTTGATGGTGATGGATTTGGAAATGCGGCGATAGTCATCCAAGCATGCAATGCACCAGCAGGATTCGTTAGTAATAGCACAGATTGTAATGATAATAATAGCTTTATCAATCCCAATGCTCCCGAAATTTGCAATGGCATAGATGATGATTGTGATGGGTTGGTAGACACCAATGATCCAGACCTTACAGGTGTACTGATTTGGTATGGAGACTTTGATGGTGATGGTTTCGGTAATGTGGGCAACGCTATTATTTCTTGTACGCAGCCAGCTGGTTTTGTGGGCAATAGTCTTGACTGTAATGACAACAATGCAAACATCAATCCTGACGCTGTGGAATCATGCAATGGTATAGACGATGATTGTGATAGTCTGATAGATGGTGATGATCCTAGCGTTGTGAATGCAGAGACCTACTATATAGATAATGATCAAGATGGTTTTGGAGATGCCAATGATATTGGAATCCTTAGTTGCTCAGCACCACCAAATCATGTGGCTAACAACTTAGATTGTAATGATGAAAATATTAGCATCAATCCAGGTGGACAAGAAATATGCAATGGATTGGATGATGATTGCGATGGCCTTATAGATCAGGCGGACTCAAGTATTACGGGTTTGATGGTTTGGTTTGCAGATTTAGATGGAGATGGATTCGGGAATCCAAACAACAGTTTGCAGGCATGTATCCAACCAGCCAATTTTGTTTCTAATAATAATGATTGTGATGATGGTAACAATACAATCAGTCCATCTTCAGTAGAATTATGCAATGGAATAGATGATGATTGTGATGGATTAGTCGATGGAGATGATCCTGACCTAACGAGTGCCACAATATGGTATTTTGATGGCGACATGGATGGGTTTGGAAATCCGAGTAATAACGTAATGGCTTGTAGTCAACCATTAGGGTTTGTAGGTAATAATCTTGACTGTGACGATTCCCGTTCTTCTGTCAATCCAAATAGCCCAGAAGTATGTAGCGGGTTAGATGACAATTGTAATGGATTGATAGACGAGGACGATCCTAATCTAACTGGAACCCTCATCTGGTATGCAGATAATGATGGCGATGGCTTTGGAGACAATCAAAACACAACCTTGTCATGTACCCAACCTTTGGGTTTTGTAGACAATAATATAGACTGTAATGACATGAATCCATTGGTTAATCCAATGGGACAGGAAGTGTGTAATGGATTCGATGATGACTGTGATGGACTAGTTGACTCTGCCGACCCAGACAATCAAGGAAATGGAATTTGGTATGTGGACGCTGATGGAGATGGTTTTGGTAATACAAATATTTTTGAAATCTCATGCATTCAGCCTACCGGTTTTGTTTCCATTAATGGAGACTGCAATGACAATAATCCTAATATTAATCCAGGCGCATCAGAAACTTGCAATTCTATAGATGACGATTGTGATGGCTTATTAGATGGTGATGATCCAAATCTTGTCGGAGGCGCAGTGTGGTATCAAGATACAGATAATGATGGGTGGGGTAATGCCGCCATAACCAGAAATGATTGTTCTCAACCTTTTGGATTTGTAGCCACTGCCGGCGATTGCAATGATAATAATGCGAGCATATTCCCAGGATCTACAGAAGTTTGTAACGGACTTGATGATGACTGTGATGGATTAGTAGACAGCGATGACCCTGATTTCTCAGGATCAATGATCTGGTACCTTGATGCGGATGGTGATGGTTTTGGAAGTGCTTCTAATTCTATAGAAGAATGTGTACAACCTGCAGGCTATGTTGGCAATGGCAATGATTGCAATGATGGTAATCCACAAATTAATCCTGCGGCAACTGAGACTTGCAATGGCGTGGATGATGATTGCGATAACTTAGTAGATGGAGATGACCCAGATGTCAATGGCTTATTCAGAACGTGGTTTGCTGACTTGGACAGAGATGGTTTTGGGGACGAAAATCAATCTATGGAATCATGTACCCAACCTTCAGGATATGTCTCTAATAGCACTGATTGCGATGACACCAATGCGATGGTCTTCCCAGGAGCTACTGAGCTGTGCAATGGCATAGATGATGATTGTGATGGTCTATTAGACGATCAAGACCCAGACGTTGTTGGCGGTAATGTCAGATGGTTCCAGGATGCTGATGGTGATGGTTTTGGAGATGCAAGCATGTCATTAGAGTCATGTACTCAACCTGCAGGGTACGTCATGGACAACACAGATTGTGATGATGGTGATCCTAATGTGTTTCCTACTGCTCAGGAAGTATGCAATGGAAAAGATGATAACTGTAATGGATTAATAGATATAGATGATCCAGATATTTCTGGTGTAGGATTATGGTTTGCGGATTTAGATGAGGATGGATTTGGTGATCCAAATAATACGGTAGAAGATTGTACACAACCAATCGGATTTACATTTAATAGTGAGGATTGTGATGATACCAATCCATTTATCAATCCAGAGGCACAAGAAATATGTAACGAGGTAGATGACAACTGTGACGGATTGATAGATGATGAAGACGCTGCACTTATTGATGGAGACACCTACTTCTTTGATGCAGATGGGGATGGATATGGAGATGAATTATTTCCGCTTGTATCATGTAATCCTCCATCCGAGTTCGTACTACTGGGTGGAGATTGTGATGACACCAATCCAGACATCTTCCCTGGCGCTGAAGAAATTCTCGGAAATGGAATAGATGAAGATTGTGATGGGTTAGATAATACAACTTCTACAGAAGAACTTATTGATGATAGTCTTGTCACATTCCCTAACCCCTTTACGGAGTGGTTTACAATTGACTCAGAAATACAAGATATTGTCAACTTAAAATTATTTGACATCAATGGACGTATTATAATGAGCAATGAGAAAGTCACCTTACCATACAGAACATCTTTCACTTCTCTACCTAATGGAACATATCTCTTGGTCATCCTAGATCAAGATGATGGAATGCAGACTATGAGGAAAATTATTAAAATATAAAATCTGACTATCTCAATCTCAATATAATCAAGCAAGGCTCCCTTTTCGAAAAAGAGGAGCCTTGCCTTTACACAAAATATTTATAATCAATGATTACTCTACTATTAGCATGTGCCTAATAGCTTTGCTCTCACCAGCTTCCAATTTATAATACACCATTCCTGTTGCATTAATATCTGACTTAGAAAGTGTCCATGTATTAAAGCCTTTTACACCTAACTTTGTTATCGAATTTAATACTTGACCTGTTAAATCATATAAGGTTAAAGTTACCTCTCCAGATTCAAATAGCTCGAAATCTATATCAGTTTGATCCGTAAAAGGGTTAGGTCTATTCTGATATAATTTGAAGTCGCTGCTTTCTTTTGCTTTTAATCGAATGTCTCTTTTCTCCAATGAAGGTCCTACATATGCTTCAGACTTAAGTCGCGAATTTCTTAACCGCAGCTGATCAGACAATAAACCATCACTACCCGCTACAATAGTCAATGTCAATGAAGTACTTCTATCAGTGAGTCCGTAATCACTATTATAGCTGATCAAGATATTATCCTTTTCTATGCGATAATTTGCCTCTGTAAGTCCTTCTCCTTCAAGAGCTATAACTTCTCCCTCTTCCACCAAGATCTGTACTTGATAACCATAGACATCCGAAACAGATGGAGTTATCGTTACCTCTACTCTTTCACCAGTTTGGGCAAATTGATCATCGTAGACATACAAGATATCATCATCATTTCTAAACTCAATCCCTTGACTCACCACATTAGGAATCACGGTATTATCTACATCACCTAACTTCACACCTATAAAATCTGAACCATTCATCTCCTGAGAAAGATTCATAATCATGATTGAATCTCTAAATATCCACGGATTATCTATTGTTAATGCTTGATAAGCATCAACGAATGTCCATGATTCATTATGAGCGAAATTTTCAGAAACACCTAGAATCATCTTTCTCAAAGTCACCAAATCAATGCCATTGATTTTACTATCTCGATTTACATCCGCTGCAATCATTTGATATGGCGAAGAAAATTTTTCTTGTCCTAGAATATGGCGTTGAATATGTATAATATCAACTGTATTCACACCATTCATCACATCATCTCCTTTGTAACCTTTGATGAGATAATCATTGTGCATTACTATATCGGCAAATGCATAAGAACCGTTTTCGTCTGACATCTCTGTAGTTGGATTTGAAGGAGGCAGATTAGGCTTGAGTATAGTCTCCACTTCTTGTATGCTCTCCCCTAGTTCTGTATAGAACTGACCAGAGATACTTGTTCGCGTACCTACAGGGATATTATCATCAGAAATAATTGCATTGACCACGCAGAAACCAAAATTGCCACAGTCATCATGTACATATACACTTACCGTCACAGTTCCTTGTGGACTGATATCATCTCTTGTGAATAACCTTCCAGATGAATTATTAATTGTATCCCAACTATCAGCCAAACCATTCTCAAAATCAGTTTGAGTTGCAGATATACCATTATCAGGATCATAAAAACCTGTTGAATTTGGTGGTGCTTGCTCTGTAAATGTAAATCTCAGATTTTCTTGCATTGTACAATTATCTGTAGACCCTGCATCAAAATCTATTGCCCATAACTCAAATGTACCGTCATCGCCCACCGAAGTCGCAACAGAGTTACAATAGACCGTAGGGATTGCTGTATCAGTCACAATGAACAAACTCTGGGCAGATCCTTCATTACCACAATTATCTGTTACTGTAGCAACTATACTATGTCCTGATTTACTAACTGGAACATTGGTCAAGGTCAATTGAATAGTATCTCCAGAAAATGAACTTTCAATCTGGTTGACATCTATCGTACCATCATTGTTATAATCCACAGCAATAATCCAACTTAATTCACCATTTGGACAAGAATCATCATCAGTTGATGATAATGGAATAGATACAAAATCTAGAGAACATGTACTTGACTGTAGATCAAAATTCATATTCTGAGGTATTCTGACTACAGGACTATTGTCATCTACAACGTCGATAAGCTGAGTCATGGTATATCTTCCCTGAGCACCATTTGTCCTATCAAACGTACACCAGTCTAATACTGTCCATAGATGCTGAATAGAAAAGCAAACACCAGCGTTGCTATTAATAGTATCTGATTCTACAGTCACACTTATATGTCCACAAGAAACATCATCGAAGGTTGGAGGTTCTAATTCAAAACCAGAACAACTCACTGTCATATCCTGTGGCCAAATAATCGACCCTGGATTGAACACTTCTGGCTCCACTACAAAATATTGAACACAAATCACTTCACCATCGCTTTCAAATTCTCGCAGCAAGGCTCCAAAACCACATGTTTCATCATAAGGTGGAATAACATCTGGAGATCCATCTCCATCCACATCAAATTGAGGTGAAGTAGAAGCAGGTTTGCTTGTAGGTACAGTGGAGTTGATTACCGCTATATCATTCAATCCCAATAGAACCTCACCACAGATTCCTGACCTATTAGGTCTACCCGTATTATTAAAATCATCTAAGTAGCCAGCATCAAACTGACTACAATCAATGACCAGACCATCAGGACAAGTTGTTACATCGGATGATCTGTCTTGAAGAATAACCAGAGATTTTACTCTATTCTCATTACCACATTTATCTGTAACCAACAATTCAACCTGAATCTCTCCAAAGCCATCTGGCCCCATGTCATCACAACAGAAGTGAACAAATGGCCCAAATTCGTCATCAGTACTATCACAATGATCATCATCTCTTTTGATGCCTAAAGTCACTTCCGTGCAACTATCAAATGAGCCATTATCTATACTCTCTGCACTAACCTTAGCAAAAGCATCTGTAGTTCCAGCTGAGTAGATTGGCACTGTAATAAACTCTACTGCGATAGCATTGGGTGAGATATTATCTTTAACAGTTACCTCCAAAGTCGCAGTGGATTGGTTACCACAGCAGTCAGTAGCACTATAAAATATCTCATGTGTTCCGGCTTCCAGTGCTAGGGCTGTAAAACCAGACTGCGCATTACCAGTTATCATATGATCCCCAGAAGTACCCACTACCATATAAATTAGATTAGAATCACAATTGTCCAATAGATCGCTAGGTTCTGGCAATAAGAGATCCAAGGTACAAGAGCCTCCTTTGGTTGTCTCAGATATAGAATTTGGCAAGTTGATTACAGGCGCTTCATCATCTACTAATCTGATGACCTGTGTATGATTTTGAACCTCAGATGTACACCAATCCAAAATCGTCCATGTTCTAATTATCTTACCGCCACCTACACAACCAGCTGTACATCCTCCTCTATCACTCATCCTATCAGAGAAAATACTATTG
Source organism: uncultured Saprospiraceae bacterium (assembly GCA_964567435.1). GTDB lineage: Bacteria > Bacteroidota > Bacteroidia > Chitinophagales > Saprospiraceae > RFSX01. Next base: position 17,892 of record CAZMMQ010000033.1, on the reverse strand, counting down.
ACATTACAGAGATCGCCTTCGATAGCAACAGCTACACCATCTATATAGATATGTGGGAAGGCAAATTCTGCTCCCAATGAGGAGGACAAATCTGTCGGCAATGAGCCTGCACTACAATCAACAGATACAGTGGTAGAAGGAAGATAGACAACATTATTAATAGGGTTGTCAATAGGTCCATCTACTGCAATGATATTAGAGAGTGATAGTGGCTCCAACAAATATTCTCTAGTACACGAAATTTGATCAGTCTGTTGACCTCCCAGTGCTGTAATTCTCACCGTCCAAGTTCTTCTTAAGGTACTACCACGACAAGCTCCAAAATCTGATAAGTCATCTTCAAACGTTACTGATTCAACTTCAAAATTTTGACAGTTGTCTTCAATATTTCCATTAACAAACGCATCTATATCACTAGGCAAATTTTGTCCTTCAAGCAAGGTCACATCATAACAAGAAAATATACACTCCGGCGCAAAATTCCCATTGCCTAACCCGCCTTCTGGGCAATCACATTCTAACTCTGGTGGTGATTTATCTTCTAGGGTTACATTACCCCAACATGTCTCTGTAGAGCATAGATGAGTTACTGTATAAACCAATTGCTGACCTATGAAATTATTGACATTATCATCAGTGTTTGGTGTTTCATTTCTGATATCCACTAAAGTGCCATCAGTCGCTGTCATTGTGATTTCAAATTCATCTGGAGAATTCACTTGGTTTTCTATCAACTGGTCTATAGTTAAAAGACTGGCATCACATTGTGGGCCTAATGTTACATTGATCGCATCATTACAAGCTAATGAAGTCACATCAAATGAACAATCCACTTCATACATGGCAGGACCACAAACTGTATAACATTCTCCTGTATAAGGTGCTGTACCATCTACAAGTGCTGTTAGATTCACATCTGCACCTGCATTGGTCAAGGTAGAAATTATTGGTGTTTGATCGCCTTTGAAATTTAACGCATATACATAATAAGTACCAACAGGTAAGCTGGTAAATAATCCAATAGGATTAGCTGCTAATATTGTTGCATTGCCTGAATTTGCCTCTGTCAACAAATACCATTGAAAAAAATCAGTAGTTCCTCCTGCTAGAAAAGTACCTGGTTGCGCTTGAGAAAAAATTGCTCCACCTGTATCATCTATTGCAGCATCAACACAGACACAATTGACAAAGTCATTATCAGCCACTCCATTGCCTGTCAAGTCAGTACAAAAAGTTTCCGCAACTTCCACTGTGGTCATACAACTAGTTAATAAATTGTCAGATATAGTGACTGTCTGAACAGTATTACCATTTAAAGAATGAGCAAAAGGTCCAAAGACCAGCGTAGCTCCAGCATAACCTTGTGAGGCTCCCCCTACTGACACATTAAAATCATCAGAGCCAGTCCCACCTGATACAGAAGTCACCTCAACATAATACGATTGCTCCAAAAAGTCATTGTTATCATCAGAACAGATTGCAACAGCCTCCACTACAATAGCATTACACACTGGTGCTGGGCACGTAGAATTAGGAAATGGTGACATTGCAGTAGCATTGCTTGCTTCTCCATCCAAGACATTAATGCCACTGTACATCCAATTATTATCGAAAGTAGTACCACTGGCCAACTGATCTATGGACACGGCCCAACCATCCACGTACTCCCATATCTCCCCAGTTCCATCTGTATTTATATCTCCAAATACATCTTCTACCATTCCGCTGCAGAACAGCTCTATGGCATCATCACCATTGATAATAGCGGCCCCATCTACAAAGTCAGGAGTGCAACCAAAAAAGTTATTATACTCCGTAGACTCAGATGCTATTGTTACACAATTACCTGATGCAAGTGGCATAACTGGAAAAGAAAATTCTTCTCCATTTGATCCACCACCATTATTAGCAGAACCTACAGCGTAGATACTTAAGTCGGCTATATCAGCATTGGCGCAGATTTGAATCATCTTGGGTGTTCCTCCTGCCAAGGGCCCATCAATAACTCCTGCGATATACGCATTACCACATTGAGATGACACGTTATGATGAACTAAGAAAAGACTGAAGAAAATTATTGTCTTTAGAATTCCTTGAATTTTAATCATGATATTCGTTTCAAAAATGAATAAGAATATATTTTGTATTGTCATTTTTCTTTGAATTGGTTCTAAATAATTATCGACTGCCAGTCCATGGGAATGTGCCACAATTAGGGCATTCTATCGTAATTGTAAATGGTACTCTTGTTATGCATCCTCCAGCTTCACCAATCAACACAACTTCTCCACTGAATACACCTTCAGTAATGCCTGGTGGTATTATATAATCAGTTGGTCTTGGTTGGCTCAAATCGAACAAATCAATAAACCCTGCTGCTTGTGCTTCAGCATCATATAAGACTTGTACCTGTTCTAAAGTACCCAGCGTTATTTCCACATTAATTGGCACCGACTCTGTACCCTTACAGACCCAAGGGCTATCCACAGAACCTGTCAAAAGAGGACAGACTTGCAATAAAGCCATATCAAAATCATCTTGATCCATTTGCGCATCTACTCCCCCATTGGAGCTATCATCTATGCTATTATCTATTTCATCAGAGCCTCCACCTAACGTTGACAAGGGGTCATCCTCATCTACGATAGGAACATAGCCTGCCAGATCTCTGCTTGCCCCTATAATCTCAGCTGTATTTAGAAGTCCCATTCCTGCCGCCATTGCATTGACTGTAAGCGTAATCCTTATAGGCAAGGTCTGCCCTGGGTTCAAGGCTGATGTAATAGCCACTGTAGCAGTGACAGTGTTTCCTCCCATTGTGTTTGGGTTGTTAGCGAAGGCATTAAGTGTATTATCAGTTGCTACAAAATCAAGACCTAATGGTAAATAATCATGTACAACTATATTATATATAGGTGCCTTACCTTGATTGATCACACTTATTGTGAAATCAACCTTGTCACCAATATTTACAAAACCAACTGAATTAACTACTTTCCGAATCGCAACATCATCTATACGACAGTCACAATCCATATTATATGTAGCTACACCACAGCCTACGGCGCATATACCTGTAGGTATTTCAAAAGTTTGTCCTACCTCTGGAAAAGATGCTAAGAAGGGGTCTTGGTCATCAATGTCTACATTAATAGGATATACCTGGTAGCTATCATTAGAAAGGTCCAAAAATAGTCCTGTATTGTTGACAGCACTTACATTATCATCAGAATCTACTAACACATATACCATAACAGTTGTGTCAGCTCCAAAACTTCCAGGAGCTACTTGTGCCAAGATGCTACCTGGAATATCTTCATTACAATCACATGCAGGGCCTGAAGCATGTAAGCCACTATCGGTTATATATCCACATAGTACTTCTGACACAGTTAGTGTGGCTTTACAATCACCTACTTCGTTAAAGTAGGTTAATTCAATGGTCTCTGTACCAATCCCAGAATGTGAAAATGGACCTAAGAAAAAAGTGCCAACTGCATCAAAAAAATACTCACGTGTATCTGCTATTACATTTACACTATTTGATATTCCGCTACTAGACCCCAGGTCAGATAATTCTATTCTAATAAAGTATTCATCTTGATCAGCTTCATTTCCTTCACCATCCGTACAGGTTGCAACAGCAGTCAAATTAGGAAGCTCGCATGTCGGCTCAGAACAACTATCTGGTGCAATGCCTATATTACCGCTATACTCACAACTCCAGGTTCCGCTAATCTCAATAAAAAAATTAATTGATTGTCCATTTGCCGGAAGAGTCAAACCGGTCATGATATGAGAACTTGGGTCCAAGCTCGCGATGTCAAGTGATATAAAATCATTAATTGTGCTTATAAATAGATTGCCTGAAGGAGGCAAATCAATATAACTTATTTCTATATCTACTGTAAAATAGTCATTGAATGAATTCAAATCTTCACTACCATTGACACAAGGAGACATATTAAGAATGGACACGTCTGTAATAATACAAGTAGGACATTCTTGTGGCATAGTCACCACCATCCCAAGAGGTCCAATAGTAGATGCATCCTCGTCACACTGACAACGGCTCAAGATAGTACGAGTTTCGTCTTGCACATATGTAGGCACTTCTGTTGTAAATGCAGAAAAATTATCTGAGTAAAACAAAGTCGACCCTTCTGGGCAAGGATTTGGAAAAAGTGGAAACACCTCACCACCTGATTGTATGCCACCCGGTGTATCACAACTACTATCTATTAAGTTTACTTCCATATCTGATACGGTCAATAAACTTAAGTCTGGGCAGAAGGCTGGTTCCTCCGAACAACTTGGCAAACCAGCAAAAGTAAATTGTCCCTGACAGTTAGGGTCACCATCCAAAGAAATATCAAAAACCACAGGTTCACCAGTAGCAGGTAATTCAAGATTACTAATCGTATACTGAGTATTATTAGCATCTAACACAATCAAATCTGAAATGGCTCCTGAAATCTCTAAATCACCTCCTTGAGGATGATTGGCTAGACTGATAATGAGATCCGCTGCATAATAATCATTAGAACCATCAAGATCCGAACCTCCATTGATACAATCAGAGGTGACATTTAATGAAACATCAAATATTTCACATAGTATATTCTCTGAACAAGGAGGCGAATTTTGAACCTCCACAGAAAATGCACAACCAGGATGCGAAGAAAACACAGCCGTAAAAGTCATCAAATTATTATCGGCTGGAATATTAACATCTGTAAACGTATAACTTGTACCTGTAAGTACATCAAATGGAACTGACAACCCAAGCTCTATTATTTCTAACACCCCAAATAAATTAGGCATATTATACTCTACAGTGACATCAGCTAAATAATAATCATTGCTACCATCACTATCACTGTCAGCATTCATACATCCAGTGGTATTCTGTATTATGAGATTTGTAATAGCAGGCTCTGAGCAATTGACTGGTGCTTGTCCTGCGATAGTCTCATAACTACATCCTTCATCGGCTATAACTTGAACCATTACAGGTATATCTTGTCCGTTAGCGTCAAAAAATAAATTACTTAATGTGTGTGCATTTGGACCTAGAGTGGAAAGATCTAATGTAAAATTGCCCTCCATGGTCGTAATCACTAATTGACCAGTACTAGGTAAATCATTATACTCTATGATCAGGTCAGTCGTGAAGACATCATTAAGACCATTGTCGTCGTTGCCCACATTGATGCATTCGGATATATTATCCAGACTAATGCGTGTTATTTCGCAAGGATTGTTTTGATTGCTTCCTAGTACTTTAGTTACAAATGGATCAAAATTATCAGAGTAATTTAACGTACACCTCACTGGACAAGGACTCGTGGTCATCGATAATATTTCTCCTCCCATAGATTCACTGCTTAATACCATACAACTACTCTCTACTTCGCATATCTCCATGTTTGCATCAGTCAAACCACACGAATATGGACAATGAGCATTTACAAGATGTATCAACCCTAGGAATAATATAAATACCTGGATAATATTAAATAATGTTTTTTTCATCTTAAAAGGATTAAATTAAAAGGGTGTTATTAAATAACAATTAATTACTGCCATTCCATGGGAAGGTACCATCACAACCTAATAAGCAGATATTCAATATAGCGGGATCAAAATCATCTCCTCCATCTGTTGCTGTTATATTATTGTCATCAATATCAGCTAAACTGTTATTATCATTATTGGGTTGAGAATCAGAATCTAGGGCTATTGGACCATCATCCACACTGGATCCTCCAGTTATTTCAGCATTATTAATTATAGTCGCCTCATTGCAGTTATTTGTTACCGTCATAGTCAATGTGACCACTACAGATTCTCCTAAAGGGATGAATGAAATTTCAAATCCATCTACTGTATTATCCATAATCACAGGAACTGTTCCTCCAGCTGTATGAGAAGAATATTTTGCCGCATCATAAGTAAGACAACTTGGAAAGTAATCAGCTACTGTTACATCATATGCATCAACGTCTCCTTGATTGTAGACTGTAATATCGAAGGTGACTTGACTGCCTGGAGTTATAGTACCAGCTGTAGTTAAAACCTTAGTCAAGGCTAAGTCAAAACATGAAATAACACTTACTGTTACTGAGCTAGGAGTAAATTCGCATAGACTATTTGGATCAATACTATATTCGAAAACATAATTTCCTGGCATTATACCCTGCAGATTTACGCTACCTAAATGACCATTACTTATAATCACTTGAGAAAGCGAATTATCTGCTAAAGACCACATACCTCCAACATCTGCTTGACCCCCTAACATTTCAAATAAATTAAATAAAAAAACTGTAGGGTCTTCATTACATATCTCAATAGAAGTAGACTCGCCTAATGAAAAGCCTTCTTCAATAGTTATGGTGAATTCATCTGTTACCGAACAACCATTGCTACAGATAAGTGTCATTGTCCCTGTATAATCTCCAAGCGCTAGATTGCTAGGAATAGACATCATGTCTCCATGTGCAAATGATGTAAGCGATACCACATCTGTCAATGCGTCATCATCGAAATCAATCAATACATGAGTTATTGGGCAACCATTATCTGTGATCATTATTGGAGCAATGGAAGAGCCTTGACATACGCTGACATCAGATACAGTAGCAGAACTCACTTCTGCATCAAATATCTCAATATCTACTATAGGACCTGAGCAAAACAAATCTCTATCCAAATTAAACAAAGAAACGTCAGCATACAGTCCAGCTGACAAATCGAATAGACAATATTCTCCATTAATATCCGCACTAATTTGATCATTAATTATTGAACCATTAGGGTCGGTATATCTTAATGCCGCCTCAGATAATGGCTCTAAACCCATGAAGCATATACTTCCACTAGAAAGACCACAGTGAGTTATATTGTTAGATTGGACAGTGTAACTAAGATTATCTATTATTTCGAGTCGTAATTTCTCAATGGCGAAGCAATCTCCTCTTTCTACTCTAGCATAAAGAAGGTCACTTAATAAGTTCATTCCATTATTGAGCGGATTATTCATGCTTAAAGCATCAGCTTCAGAAACATAATAAGTCACATCATTCACAGAACCATCAGCGCCATCTCCATCTATATCACCATTGGCCAAATTCTCTGCATTCTCCAAAGTGAAATCTGACATGAAGGATCCAAATGGATCTTCACATGCTGCAATAAATGCCCCTTCATTCGTAACAGGAGCAGAATCTACAAAGACATCTACTGAACATATTGCAGAACAAATAGCACCCCTAGTTACTGTAACACTATAGGTGCCGACCGCATCCAAAGATGCAATAAGAGTCGGGTTCTGAAGATTAGAACTAAAGCCGTTAGGGCCTGACCATGACCATGAGTCAATATCTTCAGCATTCTCTTCAAGTTGAATGGCTTCCCCAATACAAACTGGTGCATTAGAAATGGCATTACAATCCAAAGTCCCAATAACAGAAACCGTCGTTTCGCAGGTTGCTGTACAGCCATTAGCATCAGTCACTGTTAAAGTGTAAGTGTCTGCAACCAACTGAAGGGCCATTGCTGTGGTAGCTCCACTACTCCACGAATAGGTATAGGGTCCAACGCCACCAGTAGCAGAGCCTGTGGCTGTACCTTCATTACCATCGCAAGGTGTATCTGTGGATGTCGCAATACATACCGGGATGGTAGAACTACCTATTGTCGCTGAACAAGTATTTGTGCAGCCATTGACATCTGTAATTGTTAATGCATATATGCCTTCTTCCAAATTTGATATTAAGGCAGTCATTTCACCATTACTCCATTCATATGCATATGGCCCAACCCCACCAATCGCCGTGGCCGCTGCTGTCCCATTACTTTCTCCGCAAGTCGTATCTGTAGTGGTTGTATTACACATAGGAGCATCTGGAGCACTCACTGTTGCTGAACAGGTGCCTGTACAACCATTAGCATCAGTCACTATTAAGGTATATGTGTCAGCTGCTAAATTTGTGATTGCCCCAATCATCTCGCCATTACTCCATTCATATGTGTATGGCTCTACCCCGCCTGACACTGACCCAGACACTGCACCATCACTTTCACCGCAAGTCGTATCTGTAGATGTTGTAGTACAGGATGGAGACCCTGAGGTTCCTACTATTGTTTCACAAGTCGCAGAACACCCATTCTCATCTGTAACAGTTAGAGTATATGTGCCTTCAGCCAAATCATTTATAACCACAGTTGTCTCGCCATTACTCCAAGCAAAGATATACTGGCCTGCTCCATTGCCTACTATACCAGTAGCAGATCCATCATTGGCTCCACAAGATGCATCTCTAGACATGATAGAACATGTTGATGCATCAACATCACTGACTACAGCTGAGCAGACACTTGTACACCCATTGCCATCTGTCACCGTTAGAGAGTATGTGCCAGATACCAAATCAGTTATCGTTTCTGAGGTGGCCATGTTACTCCACTCAAAGGTGTAGGCACCTGCACCACCTGTCGCTTCGCCAGTAGCTAACCCATTAGACATTCCACAAGCGCTATCTGTTGTGCTTATAGTACAACTAGGCAATTCATATACTTCAATATCTATTTCGTCAGCAGAAGTACAGCCATTGTTATCTGTGATAGTTAATTCAAACAACTCCGTTCCTGGATCAGGCAAATCCGTACCTGTGATAATTGGATTTTGTTCAGATGAAGAAAATCCAGAAAAACTGGTCCATTGCCAAGTGACAGCATCACCTCCATTTTCAGTCAGCAAGATATCTTCACCATCACAAATTTCTCTTTCTGTAATAATTGACGATGAGGGCAATTCATGAACAACAAGTTCCACATCATCAACTCCTGTGCAATTATTATTATCTGTTATAGTAACAGAATAGGTATGTGTTCCAGGTCCTGGTAAGGAAGTTATCGTTAATGTAGGGTTTTGTTCTATAGATGAGAATCCACTCGGCCCCGACCATAACCAAGCTGCTGCCAATCCACTGGTCTCTTCTAATTCAATTATTTCTCTGTTACAATAAACAGAATCAACAGCTTCAGCAATTGGGATAGGATTTGAGAAAACGACGATTTCTATTTCATCTGTTCCTGTACAGCCATTGGCGTCAGTCATCGTTAACGAATAAGTATGCGTGCCAACACCAGGCAAATCAATACCACTTATGACAGGATTCTGAAGGTTGCTGCTGAAAGACCCAGGACCAGACCAAGACCATGAAGTTCCATCATTACTACTTTCAATTAATTCTACATCTTGTCCTTCACAAACAGAATCATCTTCTGCACCTGCGATAGGCAACTGTGATTCAGCCATACCAACGGTCTGTGTCCCTGACACTGAAGCAACACAACCAAAATCATCTTCTGCTCCGGTAATTATATATTCTCCTGGACAGAAGTTTGGCAAGGTTGCGGGGAGTAAAACCTCTAATAGAGTATCCAAAACGCCATCAAGTGTATAAAATATATCAAACGGGATGTCACTGGGGCCTTCGAGGCTAATAGTTCCATTACAAAAGCAATCGTTTGTATCAGTGGCTGAGGAAAGTGTTACAGAACTAGTTGTTCTAAAATCGACCACCATCTCTTCGTCTCCTACTATCCCTTCGCATTCACTTCCACCTAAGTCAATTACACTGCTTAATGATACATTTATTGGACCCGTTGTAAGGCCAGGTATAGTCAGCATATCCCCGTCATTAAATCCAACCCCTGTTATTATAATACCATTAAAAATATACTCAATGTTGTAAGGACCGGTTCCTCCCTCTATAGAGATAGGAATCATTGCAGTCGAGGATTCAGCTTCGCAGACTACAACAGTATTTGCCTCGATACTTGCAAATGGACAATCAGAATTAGCAACTATAATATTAGATAATGAGTCTAACTCATCGTCCGGACCAGATGGACAGTTAGTTACAGAAAACGGTGTCACTACTGCTCTAAACTGATATGACCCCGCTCCACAAATATCATTTGGCATCTGATAATCACAACAGATTGGTGCTTCATTCACTTCACAGGCGCCTATTAATTCTTCACCAACTTGCCCATCATCTGTATAACTAAAAATATCTATGAGATTGCCAGAAGTATCATGAAGCGTTGCATCGTCTGAACTGTTATTCCATATATTATTTGGTCGCTCACTATAATTGCAAGAAAGTGTGATACAATCTCCAGAAGCCAATATTGTCCCAGCAGGAAATATATGAGATGGATCTCCTGGACCAGTCCCACCAGTATTATCATCTAACTCCCACCCACTGATATCTACATCAGGATTATCCGCATCACAAGAACAACCATTACAGATGGTTATACTTTCTGGCACCGTAACACCACACTCGCCTCCATCTCCATTAGCTATCAAAGAGGCAAAGAACACATTTCCGCCTGATGATGAACTAGGCATTGGGCAAGGTGTATCTGGAATTGGTTGTGAGCAAATTTCTTCTTCAAAAGTTCCATCATTATCTGAATCAACCTGAAATGATACCATTCCTCCAGCAGGCAGATTGTCTCCTGTGAAACACAAAGGGATGACATCTCCGCCACATACTAGTATAGGTCCCACACTCCCATCTACTTGTAGCTTAAAGTTTTGTGGACAAGACATCAATGGCGTCCACTCAGACATCGGTGTATTAGCTGCAGTCTGAGCTGAGTTTATAAGTAGCAATAAATAAATAAATAACTCTATTGAATGTCTAAGGAATAGACTGAAAGTATAGGAAGTTGCAGTAGTTAAAATTCTCTTCTCAGCATGTAATAACGAATCCGTTATTACAAAACCTCGGGTTGATCCTGTCATGATAGATAATGTTGGATTTACATCTTCTATCAATCAAAATCTATGCTAGACAATAGAAATAAGGTGATATATGATAAAAATTCGTAATGCGGACAAATATCAAAAACTACAACAATACGTAAGTCACTAATAATAAGTGGTTTACATAACTAAAAACTTCGATTTGTTAATGTTGCAACCAAAACCTCAAAGCACATTAAAATTCTATGTAAAGCATAATCATTTAATTCCAATCACATTACAGATTATAGAAAAGTATCATACAGAGGGTCTGCCAGTTGTACTACCTCATCAAAGTAACGTTCCCTTTATCACTTACTACTTGACAATCCTGAATATCTATCTCTATAAAATAAGCATAGACATCTTCCGGAACTGGTGACCCATTTACTGTGCCATCCCATCCATCTGGAGATGCATTGTCATAGAGTAATTGTCCCCTTCTGTCAAAAATTTTGAGGCTCAGTGTAGTCACAACATCCTGATATATATCTGGAATTACCGCCCTAAAAAAGTCGTTTCGGCCATCCCCGTTTGGTGTGAATATATTAGCAAAACTAAAGAAGTCATTATCTTCCAAGGTCACATCAATTTGCTGAGTAAACTCGCTTACACAACCTGAAACATCATCTGTAACTCTCAAAGACACATCATAAGTGTCAGAGGTATTATAAGTATGTGATGGCAATTCTTCTGTAGAAATATTGCCATCCCCAAAATCCCATTGGTATGACGAAGCACCTCTTGAATTATTAGAAAATCCGACCAGCCCAACACACCAATCAATACTCAAATCTTGCTCAAAACCAGCTTCCACATCATTAATGTTTATAGCAACTGTCCTTATTACTTCACAACCGTTTGAGCCTGAGCTAAGGATTAAGTCAATATCTGTAGAATCACCTGGGGGTTTAAAATCATAGGTGTATATGATATTGTCTTCGTTGGATATGACATTTCCATCCCCTAAATCCCAATTAAAACTCGCTACATCTAATGGATTGATAAGTGTGAGTTCGATAGAATCTCCTAGGCAAATATTATTCTTATCTAAAACCAAATCTCCATCTGGTCCTACTAACTCGAAGGTAAAAGTTTGCACATCTTGGCATCCGAATATTGACGTGGCAGTCAATGAAGCCGTATAAGTACCTCTGTCATAACTTATGGCAGGATTTGACAAATCGGAAGTGGCTCCATTACCAAAATCCCACAAATAATCGATGCCTCCATCTACAACAGATATATTGGAAAACTCAATTGTGCTTGGATAGCAGATTGTACTCATACCGTCTACATTAGTCGTAAACAGCGCCTCTGGTCTTTCCAATACTTGAATAGTAGCTAACAAGGTATCTCTACACATCGTACCTATTTCTTCAAAAAACAAACTGATAACCTGATCGCCAGGTTCTGCGAAGATAACCTCACAAGCCTGCTGATCACAGGTACCTCCACTTGCAAAATCCCATTCAAAACTTAGTCCACTACCCTCTTCTCTAAAGTCGTCTGCTGAAATCTGAAATGTATCTCCACGACAAACGCCATCATCTTCTACAATAACATTTGAGACTGGCTTATATAGTCGAGTGGCTTTCTCAAGGGAATCCAAACAACCAAATGCATCCTCAGTAAACAGCGTAACAAACAACGAATCTGCACGAGCCCCTAGTGAGTCCAGAGACAAATCATTCTCTGTAAAAGTATAGGTAGGCGACATCTCAGCCGAACCAAAGGTCCAGTTATATGACACTATTGCTGTATCAGAATCTATTTGTGTATCGAAAAAACTCTCATGCGGTAAACATAGTGATGAGTCCAGCGGAAATTCTATCTCTGCCCCAAGTACTCTTACATTAGTTTCGAATGTTGACGTACAACCGTTAATGTCTGTTACAGTTAACAATAAACTTTGGTCACCTCTTTCAAAAGCATGATGCGTAATCTCTGTCATTACCTCTCTTGGTCTTTGCAAATCAAAAGTCCACAAATATGGGTTAGAGCAACCGGTAGTTAAACTTGTCGTTGTAGCATCAAGTGCATTTAGCTCTCCTTCACATAGCATATCATCTATCGAAAAGCTTGCAATTGGTTCAGTCACATATACTATGACGGTATCTCTGTTCGATGGACATTCTTCGTCCAAGGATTGTATCTCTAAGATGACTTCATGCTCACCAGGATCTCCAAAGGTAAAACTGAATTTTTCAAGTTGGCTAATGACCTCATCTTTATAATACCAGGTGTAGGTGTCGACATTACCTACATGCCTACTCCAAAAATTGGTGTCAAATGGATTATCGCATTCTTTATTATAGCCAATCTCTGCCCTTGCACCCAAGACAGTAATATATCCTAATTTTTCAAAGTCCAATTCAAATCCTTTATACTCTAGAATAGCATTAGCTTCGAAAACTCCAGGATACAAAAAGGTATATAACTCATTATCGCCTCCTGCACAATGATCAAATCTACCTTCGTCTGTCTGTAACCTAATAACATAATCTCGAAAACGAGGTTGTCGCCATCTGACACGATCACCTACACACAGAGGACCTGAGTCGAAAATTCCTTCAACTATCTCAAATCCTATAGAATCCAAGATATCTTCTACAGTCTTTTCTTCTAACACTGTAATTGTAACGCCTTGCGAAAGGTCAGTACAACCATCTGCATTCTCTATCCAAAGCTTTACAAAATACTCACCAGGTTCTTCGTATACATGTGTCACAAATTCGTCGTCATCTGCTGTGTTGCCATCTCCAAAATCCCACAATCGATCTACAATAGTTGTATCAGATTCACTCCCATCCAAAAATCCCATAGTCAACGGCGCCACACCAATAACAGAATCTGGAACAAAAAACGCCTCAGGCAATTGGCTCACAAATTCTATTCTGGTTGAGTCCACACAACTTACCTCCTCTGAATCAATGATCAAAGAGAATATAAATGTATCTACTCGATTAACTTGAAATGTATCAACGATAGGTCTAAAGTGTAAAAATGTAGTATCTGGACCTCCAGGCTCAGTCGATCCATTCCAGAAATAATCTCCATTGACAAAATGATTTGCCGTCAAAGTAATTAATACTGAATCAGAACAAATTACTTCAGGGTCAATTGCAAAACCAGAAATATCTTCAGTGACTAATATATTAAAAGTTGTATCTGATTGACAAGAGCCAGTTCTAGATGAGTATGTGATTGTTTTAATACCTGGTGTATCGTAAGTGACATCTGGCGACTTTTGTCCTGACTGCATGGGTGAAGCATCAAGACCAAAATTCCAATCATTAAAAATACCCGATGAGGAATTAATTATTCTAATAGAGCTGCCGGTGCATACTGTTTCTGGCACCGAGAGCTCAATATTAGGCACACCTATTCTAATGGTTCTAATTCGTATTGTTTCACAGCCATCTGGCGCCACCATAGTCAGTGTTATTCTAAATCTACCCAATCTATTAAATGTAACTGGATCAGGGTCATATCCAGAGTCAGTGCCATTTCCGTCATAATCCCATAGATACATAAAGCCGTCTATTCTATCCGACTCATTGGTGATATTGACGGTGAGAGGTGCTGTACAACTATTAGATATGTCAACAGAAAAGTCCGCATTTTGCTCCGCTATTGCTATGTAATCTTCTTTCAATATCGTCTTATCACATTCCGCCAAATTAGTTGTTACAGCTATCGACACATCAAACATTCCGACACTACGATATGTATATGTTGGATTCATATTGGCAGCACTACCTCCGTCACCGAATGTCCACAGCACACTTGAAATCGTAATTTCTGGGTGATGATCTATACTACCCATAAAGGTAATATCAGATGGATTACAGCCCGTTACATTATCTGAATTAAAATCAACAATAAGGTCAGGATAGACTGTGATATCTATGGCCCCTACTTGTGTCGATTGTGAAGCATCTGTATACAAGACAACTCTAAAGTTACCACTACGTGTAAATATATGTTCAGGGTCTTTATCATTAGAAGAATTTCCATCGTTAAAATCCCAGAAATAATCAGTCGCATTAGGGGCTGTAAAATTCACCGTGAGTGGAATGCAACCACTTGTCATATCTGCAGTCTGTCCTTGTATATTGGATGAGATAATGATGATGCTGGCTATGAGGAGTAGAATATTTTTCATGGCAATCATTTGTGAGAGTGGAATTCTGTTCAGTTAACTATGATTAATTCTTAAATGAAGAAGCGAGATATGCTGCCGACATGATTTGAAATTGTTCGAAAGTAAATTCACATTTGCAAGGGTATTGTGACATCATATTAGTCATTGATGGCAAATAAAATTCCCCATTATCATCCAGCGTCTCCCAGACAAATTCGCAACCATTATTATATTGAGTTAGACTTTTAGGGCTTGCCTTTTGCCATTCACTTGTTTCCTCATTTCTCTCATACCCGTATGGATCTGCCGGTGTACTGCATAAGTTATCTCCAGTTGAACTACAATTACTACCATCGACTAATTGGTTAGGGCCGTCATAATTAGTATCCAATAAACCAAATAGAGTACCCATGTGCTTAGCCAATTGCACTGCGGGTTCATCCCCACAGCTTAACTCTATATATATCCGTGCATCTCTATATGTATCAAACCCACCTATAATCGAAGATCCACAATTAGAACCGTGTACAACATTGGAAACAAATACATTAATACGTTCAGGATAGCCAAAGACATTTCCCATCTGTACAACTCGTTTCTCAGTAAACAAATCATTGTAACTATAATTGGGTACAACTACGAAATCACACATGTTAAAACTCATGCAAATTGGTTCGAAAAATGAAGAAGCCTTCTTTAATATAGTATCAAAATTACTCTCAGTAATAAGTGGCCTCCTCGTACTATCATCTACAGTCATAATTACACGAAGACTAAACTCCTTATCGACACAGGGCAAATTTTCACTCAAATTATTCAATCCTGTGATCTGTCCATTAAGCTGCGGAAGGAAAAATAAGCATGCCATCAAGATGAATAAAGCTATTATTTTTTTCATTTGTCAGGTTCTATTTGATGAAGTTGGAATTAGTCTATAATCGAGGACATATTTCTTTGTATTCTACTTTTGCTTTGGGGTATATCTTAAATATGCGGTAAAAACCAATTTGAAAAGCACCATTAACGCCATTGTATACCTGTGCAGAACTTACAGTCATGTCATAAGTCAACATCACAGAATTTAATCCAAATTCTGCACCCGCACTGATGAGGGCTGCATCTTCCAATCTGTATCCTAATCTCGCTTTAAGGATAACTCCTTTTTCTCTATTGAGCAGATGAGATAACCCAGTAGAGACCACTGTATTATTACTGAAAGATAATTTCTGAAATAATAAACCTGGCTCTATCATCCATAGATTATTGAGCTGATAAGAAAAACTCATATTGGCTGTGAATTGCCTAAGAGAGGCCTGACTACCTGTCGCTGTCTGTGAAGAAAATGACAGTGCATTTTGCATAGCTAAATCTAATCTATAGGTCAACCGCTTAGAGTACCTGTTTTGAAAATACAACCCACCACTGATGCCCATTCTAGATGACATCATAGACTGCAATAGATTATGGTCATAACTTCTTTCTACTCTCCCTACAAGTTCATCTTCAAAGCGTGCCATAGTAGGATCTCCTATAGCTATATTATTAAATGTATACTGAAGACCTACACCAAAAACTTTTCGCTGCTTACGGTCTATAAATCGATGATAAGAAAGAGATCCGGATACTCTGCTTATGGCCGTTTCCAAATCACCTGCTCGGGTATTGCCCACTGTGAGTCCGACACCTAGCCACTGATTATCAGGAAGTCCTGCGGCTATTGGTGCATCTACAAATAATACTGTGGTCTGAAATGGATGTGTAATAAATCCTCTGAACTGTTCTCTATAACTACCACCCACTCTAACAGAACCATTGAAAGCGCCAGCATTTGCAGGCGAAAGAATCATCGGCGCATGGTTAAACTCTGAGAAGTGCATAAACTGTCCAGCACTTTCCTTTGTAACTAGACTAGCTAGGAAGATAAGTAGAATTAGGTGTAAGTCTTTCATGGAAGTGCAAAGTTTCGCAGTTCTAAAATGAGTTTTGCTTATAGGTCAGCTAACAAGCTTAGCTCACCTATTTATTTGCCATGAACCACATTAGTTACCCTTCTAATGAAAAAAAGATAAACTCAATGGATGATATACAAAAACAGCAATAGAAGTATCAAACTAATATAAAAAAAAATCTTGATTGGAAGCCTAGCAATGCCAAAGGGAATTGATATGGCCTTCCTGATTTTACCAAAAGACGCATCCTTGTGTCTTTGCTGACTTATTTCCTGCTGAGAATCAGCCTTACTCACATTAGGGTCAATAAGAATCTCCTCATCTTTAGCTAATGAATTAGATACCATCGTCAACACCTTCTTAATAAATCGACTTACTATCATACCCAGTATTGGAATCTTGGCTTCTATAACAGTGGCTAGAGTGGGTATCGTCACCAGATGCAAGACTCCCTGAAAAAGCATAGCTGTGGACGCTTTTTTCTGCTGAGCAGGCATATTAGCCATGACTTCTGCTGTGTCAGCTTTGGCGGATTTCATTATATCCAATGAGTAATGGACGATACCCCATACATCTTCCTTCATGCGCCCTGTAAGCAATAATAAGCCTAGAAATATACCTGTTATCAGAAATAATATCAGACCTACTAGTCCATATATGCCATATTCCACATGCACCAAATCCAATAACCAAAAGCCTAATCCATACAACAGCAGAGCTCCCACTATAGGCCCAATGACCCAAGTAATAAAATATTCTATAAAGACCAACATAGATACAAAGGTCTCCACAACTTCGTCATTACGATATTTCTTGACATCTACACCCAGTTCAGATTGAATGCGCTGATCCAAGATTTTCACATCTTGTTCGGATTTTATTTTCATCCATCCAAATTATGAAATGATAGGTATAATGGTGCAACGGAATTGTCAATGAAGAATTATGAATTATGAATTATGAATGAT
>CAZMMQ010000032.1:0-38548 GCA_964567435.1 uncultured Saprospiraceae bacterium | reverse complement strand
CAGTTATGCTTACCTGAATGGGAAAGTAGTCGGTTCATTATCTGTTCCTTTATTCAATGATAATTTTTCAGGGGATAAACTTGTCCATGAAGATCTAGATAAGCAGCTCAAATCACTGGTTCTACAATTGGTTGACGCCACTGAATAGCTTTTACTTATAGGACAAATTGTTGTAAAGACAGAAAATCTTTATATTTATGTATCATTATCTGTCTATTGACGCTTCTAACGCTTAATTTCTTTGAACTGCATGGTCTTGTTTCCAAGACTGTATGAAGCGACTTCTAACCTCGAATGAGGGTCCATTAACAATCTTTCTATTTCTTAAATCATTACTTCATCAGCTATGAATCGCTTTATACAATTCCTATTCTTTATTTCAATTATGGCCTATCATTTTTCTCTCTCAGCGTCCAGTATAGATACTACGGGCGCAGTGATTTTTATCCATATAGAAGAAGAAGTTTGTGAAGAAGAGGCTCCAGGTCCAAATGAGCCAACCATTTCCCTAGACACTATTATCAGTAATGGCATTTGTACTATTCAGACAACAGAGATAATTGTATTGGAAGGACTTGGTACTATATTCGAGATGCAATGTGTGCCAGAAGATCCTATGAATACCGAAGGTCGTTTTTTTCAGACTTTACTTGATTCAAATGGATGTGAGTATACATTAGTTACGGATGTGTTTCTTGAGCCTCTCGATCAATTTTTAGAGGCTACCCTTTGTGAAGGAGAAATTTTTTTGAGTTGTGATGAGATGATTGATTCTAGTGGCATTTATGAAATAGAGAAATTTGATATGGGGCCATGTCCATATACATTGACATTAGATTTGACATTCTTAGAATTGGTTAGAGACACTACCTCTATGCTGATATGTGAAGGAGATACAATAAGTTGGAATTATATGGTTCTAACCGAACCAGGTTTTTATACATCAAAACTCATAGATGCAAATGGATGTGCATTGTTCCAATCTTTAATTTTGGAAGAAGGAAATGATTCTAGAATAACTGGAGATACCATCGTCTGCGGCACTTCACTTATGTATGGAGATCAATTAATAGAAGAATCTGGCATATTTGATTTGTATTACATCGGCTCTGAGGTATGTGTAGATTCTATCACACTCACTGTTGAGCTAGTCGAAGAAACTGAAGTTTTCGAAACCGTTTGTGGTGATCGTAATTCCATACCAGGAATCTTTACACTTACCGTGGGATGTGAAACTATGATAAGGGAGGTATTACCTTTTGTACAAGATGATTTTCTTATTGAGGAAATTTGTGAAGGGGATACTTTACAGTGGAATGGACAAGCATATACTGAGTCTACGATTATATCTGTAGAAAAGATGGATGGTAATGGATGCACCTATATGGATCATTTAGATTTGATAGTAATTCCAGAGGTGGAATGCATATCCAATACAGATGACTTATTATATGTAGCTTTTACTTTATACCCAAATCCAACCTCAAATACAGTTGAGATAAGACTTGAAGACGCCTCCTTAGATAAGGCTCATATGAGACTCATATCTCTAAATGGGGAAATGTTATTGGATAAACAACTGACAGAAAATTCTAATCACATAGACCTTAGTTTTTTACGTCAAGGTTTGTACCTCTGTCAGGTCAAAGTCGATCATTTGATATACACAAGATTATTGACAAAAATATAAACTAGCAGTCCAAAATCAATTTGCATAAAAAAAGGGCTTGCATTTTTGCAAGCCCTTTTTTTATGTGGTAACTATTTACGCCAGCTCTGGCTCTTCTTCTAATTCATCCACATCTTGGTCCGATAAGGCATCCAATTCTACCTTCAAATTATTTATAATGAATTGCTGTCTTTCTAAAGTGTTTTTACCCATGTAGTAGGTAAGGATGTCAGGAATGGATGCATCCTTCAACTCTACCGGTTCCAATCGAATATCATCACCTATAAATTCTCCAAATTCTCCAGGTGATATCTCTCCAAGTCCTTTGAATCTAGTAATCTCCGCTTTTCCTCTCAATGATTTCACAGCTGCTCTTTTTTCTTTTTCTGAGTAGCAGTAATGTGTATCTTTTTTGTCCCTTACACGGAATAGTGGTGTGTCCAAAATAAATAGATGACCTTCTCTAACCAGATCAGGAAAGAACTGTAAGAAAAAAGTCAATAAGAGTAACCGTATATGCATACCATCAACATCGGCATCTGTGGCTATTATCACTTTATTGAATCTGAGGCCCTCTAATCCATCTTCTATATTTAGCGCATGTTGTAGAAGATTAAGTTCCTCATTTTCATAGACTATTTTTTTACTTTGACCAAAACTGTTCAAGGGCTTACCTCTCAGACTAAATACCGCCTGCGTTTGAACATCTCTTGCTTTGGTTATAGATCCACTCGCTGAGTCCCCCTCTGTAATAAAAACCATTGTACCTTCCTTAATCTCCTGGTCACCACGCTTGTCATTATAATGAACCTTACAGTCTCTTAGTTTCTTATTATGGATATTGGCCTTCTTAGCTCTAGCGTTTGCTAATTTTTTAATGCCAGCAATTTCTTTTCTCTCTCTCTCCGATTGCTGTATGCGCTTAAGCATGGCTTCTGCCACGGCTTTATTCTTGTGAAGAAAGTTATCCAGATTAGATTCTACAAAATCTACTATAAAAGATCTAACGGTCGCCATGTCCGGTCCCATCTTCAGAGAACCCAGTTTGGTTTTAGTTTGAGACTCGAAGACTGGTTCTTCTACTCTGACACTAATGGCACCCACTACCGCAGTCTGTATATCTTTAGTATCAAACTGCTTTCCAAAGTGCTTTCGGATAGTTTTGACAACACCTTCTCTATAGGCTTGCAAGTGTGTCCCTCCTTGCGTTGTATTTTGACCATTGACAAAAGAGTAATATTCTTCTCCATATTGGTTGCCATGAGAAAGGGCAATTTCTATGTCGTCACCTTTCAGATGGATGATTGGGTAACGTAGATTCTCGACATCAGACTTATGCGTGAGTAGATCGAGTAAGCCTTTTTTAGAAAGGAAGGTCTTTTTATTAAAATTGATTTTTAGTCCAGCATTCAAGTAGGCATAATCCCATAACCTGTCTTCTATGAAGTTGGGTTTAAAATTATAGTCTAGGAATATAGATTCATCCGGCGTAAAAGAGATCATCGTCCCATTCTTCTCCTTGGATTTAATCACTCTTGATTCCTTGATCAATTCTCCTGTCTCAAATTCTGCAGTTTTTGCCTTACCATCTCTGACGCCTTTTACTACAAAATTTGTTGATAGCGCATTGACAGCTTTTAGTCCTACACCATTTAGACCCACAGATTTCTTAAAGGCTTTAGAGTCATATTTACCACCCGTGTTCATTTTAGACACAACATCTACGACTTTGCCTAATGGAATTCCACGACCATAATCTCTGACAGTAACAGAACCTTCTTCTATCTTAATATCTATTTGTTTCCCATGGCCCATTACATATTCGTCTATGGAATTATCCAGCACTTCCTTAAGAAGCACATAGATACCATCATCATTAGTGGTTCCATCTCCAAGTTTGCCAATGTACATTCCAGGTCTTAATCTGATATGCTCTTTCCAATCTAAGGATCGTATATTTTCTTCAGTATATTTTACTTCTGACATAGTCTATGGTGCTTCAACTTGATTTGAATGCTAAGATAAAACATATTAAGTAATATTATAATATGTAAATAGTTATAATCTGATCGACCGACTATTCTTATCGGATGATGGTCAACGAACCTGCAATAAGTTGCGGACCTAGAACAGGATCCTCGTATTCAATTTGATACACATATACTCCTTGCTCTACTTCTCTACTATTAATTCTACCATCCCATCCTTGTGTATTGTCATTGGTCATGAAATTTTCATTCAGAAAGACCAGATTACCCCATCTATCATAAATGTTAAGCTGGGTTATCATAAATTCATCTGCTGACTGTAAATAGAATACATCATTTTCAATCATCCCGAGAGAGATAGCAGTAGGTATATATATGTCGGTGACTTCAGGTGCTTGCTCTTGTGCTTCTAATATAATAGATGCTGTTGTTAGACATCCATCTACAGTCTCTGCTGTGACAAAGATTTCTGTATCTTCTTCTATGGTAATAGAGGTGGATTCACAATTATCACAGGTAAGCAAATCACTGCCTGTCCAATCCTGAAGTATTATGGAATCTGATGTTATTAAGCTAAGATCAAAAAAGTTGCCACCTAGACTATCTGCGAATATATCCAGTATAGGTGGATTGATTTCTACTGTTCTTGATATAGTGCAAAATTGACCTTCTACTCTTATTTCGTTTATGCCTATCTGCGCATCCAATATTAATGGTAGAGTAGGATTAGGCTGATCAAAAACTGTATCTAAAACATCATTTACAAATATCTGAACGGGTTGGAATGAAAAACTTCCGTTGTAAATTATTGAAGGATCTTCATTTATATCACATATTGGAATTACATCGAGAACTATTGAATCTTGTATTATAACAATATTTACTTCGATTAATACACTATCACAGCCATCTTGATTTTGTACTGATATCTGAGAAGGTAAACTGTTCATATCAAAAACTTCACCTTGGATTTCTACCGTACTGTCAAAACATAAGAATCCGTCTATCGACTCTTGAGCAACTTGCATAAAATCCACTGTGACTATGGTAGAACTATCACAACCAACACTACTACCTTGAGAAAATGGAATCGTTTGGACACCTCTATCTGAAATCACTACACCATCTATTTCTATACTGGTGCCTTCACAGATTATCGTATCTAAGCTCCCTATGACCATATCAAGCAAGGTTACATTGACAACAGTACTACTGTCACATCCTGCCTGACTGCCTTGGGCAAATTCTATTTCCATCATTCCTTCTTGAGATATAACTACACCATCTACTTCTATACTGCTTCCATCACATATAGTTGTATCTAATTGTCCTACGGCCCTGTCAGCAAAAATAAGATCTACTTGGGCCGTGGAATCACAGCCAAATGCAGACATGTTAGGGAAAGTAATCATTCCCATAGTGTCTCTCGAAAAAGTCTGTCCAAGAATATCTTCTGACTGCCCTTCACAAAAGCGGCCTTCTATAAATCCAACCTCATTAGGAAAGGTGTCTATAACTATTTGAATTATCGAATCGCAACCATTTATATTAGTAAATCTCAATTCAGTAGTCTCTCCAAATTGCATTCCATTGATAACTGTTGTCTCTCCTTCACAAACTGTACCTGTAAAGGTCTGAGAAGTTCCTTGGTTGATTATAAGTTGAGATGGTGGAGAGATATTTCCGATGCAGGCTGCTCTGGTCATAACACTATCTAATGCAATAACGAGATTGTTGTTACCCAATCCAATGAAGATGGTATCGTTGTTAACCTCACCAAAGTTATTGGTTGCACAAATCTGATAAGTTGTAGGACCAAATCTATCACGGATTATAGTAAGGGTGTCATTCTGATCATTAATAAGATGATAGCTTAATCCTATGTCTTCGGAAAGTTGAAGATTTATAGGCACGCATAATCCTGTATCTTCACATATGTCATTACGTTCTAATTCCAAGGATACATCTACTGCTTGTTGAGCTAAAATGTCAAACATTGTAGTGTCTGGGACACAACTCCCTCCACCAGGAACGATATGCACTATGGTAACATCAGAATTTCTGGCTATATAACTTTCCGAAATGGAAGTTGTCAGATCTGTAGACAGATGAAATTGGCCGCCACTTGTCTCACCTTCTAGAAAGTCAGGAAGTATGATTTCTTCTCCTTCACATAGCTCGACGCTAGCCATCATAGCTAACCCAGCAAAGGGTTGTCGTATAAGATCTATGACAAAAGTTGAGGTATCTGAAGGGCAATTGGGGGAGTTGGAATTTAGAATGTAATTGATATTAATAATGCCTTCGTCACCAATAAACTGATTAGAATCCCATATGCCGTTCAACAAGGGAATGCCCCCTTCTACAATAAAGTTGCCTCCAGTGTCTGCATCAGTAGATAATAGGGTTGTAATATCTAGCAAATCTCCTTTGCAGACAATCGCTAGGTTATCCGCACCTGCATTTGGTCCAGAGTTAAGATTGATAACCAATTCAGCAACTTGTGCTGGACATGTATTGGTAGCATCTATTGTATAATTGAATGCATATAAGTCATCGCTAAATCCCGAAAAATTGGCCTGACTAAAATCAGAAAAATTAGTAGGTGAACCCATTGTTTGGGTCCAATTTCCTCCTAATTCTGGTTGACCTATCAATGCGAAAAAATCCTGGACGCCATCTCCACTACACAGTGATATGGTAGTGCTGTCTCCAGCAAACGGAGGGTTAACTACAGTAAAGGTTAGCATCGCTGAGGATATAGGACAACTCATTACTTCTATTGTATAGGTCAGAATATATTCCTCGCCTTCAGAGAGATTGCTGAGATTGATATCCATAGGATTGCTTAGGTCTACATCAGGGATGGTGACTCCTGCAGATTGCCACATACCGCCAACATCAGGGTTGCTTAGTAATATTCTTGGGTCTGTGATTATATTCGATTCACCTGTACACAAGGTGATTGTTGAGTCAAGACCTGCAAATGGCATGTCAATAATATTGACAAGGAAAGAGTCCAAAAAGATGCAATCACCCGTAGGATAGTTAATAATATCTTGAAGGTATATCATAGTGGTGTTACTTATGATATCGTTAGGTCGTAGAATTGATCCCGGGATGAAATCTCTATTATTAGCATACATCGCTGAAGGAGATGTGACAGGCCCAGAGAAATTTGGTAAAGTATAAGTATCACATAAGATTTGGTCATCTGGGACATTATGATTGGGACTAAGATTCAAGGTGAATGGTACTAGTACCTGAGATTGGCAAATGTCATCGGGGTCAAAAATGTAGAGAGTATCTAGCAAATCTCCTGTAGGCAGATTAATAGCATTGAAGTCGATTACATCTCCAGGGAGAAAGGCCGTTCCACTTCCGGAAGGTTCAGAAAAATAAGCAACGGTAGTTGAAGCAGGCATAATTGGCGGTAGTACTAATTCGTCACAAATATGTTGTGGAATGTCTACCTGATAATCGTTGAAGGTACCTTGGACTGGATTAATTGAAACTCTGGCATTAGCGCCAAAATCATTTGAAATACATCCATTGATATCTTCTATTTCCCTGAACTGAATGATGCTAGGCAAAAAATTAGTTGGTATCGAAAACTGAGTTGTGTCTCCTAAGAATTCTTCTCCTCCAGGGCTTGTGGCTATACCATCATGACAGATCCGTAATACATGATTTTCAGTATCAGATCGAAGGGTGAATGTAGAGCTGCTAGTTGGTGCGGTTGGACTCCATTCAAAAGCTATTCTCACAAGATAGGGTGGAGCGCCTCCCGTTATCTCTATGTCTATATCTGTTGATATGTCCGAACACTGACCTTCACACAGACTGATCTCTGTAGTGCTCACTTCAGCACTAATAGGATTCCCTCCAGATAAATCAAGGTCTTTTGAGATAACATCAGTACTAATGACTATAGACAGTAATACAAAAACTAACAGCTTCATTGCTCGTGTATAGGTACAATCGTTCATAGGTTTGCAAGGACAAACCTACAATATTAACGTAGGAAATCTGATAATGTGTAGCTAAACCAGATATTTTGTTAGACAATTTTTTAATTGTATCCTATCGGATAATTGTAATACTTCCATGGAGTAATTCAGGACCAAATACAGGGTCTTCATATTCTATTAGGAATACATAGACGCCTTGTTCTATCTCTACACCATTGCGACGACCATCCCAACCTTCTTCGATAACATCAGTAAGAAAATTTTCATTGTTAAAGACTAAATTCCCCCATCTGTCATAGATGCTTAATCTATCGATCTCCAGATCAACATTTGATCTAATAACAAACCTGTCGTTTTGAGAGTCTGAAAGCAAAATGGCTGTGGGGAGGAAGATTTTAATAATAGTGTCCTGATCTATAATATCCAGAAAGGGATTAAGCTCTATAGAGCTAGAGAAATTGCAACCTGTATCAGTGACAATATTTAGGGTCACTGTAGTAGGAATGTCTGAAGTGACTGTAGTTGATGGACAATTATTGCAATCAAGCTCTGCTGAAGTCTGCCAACTATAGTCAATAATATTCTGACCTGAATCTATGGAGAGTTGCCAGCTATTATCAGTCAGTGTATCAGCTAATATCGATAAAATAGGGGTATTGGATTCCACTAGCTGAATTGTCTCCATGTAGGTGCATTCACCATCATCTAACGTAACTTCATGAATTCCAACAGTAAGATCTATTTCAAAAGGCAGATCATTTACAACTAGTGAAATGGCAGCTGATGGAATATCCAAACTTAATGGAAAAGACAACCCTTCTGTGTTGACTATTTGAAGCGTTCCAGATACTTCTCCTGGACATATATTTGTCTCCAGTATTGCCCTCGTAGAACCCACAGAAAGATTGACAATTACGATACTGTCACATCCAAATTCATTAATAAGAATACTTTGGCCCATAGTATTGTCGGCATTGTAGATTATACCATTGATTATGGTATCTTGATCTACGCAGAAGGATGGTTCCAGTATGATTTCATCCTTTCTCAGTTCCGTAATATTTACAATAAATAGACTATCGCATCCAGTGGGGTTTGACACTGTAGTCAGACCAGATGGATTAGAAAAATTGAATGTTTCATTGCCAAAGATGAAGTCTTCATCCTCGCAGAGTTCACGACTAATCATTCGCTCATCTAGGTCCAGTACATTGATGTTGACATTGATGATACTGTCACACCCAAATACACTTAATAATTCAGTATCACTCATCCCCGACGTATTGCTAGCAGTATATGTGTCGTTTCCGACTGTCAGTGTATCGTTTGCACATAGATCAAAGTTCAGATCAAAAACTTCCTGGACTATATTCACTGTGACATTAACCATGCTGTCACAACCGACAGCAGATCCATTGATTATGAGACTTGTGCCAGAGGTTGTATTGATATCGTAGGTTATATCTCCAATTGTTTCTGATTCATCTGGACACAGAGTCAGACTATCAGTTCCAACCATTGGCAAAGGAAGAAAAACGGCCATTACATTTGTCACACTGTCACATCCAAATACAGACATTTCAGGACTTGGGATGTCTGCATTAGAATTAGAAGCATCTATAACAACGCCATCAATTTCAATGAATTCTCCATCACAAAGTATCGGTGTTAAAATCCCTACAGTGACATCTTGAAAATCTAAAGTTAAATTGATAATACTATCGCAGCCACTTTGAGACTCACCATCAAGTACAATCATTGTATCAATGTTGCTAGAAAATGAAAAGCCAGCTATATCATCAAATTGTTGTCCATCACAAAGCTGACGAGAAATATTTTCAATCGATGTAGTTTCCTCATTGATAGTTATAACAATAGTCGAATCACAACCAAAAGAAGTCAAGACATTAATAATAGTATCTCTAGTGAAGAACTGACCATCAATTTCTATGTTTTCTCCTTCGCATACAGTTGTGTCTATTTCCATTAGAAATTCGCTCCTGACATTAATAATATGTTGTTGATTTAGAGGAATAGTGGGACATATGCCTGAATCGTCTTCAAAGGATATAGTATTGACTGTTATCTCTCCTCCTGATCCAATAAAGAGACTATCGGTAACAGAAAATGGTTCATTAAATATTTCGCTTGGACATAGTCGTAAAGTTGTATTGCCAGGAGACAATACAACGTCTAAGTCTATCCGTTCTTGATTATTAGGGTTTCCAAGTATTTCCAAAATAAGTTGCCCATCCTTGTTGCTTGATAACTCGAGATTGATACAGTCTTGGGATCCAGCACAGATATCCATTGTAGAAGTTGTACTAGCTATTAATGGCGCTTCATTGACCTCAATAGTGAAAGTGCTGGTGTCAGGGTCACAACCAGTGGCATCTGGAGTGATGTATAAGAAAGTTTCATCCGAAGAAGGGATCCATTCTTCCGGTAAAGGTGTATTCAAATCAGATTCCAAAAAGAAATTACCCCCAGGTGATTCGCCGTCAATTCTATCACTTAGAAAGATAGGAATATTTTCACAGACGCCTGCCTCAGTAATAGGGATTCCTGCAGTAAGCATATCGGATATGGTAATATCAATCGTGGCCGTATCTGAAGGACAAACAGAAACAGCACTCTCTATGATGTAGGTGATAACTACATTTTGATTGATTGTTAAAGGCAACCAGTTCATTGGGTCAATGACATCAAATCCATCTTGTAAAAATGTACCTCCTGCATCTGCGTCCGCAGAAATAATAGTATTCAAATCTATCGCTTGTCCAATACATATTGTCGATGCACCATCCAGTCCTGCGTTGGGAGCATCTGTTAATCTTAAAGTAGAGACAGACATAGCACCATCACACATTTCAGTGGGGTCGCCAGTTGATACCAAGTAGATTATAGAAATAGTATCATCTTGAATATTGAATACATCAAAGATGGTTGGGTCATTGATAGGCTGCATAGACTGCTGAGATGTAGTATAGAACCATTCTCCGCCAGCTTCTTCATCTGTAAGTAACTGAGTTAGGTCAATTTCTGTGGCGATCCTACAAATAGATTCATCAAAAGGGGTGCCTTCAAAAGGCAAATCTGAAACATTGACCAATAGAGTCGAAGCTGATGGAAGACATCCATTTACCTCGACAATGTAATCGATAGTATAATTTCCTGGTATTAGTACCGATAAGTCTACCTGATTGGGATTGGAAAAGTCTAAGTCAGGAATCACAGACTGTGTAGAAAACATACCACTTTGGTCGGGTTGACCTAATAGGTCAAACAAATCGACAACTAGGTTGGTGCCTTCACAGAGATTAACTTCATTATTTTGCCCAGCATTAGGAGCAGAAATAATTTCTAAGTCAAATGAATCTATGGCAAAGCAAGCTCCTCCAGACAGAAATGCTATACTATCTCTATAGAAGATTTGTGTGCTGCTCGTAATTGGCATCGTTGGATCCAGGATAGTTCCAGGCAAGAAATCTCTATTTG
Source organism: uncultured Saprospiraceae bacterium (assembly GCA_964567435.1). GTDB lineage: Bacteria > Bacteroidota > Bacteroidia > Chitinophagales > Saprospiraceae > RFSX01. The sequence continues at coordinate 27,422 of CAZMMQ010000032.1, read as the reverse complement.
TCGAATATTGAAGATTTGGATTGTCAGCATTTGGAAGCGGCAGTGTGCCAGCGTCACAGAACTGCCTTTGAATTACAATATCTAAGTTTGGTGTTTGTCCTATTTCGAATACAATTGTATCCACAGTAGCACACACGCCTGACTGAGTTGGGTCAAACAGGAATAATGTATCCAGTCTATTACTTGTTGCGTTAGCTTGTTCAAAAGATATAGTATCACCTGGAAGAAAAATATCTCCATTAGATAAGACAGTAAAGAATCCTGCTGTAGGTGATGCTGGTGTAATTTCTGGAAGAATTAAGGTGTCACATATTTGGCTGGGAACAACAGCGCTAAAATTAACCCCATGGAATTCTAACATGATGTGTGTTGTGTCCACACAATTTAAGGTGCCTCCTCTATTAGTTGCTATTAGAAATAACATATCAATGCCGTCTGAGGCCTCTAATTCATCGTCTTCTGAGAAGGAGCGCCCACTGCCGTCAGGTTCTGTGTTATATTCAAATTCTAAATCATTGTCATTGTTAATCACTGGATTTGGAAGGATGATAGAACCACATTCTGATAAGGTGCCGGAAGGTGATAGAATTTCTGGTAAAGGATTTGAAATTACTTCTATTGGTTGTGCATCAAAGCAGCCAGCCCCGCTTTCGTCATATAGGTAGATAGTACTAGCTCCATCGGGAACTGTAATCGGGGTAGTCGGGTTAAGTCCAGACACAGAAAAGTCATTGCTCTGATAGTACTGAGGAAAGACTTCATTTTCTACATTGGCCACTTCATCTATTTGTGGTAATTCGAATTCGTTTCCACAAATATTGATGATCGGCATTTCTAAGGTGATTTCTGGTCTAAGGAATCTTTCAAGTTGGACTGATATGATGTCTGAAATACAAGGATCATCTCTAACGACTGCATATACCATATCTCCATCATCTATGTCATAAGTGTCAGGATTGTCAATGGGATCATCTTCGTCTTCCGATCGAAGCCAGAGCACATCAAGACCATTTCCAATTTCAGCATCATATTGCGTTAAGTCTATTGTCTCACCTTGTTGCAAACATTCGGTCATTACATTTGGTGGCTGGATAGACGGATTATCCATCAGAATTAAGGAGACACTACCGCCAGAAATAGTGCCATTGCAGCCTCCCGAATCAACAACATTTGTTATCTCAAGGGAAGTGCCAAAGGCAAAATCAGGTAAGGTAATTTGTAGTGGATCACTATTAAAATCAAATCCTAGAGGGCCATTACATATTTGTATAAAAGTCTGATTTACATCTATGGCAGGTAGAGGTATGGGAATGGGTACGCCTACTATACCGATATCAACAGTATAAGGTGCAACACCTCCTGTTAATTCTAATTCTACTATATATTCTGTTGTTGCACATTCCCCATCACATACGATAACATCTCCTCCTGCGGGAGTCGTTAGAGTTGCTGTGACTGTAGCATTTACTGTAATTTCTATCTCGTCAGTATCCATACAACCACTGGCATCTATGGCATTGACGGTATATGTATGCGTGCCAATTCCTGGTAGATCTGATCCTGAGATGATAGGATTTTGAACATTGCTTGTATAGCCCATTGGACCTGTCCATGTATAAGTGTTGAATACATTAGATATTTCCTGTAACTCAATATTTTGACCTACACAGATGGTAGAAGAAGTAGCAGAGGCTTGTGCTGTTGGAGCAGGTGTCACTTCTATATCAATGAAGTCCGTTTGCGTACAACCATTAATATCAGTTACAGTAACATTATATGTATGTGTACCTAAGCCTGGTAATTCTGTTCCGGTGACTATAGGATTTTCTATGGTGCTTGTAAAACCACTTGGCCCTTGCCAAGACCATTGATCACCATTGCCACCATCTTCCTCAAGTAAAATATCAGCACCAAGACAGACCATAGTATTGTCAGCATCAGCGTCTGCGGCTGGGAGAGGATGTACGGTGATATCTATTACTCCAGCTCCGGTACATCCATCTGAATCTGTTACAGTAACTTCATAAGTATGGGTGCCTGCATCAGGGAGATTTGGAGGTGACACAACTGGAAATTGTAGGGAACTAGAAAAACCATCTGGTCCTATCCACGACCAGGTTAAGGCTTCTCCTCCGGTCTCTTCTAACTCTATATCTACATCTTCGCAAGGGTCTGTGTCTATTGCATCTAGACCTGTGTCTACCTCGTTGGAAATTGTAATCTCGACCTCATCAGTCGCATCACATCCATTAGAATCCGTTATCGTCAGAGAATAGATATAATCATCTGGAATGGTTGGTAGATCTGAGCCAGTCACCAAAGGGTTTTCCTGGGAAGATGAAAATCCATTAGGGCCATCCCATGACCAAGATACGGCATCATCACTATTACTGGTCAATTGAATATCACTCCCCAAACAAACTGGATCAGTAGCCGTCGTTACTGATGGGATTCCTTCCCAACAAATTAGTGCCACATTTGAAAATTCATTAGTTTCATCAATGGCCCAATTCTGATTTGTGACTTCGATTGATGCCGTTTGTTCACCATCCGTACAAATAATTGGAGTCGTATATATCCCAAAATTCTCGCTATTGTCTGTATCCGCATCTCCAATCAAATTTTCATCCTCGAGCTGACCACCAATAAAAAATTGCATCCACATGAAATCCCAACAGGGTACAGGTGTAGCACAGCCAGGACTTCCAGGATTAGTAGGGTCACAAGCACAATTGCCCACACACTCAGTACAAAATTCCATTCCTCCTGTTCCTTCCCAAGGGAGCGAAAATGAAAAACTTATCGAAAACTGAACAGAAGAACAGTCCGAGATATCCGCATCATAACTATCTAATATTTGTCCATCTATATTATTGTATGGTCCCGGTCCCGCATCTATTAATAGTGTGGTTTGGGCAATGACATTGAAGGCTAATATGGTATTAAAAAGAACAAGTAAGAGTGACAATCTCATTCTGCAAATAGATTCATGACTACTGAATAGCCTAAATTAACGTATTTGAAGATTTCTCATGCATCACAAGATCATTAATTCCAGTGTTTTAATGTTAATTTTGCTATCACATAACAATTGTATTTAATATGAGTCAGCAATTAAGCGAGCAAGAACAAATCCGAAGAGAGAATCTTCAAAAAATTATTGATTTAGGCGTAGAACCATATCCAAGTGCAGAGTATGTAGTCTCACATTTGTCTGATGAGGTGCATGCAGGTTATAAAGAGGGAACTGAAGATTACAATAAAGTATCTATGGCAGGTCGGATTATGAGTCGACGTATTATGGGTAAGGCATCATTTGCAGAAATTCAGGATGCTGGTGGTCGTATGCAAATCTATGTCAGTAGAGATGATATTTGTCCTGAGGAGAATAAGGATTTATATAATCAGGTGTTCAAAAAATTGATTGATCTTGGTGACTTTATAGGAATAGAGGGACATGCATTCACTACTAAGACTGGCACACTTTCTATTCATGTGAAGAAGTTGACTTTACTAAGCAAGTCTTTAAAACCATTGCCTGTTGTGAAGACAGATTCGGATGGAAATGTCCATGATGAGGTTACTGACCCTGAATTCAAGTACCGTCAGCGATATGTAGACTTGACTGTCAATCCTGATGTAAGAGAGACTTTTGTCAAAAGGTCTATCATGATAAATGCAATGAGGAAGTTTATGGGTGAAAGAGGCTACCTTGAGGTCGAAACACCCATACTGCAGCCTATCTATGGAGGCGCTGCTGCCAGACCTTTTAAGACGCATCACAATACTTTGGATGTCCCATTCTATCTGAGAATAGCAAATGAGCTATATCTGAAGCGATTGATTGTAGGAGGCTATGATGGTGTCTTTGAGTTTGCCAAGGACTTTCGTAATGAAGGTATGAGTCGATTCCATAATCCAGAATTCACAATGATGGAGCTTTATGTCGCTTATAAAGATTATGAGTGGATGATGGACTTTACAGAAGAGATGTTGGAGTACGTGGCTATGGAAGTTCATGGTACAACTGAATTGCAAGTAGGGGAGAATCAAATCAGTTTCAAAAGACCTTGGCAGCGGTACACCATGTTTGGAGCCATAGAGCATTTTACAGGTATAGATTGTTCTGAAATGGATGAGGCCGCTTTACGAGATACCGCGCATAGCTTAGGAATCCATATAGATAAGACCTTAGGGAAAGGAAAAATAATAGATGAAATATTCGGTGAGAAATGTGAGCATCTCCTCATCCAACCGACCTTCATCACAGACTATCCTGTGGAGATGTCACCACTGGCAAAGAAACACAATAGCAAACCTGGTCTCGTAGAGAGATTTGAAGGCATTTGTAATGCAAAAGAAATATGTAATGCATTTTCTGAACTCAATGACCCTATCGATCAGAGGCAACGATTCGAAGACCAATTGGAGTTAGGTAAGCGAGGGGATGAAGAAGCCATGCAATTGGATGAAGATTACCTCAGAGCTCTGGAATATGGAATGCCTCCTACCGCAGGTATAGGTATAGGTATAGATAGACTAGCTATGATAATTACTAATTCTTCGAGCATACAGGATGTACTATTGTTCCCTCAGATGAAACCTGAGTGATCATACTTTAATAGCTCACTGTCATTCGATGCACTCCTGGTTGGTACTTTTTAGAGACTAAGAATTTGATGGTCTCATAATGGGTCTCACTGCCTACAAAATCCATGTCTTTTATATCCAATATAAGAACTGGATAAGAAGTTATATTTCTCAAATATTCAAAGTAGGAATTCTGAATTTTAATGAGGTAATCAGCTTCTATCTCCTGCTCATATGGCCGATTACGTGATTTGATATTACTCAGCAAATACTCTGTGTCCCGATGTAGATATACCAATATGTCAGGATCGGTAAATGTATTGCTTAGCACTGAAAATAGCATTTGAAAGAGTTTGTACTCTTCTTGTGCTAAGTTCTGCCTTGCAAACAATAAGGACTTGGTAAAGAAGAAATCTGAGAAGATGTATTGCTGAAATAAGTCCCCTGAGCTGAGGTCTTTCTGTAATTGCTTATACCGCTCAGTCATAAAAAACAATTCTACAGAAAAAGCATATCTCTCTGGATCTTGATAGAAGAGTGATAAGAAAGGATTATCTGCGAACTGCTCGAGAATTTTCTTTCCATCAAACTCATAAGCTAGTTTATTTACAAGTGAGGTCTTTCCACTACCTATATTGCCTTCTATGCTGACATATCTGTATGGAAATATTTTTTGACTCATAGGTGTGTAAGCGCCACTTTGGCTTATTTATATATAACCACCTTTGATTTGTCTTCACATTCTTGTACTAATTCCTTGACAGATTTGTTCAGTACAGGGTGTAGATGCTCAGGGCAAATATCCATTAATGGTCTGAGCACAAAATTACGATTAGTTAGCTGTGGATGAGGTATTTTTAGATTAGGATTTTCTATAATTTCTTGTTCATAGAAAATGATGTCTATGTCTATGATTCTAGGCCCCCAATGTTCTATTTTCTGACGTCCCATCTTGGCTTCTATTACCTGAATCTGAGATAATATATCATGTGGAGATAGGGTAGTATTACAAATCATAGCTTGATTAAGGAAATCATTCTGGTCGGTATTTCCCCAAGCTTCAGTCTCATAGATATGAGACTCACTAATGATATCACCAATATGATTTGATATCATTATACTGACCAATTCTAGGTTGATTGCTCTATACCCTAGATTGGTCCCAAGATGCAGTATGACTTCTGCCAAATGTCCTACGCTTTCTTACCGATAGCACTGAGGTACTTAGACAATTCTTCTTTAACTTTTGGAAAAAGGAAGAACAAGCCAATCATATTAGGAAAAACAAGACCTAGTATCATAGCATCAGAAAATCCCCAAACAGATTTCATATTCGCCGCAGCGCCTATTACTACAAATAGTAGAAACATGCCTTTGTACACTAAGTCTGAAACTTTACTTTTCCCAAACAAATACATCCATGATTGCTGACCATAGTAAGACCATGATATCATAGTAGATACAGCAAAGAGCACAACACAGAAAGTCAAGAATACGTGAGAGTATGGAATGTAATTAGCAAATGCAGCTGAGGTAATCCCTGCGCCCTTTACTTCTATTCCGTCTATAAGAACGCCTCCGTTACCTGCGTCTCCATATTCAAATACGCCACCTGAGTTGTAAATAATAATGACTAGGGCAGTCATAGTACAAATAACGACTGTATCTATAAACGGCTCCAAAAGGGCAACGAGTCCCTCTGATGCAGGATATTTTGTTTTTACAGCTGAATGGGCAATCGATGCAGATCCAGCGCCTGCTTCATTTGAAAAAGCACCTCTTCTAAACCCTAGTAATAAAACTCCAAACATACCTCCGAGTCCAGCCTGAGGGTTAAAGGCAGTTCTGAAAATAAGGCCAAAAGCATCATCCACATAACCAAAATTTGTCAATATAATATACAAACAAGCCAGCACGTAGAGACCAGCCATAAAGGGAACAATCTTCTCTGTAACAGAGGCAATACGCTTAATTCCGCCTATTATAATTATCCCTATGAAAAAGGCCATGATAACTCCAACGATAGTCTTTGCCGCCGCAGATACGTCATCGGGGTTGGAATAAATTAAAGAGACTATTTCTTGGGCAGCTTGATTTGATTGAGCAGCATTACCGCCTGCAAATGAACCGCCGATACACAGAACGGCAAAAATTACAGCCAGCACTTTCCCAAATGCTGGGAACCCCCTTTCCGTGAGTCCTTTGGATAAATAATACATCGGTCCCCCATATACCGTTCCGTCTGCACTAACATCTCTATATTTTACACCTAAAGTACATTCAACAAATTTTGTGGACATACCCAAGAGGCCACAAATGATCATCCAAAATGTCGCTCCTGGTCCTCCAATCGCAATGGCCAAAGCTACGCCTGCTATGTTTCCGTTACCCACAGTGCCAGAAACGGCTGTGGCTAAAGCTTGGAAATGACTGACTTCTCCATCTACACTTTCATCTCTAATGGTATCCTTCAAATCCCCATCCGTACTATGCAAATTGTCATCATAGGCACCTTCATGTGCTTCCACCTCATCATACTTTCCTCTGACAACATTTATAGATGTTCCAAACCTTCTTATATTGATGAAACCAAAAACAATCGTAAAGAAGAGTGCGCCAAATACTAGAATTATGAGTACTGCAGGAATATCCGCAATTCTAAAGAATACAACTTCTTGGCAAAAATTTGAGAAGGGTTCAAAAGCCTTATCTATTTTTTCATCTAAGCCAATTTTTTCATTGGCTTCTACATTCTGCGCAAATGCAAATTGAGAGAGTAGAAGAAAGCAAAATAAGGCAGCTGTTATATCAAACGTCTTTTTCATATCTATAGGGTTCTACACTTTAGCTGAGAATAAAAGAATCGAATATATGGAAATGCTGTCAGTTCAAGGAATTACATCTAAGATTATGCTCTTTATATTTTTATATTCAAATTATTGAATAATACAGTGTTAGTACTAGTTAGTGAATACTCTTATTAATTGGATATGATGGGATAATAATAATCTAGTTTCGAAGTCCCGAAGAAGAAAGAAAATGGAATATTTTAATTCCAATTTTATAGATTTACATTATATAACAATAAAACAAACCATTATGCAAATTAGATTATTCCTATTGTTTACAATTCTTTTTTCTTCTATTCAACTTCTTGCTGTTAATTCACCCGCTACAAAAAAGATGCAGGTAGAAGTTTTGGGATTTGATCTCATTGAAAAATTGGAAATTAATACTATCAATGACTTTTTGGCGCTTTCTCCGAGGAAAATAAGAAAGAAGACTGGTAAGAGATTAAAGCTTAAAGAAATTATCGGGCTTAAAGTCGTTCAGAAAAAGCTGAAGAAAAAAGTCAAAAAGAATCCTGAGATGGGGGTTGTACCTGTGGCTGGAAATAGTAAAAGTCAGTTAGTAGCACTTTTGCTGGCAATTTTTGTTGGGTTTATAGGAATCCATAGATTTTATTTAGGTTACACTGGAATAGGCATAATCCAACTTTTAACACTTGGTGCTTGCGGTATTTGGTCACTAATTGATTTAATCTTAATCGCAACCGGAGATTTACAGCCAGCTGACGGAAGTAGTTATGACCCTACGATTTAAAAAAATCTACAATGTAATAAGAGTGGTTGTGTTGCTAGCTATACCAATCACCCTTTGGATTTTACCTGTAGATTTTTTTGATGAGGGACAGTCTCTGTGTGTATCTCAGATGTTATTCAGTATGGAATGTTACGCCTGTGGCATGACAAGATCAATTATGAATATTTTGCATTTTGATTTTGCAGAAGCATTTTACCACAATATGCTGGGATTTATTGTTTTTCCACTTTTGGTATATGTTTGGTGGAAATGGATTTCCGCATCAATAAAATATTTAGGCGTTTTAAAATAATTGCAATAACAGTGGATCAAATAAAGAGACTGATCTGCTGAAGGATTTTAGCCTCTTTTTTTTGACATTATTTTTTAGGATACACCACCTATTAGCATTTGTAGAAATAGGGGAAACAAAAAAGGTCATCTTGAATTTGTTCAAGATGACCTTTTTCTATGGGAGAAATCAAAAGTTATATAAAAATAAAATAATAAAGAACTACACTGGTTTTAGTGGCAATGTTGGATTTGCAGGTGTTGGTATAATAGGTGGTCATTTAGTGTGGCATCGAGAGGCATTCTATGTGGATGACTTTAATTATTCTAGAGGATTGGATTTAGGGATAGGTGTTCAGCAATCTTTTGATTCGAATGTTGATCTTGCTAATGACGGATTTGTATTGTCTCTATAATTTGTTTGGAATTGGTTAAGGTCTAGATAGATTATCAGCTAATTTGATATAAAAAAGGGTCATTTAGAATGTTATCAAAATGACCCTTTTTTATCTCTCAAGAATTCACATCAAAACATAATACCGCCAGCTAATACAAATCCATCAAGTCCCCCTATGGTTATTTTGGGCTGCACATAGATTATATATTTATCTGAGTTGATTGTAAAATGTCCACCCAAATTAATACTAAGACTTGTATCTCCAAATCTTCCTTGAGTAACTCTAGCAATTTGAATACCTGCCAAAGGGTCAAATTCCACACTATCAGAAATAGTTAACAGTCTATAGTGACCATCAAGGTCAATTGTCCACAATGATCCTGGATCTTGAAAATAAATTGTGAAGGTACCTGCGCCATCTATTGGCAAATCAGTTTTGTCTTCTAAATCATAAAGTACTTTGCCTTGTATTCCAAATGCATCAAATTCCAATAAAGAAATTCCAGCGCCAAACCTTAATTGTGCAGACCCAGCAAGGGAAACAAAAAGAAGTACAATTGTAATCAAAAAAGTGTTTTTCATTTGTTGGAGTTTTAGTGCTAAAACAAAGATATCTAATGAGATAGATATATAATAAATCTATTATGTAATACATATCGTGATTCAAACCACTTTTTTTACTAAAGATTTATATGGTAATAACCCATAATATGAATTCAGCTTTTATACATTTGTACCAAACTCAATTTTGTGAAGCAATATCTAGACCTTCTGGATCATATCTTGACGAATGGCACCCCTAAATCTGATCGCACAGGAACCGGGACACTGAGTTGTTTTGGTTATCAGATGAGATTCAATCTTCAGGAGGGCTTCCCGTTGGTTACCACCAAGAAGCTTCATCTAAAGTCTATTATATACGAGTTACTTTGGTTTCTTAAAGGAGACACAAATATTACCTACCTCAAAGACAATGGTGTCAGAATCTGGAACGAATGGGCAGATGAGAATGGCGACTTGGGGCCAGTATATGGTAAACAGTGGAGAAGTTGGACCAAACCTGATGGCACTTCAATAGATCAGATTGCCAAAGCAATTGATACTATAAAAAGCAATCCAGACAGCAGAAGAATCATTGTCAATGCCTGGAATGCTGGAGAATTATGTGATATGGCACTGACGCCTTGTCATTGCTTATTTCAATTCTACGTAGCAGAAGGTCGGCTCAGTTGCCAGTTATATCAAAGATCAGCTGATACTTTTTTGGGAGTACCATTTAATATCGCCTCTTATGCTTTATTGACAATGATGATCGCTCAGGTGTGTGATTTGCAAGTTGGTGAATTTGTTCACTCCTTTGGTGACGTGCATTTATACAATAATCATATAGAACAGGCGAAACTTCAAATGACTCGGCAGCCGCACCCTCTGCCACAAATGAGAATAAATAAAGAAGTTAGAAATATATTTGATTTTGATTATGAGGATTTTATGCTTGAGGAATACCAATTTCATCCCAAGATATCCGCTCCAATATCAGTGTAGATTTTGCATCTTATTTAGAAAATATCTAAATAAAAAACTACCCTATATATTACTTCACTATGCTATGTGTTAAATGATAACTTTGCAGCAATTTTTCGAGGCGTTCGAACAACGTGGAATGAGAACTAATAAACGAGGCCAATGCTTAACTATCTAAGTAAGATTTTACCAATTCTGGCATTATTGGCACTGCCAATACTCATCTCAGCTCAAGGAGATGAAGCAGCTATGGATGCTGGAAAAAAGCTTTTTAAGAACAATTGTGGTTCATGTCATGCCAAGAACATGAAATCAAAGCTGACAGGCCCAGCTCTGGGAGGCGCTGAAGAAAGATGGGCTGATTATCCTCAAGAGGATTTGTACTCTTGGATCAGGAATTCGCAAGCCTTAATTGCACAAGGCCACCCTAAAGCAGTGGCCTTATGGGCAGAATACAAATCTGTCATGCAGGCTGCCCCACATCTGACAGATGAAAATATTAGTAATATTCTCTCCTATATTGATGGTGTCTATACAGGAATCTATCCAAAATCTGTAGCCGGCGTCACTGGTGGACCAGCCGAAGTAGGAAAAGCTAAATCTACACCGACTTGGTTATATTATGCGCTATTTGGCTTTTTAGCCCTTCTGGCGCTGTTATTAGCAAGAATTATTTCTAATCTCAATGTTATTGCCGCTGCTAAAACAGGTAAAGCATACACACAAAAAACACTTTGGCAAACTTTGACGAGCAAAAGCGTTATCTCTTTTGCCTTGTTTGCCGCAGTTATCTTAGGAGGTTACACCACAGTAAATAATGCTATAAATCTTGGAAGACAGCAAGGCTATGCCCCTGATCAACCGATAAAATTTTCACATGCGACACACGCAGGACTTCATCAAATAGACTGTCAATACTGCCATGATGGTGCCAGACGATCTAAACATGCTGTTATTCCAGCAACCAATACTTGTATGAATTGCCATAGAGCCATTACTGTAGGATCAGAACATGGCACAGCGGAGTTGACAAAAATCTATGCCTCAATAGGCTATGATCCTACAAGCAACACCTACATCAAGGATTACAATGATATGTCTAGAGACTCTATCAAGGCTATCTATACCAAATGGATAGCAGACACATATCTATCTGAAAATGAGGGTCTTGAGGAATTAGATGAGGAAGGAATCGAAGTGGTACAAAGCCAGTGGGATGGAATCGTATCCTCTCTCACCAATGAACAAAAAGATAAAATCCCAGGACCGATAGAATGGAAGAGAATTCACAATTTACCTGACCATGTATACTTCAATCATGCTCAACATGTATCTGTAGGAAAATTAGAGTGCCAACAATGTCACGGAGAAGTGGAAGAAATGGATGTGCTGGCTCAGCATTCACCGCTATCTATGGGATGGTGTATAAACTGTCACAGAGAGACTGAGGTGCAATTCAATGGTAATGATTACTATGCGAGTTATGCCAAATACCACGAGGAGTTAGCCTCAGGTGATAAGGATAAGGTAACCGTTGAGGATATCGGTGGGTTGGAATGCCAGAAATGTCACTATTAAGAAATAGAAACCTAGAACTACGAAACAAAACAAATGAATAAAGATTCTATCTGGATAGGCGAGAAGGACCTCAATAGGGATGAGGCGTTTCTCTCTACAGTGGACCAAGAATTTGGCACTGCTGATGTATTAGAGCAGTCAGATTCTGTAGTAGAAAAAGAGTCCAACCGAAGAGACTTTCTTAAGTTTTTGGGTTTTGGTTTAGGTGCGGCAACCGTTGCAGCAGGTTGTGATATACCAGTCAAGAGGGCTATACCTTATGTTGTCAAACCTGATCATATCGTGCCAGGAGTGGCGACGTATTATGCCTCATCGTTTGTAGATGGTGGTGATTATTGTCCGATTCTTGTAAAGTGTAGAGAAGGACGACCCATCAAAATAGAAGGTAATGATATGTCTTCTATGACTAAAGGGGGCACATCTGCTAGAGCTCAAGCCGCTGTACTGGGTCTTTATGATATAAATAGATATAGGGGCCCGATGATGATGGAAGGAGATGGCTTCGTGGGGTCATCATGGGGAGATATGGATAAGGAAGTAATGAGCAAGTTGGCATCATCCAAAAATATCAGAATTGTTACCAATACAATTCTTAGTCCAACATCAAAGCAAGTTTTAGAAGATTTCAAAGCCAGATACCCGCAGACAAAAGTCGTTACTTACGATCCAGTATCAGCAGCAGCTATCTTGGAAGCCAATGACTTGTCATTTGGTGATAGAGTAATTCCAGGATATCGTTTTGATAAAGCTGATGTTATCGTCAGTTTCAATGCTGATTTTCTTGGTACCTGGATTTCTCCCGTAGAATATGCATCGGATTACATAAAGGGCAGAAAGGTTAATGCCAATAGACCTAAGATGTCCAGACATATTCAAGTCGAGAGCCACATGTCTATGACTGGTTCTAATGCAGACGAGAGAGTGCTTATCAAGCCATCTGAATTGGGATCTGCGATCGCTTACCTATATGGTAAAGTGGCAGGTGGTTCTGGAGGAAATGGACTTAATGAGGCAGCTAAGACCGCTCTTAATAAAGTAGCAAAAGAATTAAAAAGCGCTGCTGGAAGATCACTAGTAGTAAGCTCATCCAATAATGTAAATGAGCAAATTCTTGTCAACGCAATTAATAATGCTTTAGACAATTATGGGAATACGTTAGGTTTCTCTGATGCCTCATACCAAAGACAAGGTGATGAAAGACAGCTCAATGCACTCATTGCTGAAATTAATGGTGGCAGAGTAGATACAGTAATAGTTTGGGGTGCGAACCCAGCCTATGACTTTTATAATGCCGCAGCCTTCGCTGACGCATTAGCAAAGGTTGAAAATAAGATTGCAATCGCTTATCAGGCTAATGAAACGACTGCTCTCTGTAATGCAATTGCCCCTACACACCATGGATTGGAAAGTTGGGGAGATGCACAGCCTAAGAGAGGACAACTGAGTTTGATACAACCAACAATTCAACCTCTGTTTGAAACTAGACAAGCAGAAGAGACCTTGCTAAAGTGGGGTGGAAGTGACTCTAGTTATGAAAATTACTTAAAGAATAATTGGAGAAATACGGCATTTGCCGCACAAGATAAATTCAGCACCTTTGGTTCATTCTGGGATTCTGCGCTACATGATGGTGTGATGTCAGGTGGTTATGGTGGTGGATCTAGTGGTGGATTTAGTGTAGATGTTAGTTTGGCATCAAGGAAAATTTCAACACCAGCCAGTAATGATCTAGAGATCGTATTCTTTGAGCCGGTGAGTATTGGAAATGGACAATACAGCACAAATCCTTGGTTGCAGGAAATGCCTGATCCAGTGGCACGTACTAGCTGGGGTAATTACTTAGCTATTCCAGTAGGCTATGACGGCGGTAAGAAATTCGTCGGGATGAATAAGCTGAAAGATGGAGATATCGCTGAAGTCAAAATTGGAGATAAAGTATTGCAGGTTCCTGTTATCCAACAGTTTGGAATGGCACCAGGTACAATAGGGTTGGCCTTAGGTAACGGAAGACGATCGGCTGGTAAGTGTGGCACAGGTGTAGGTGTAGACGTTAATGACTGCCTGACGATAGATAGTGGATTGAGCCAATATTATAATACTAATGTAGCTCTTTCGTCAAAAGTAGGAAAGGAAGATCATTTCTCATGTGTGCAATATCACCACACTATTGGGGTAAAAGCCGAAAACAAGAAAGGAGAACGTATAAATGCCGATGAAGCCACGCTTGGTCAAACAGCTTATGGAGTAGGTATCACTGGATACCAAGGTTCTTTGACTGAGCGATCGGTAATATATCCAACAACACTAAAAGACTTGAGCGGTAGCATTGCAAGATTGCATGAAAGACAAGCAGAGTTTGATCATTTAAATGAAGCTACCCTTTACCCTTATGATGAATATACAGCTGAAAAATACAGCCAAGGACATCATTGGGGAATGCATGTAGATCTCAACGCTTGCATAGGATGTAATGCCTGTACAGTATCATGCATGGCAGAGAATAATGTACCTATTGTCGGTAAAAAAGAAGTGAGTCGTCACCATGAAATGACTTGGTTGAGAATAGACAGATATTACTTTGGAGATGCCACAAATCCGAATACGGTGTATCAGCCAATGATGTGTCAGCACTGTGATAATGCCCCGTGTGAAAATGTATGTCCTGTAAATGCAACTAACCACAGTTCAGAAGGACTTAATCAGATGGCTTATAATAGATGTGTTGGTACTAGATACTGTGCCAACAACTGTCCTTATAAGGTAAGAAGATTTAACTGGATGGATTATACGACAGCGGATATTTTCCCTGCAAATCAGCCAGAAGTGATGAAAGGAGAAGAGATACCTTTTGGAGCAGATAATCTTACCCGTATGGTTCTTAATCCAGATGTTACAGTAAGGGCAAGAGGTGTTATCGAAAAATGTAGCTTCTGTGTACAAAGACTGCAAGAAGGGAAGTTAACAGCAAAGAGAGAGGGTAGAAGACTACAAGATTCTGATGTAAGAACAGCTTGTCAGACTGCTTGTCCGACTGGGGCTATTACATTCGGAGATATGAATAATAAGAAGGGAGACTTATCTAAGAAATTAGCATCTCCTATGAATTATATAGCACTGGATGAGGTGAACGTGAGGTCTTCTGTGACCTACACAATGAAGGTTGTAAACAGAGAATCCTTGGATTCTTAATGGATTAATTTTTTAGAAGAATTAGAATTTAAAATACATGAGTGCTCCTATTAGCGATATCAGAGAACCGTTAGTAAATGGACATAAAACCTATCATGATATAACTGAAGACCTCGTCTCTCCAACAGAACGAGCTCCAGGTTTAGGATGGACTGTAGGTTTCCTATTGTCAATCGGCATGTTAGGTTTTGGGTTGTTCTGTATTGCCTGGACTATTTGGTTTGGCATTGGAAGTTGGAATCTCAACAGAACCGTTGGATGGGGTTGGGATATTACCAATTTCGTTTGGTGGATCGGGATAGGTCATGCTGGAACACTAATATCGGCTATCCTCTTGCTTTTCAGACAAAAATGGAGAACAGGTGTTAACAGAGCGGCTGAGGCCATGACCATATTTGCGGTAATTTGCGCTGCACTATTTCCAGGTATCCACGTAGGAAGAGCTTGGGTAGTATTTTACTTTTTCCCTTATCCTAATACCAGAGGTCCATTATGGCCAAACTTCAACTCTCCACTACTTTGGGATTTGTTTGCCATCTCAACTTATTTCACAGTATCACTACTATTCTGGTATACTGGATTAGTTCCTGATTTTGCAACCGTAAGAGATAGAGCTAAAGGCTTAAGACGAAAAATATATAATGTCCTTTCTTTTGGATGGACTGGATCAGCAAAGCATTGGCAACGATGGGAGTCCCTCTCATTAATCTTAGCTGGAATTGCTACGCCACTTGTACTTTCAGTACACACTATTGTATCCTTTGATTTCGCAACCTCAGTTATACCAGGATGGCATACTACTATATTCCCACCTTACTTTGTTGCTGGAGCGATTTTTTCTGGATTTGCCATGGTATTGACCTTAA
Source organism: uncultured Saprospiraceae bacterium (assembly GCA_964567435.1). Classification (GTDB taxonomy): domain Bacteria; phylum Bacteroidota; class Bacteroidia; order Chitinophagales; family Saprospiraceae; genus RFSX01. Next base: position 11,405 of record CAZMMQ010000032.1, on the reverse strand, counting down.
TGATAATCACAAGGAAATTACTAGGCTTAGAAGATTATATTACTATAGCCCACATAGAATCTATGAATAAGGTCATAGTCGTGACGGGTACGATTGTAGGGGTCGCCTACCTTACTGAGTTATTTATAGCTTGGTATTCGGGGTACGTATATGAGCAATTTGCATTCTTTAATAGAGCGACTGGACCATATTGGTGGTCCTACTTTGGTATGATGTTCTGTAATGTGATATCTCCACAGATATTCTGGTCTAGAAAGATGAGAAGAAATATTGCGGTGACCTTTTTTGTATCTATAGTGATCAATATTGGTATGTGGTTTGAGCGATTTGTAATTATCGCTACAACGCTTGCAAGAGATTACTTGCCATCATCTTGGAGTTACTATTCTCCGACTTGGGTAGAGATAGGCATCTTCTTAGGAACGATGGGATTATTCATGACACTATACCTTTTATTTACAAGAGTAGCGCCAGTGGTTGCTATTGCAGAGGTAAAAAGTATTCTTAAGACTGCCGGTGATCAATATACTGGTCCGAATAAAATACATCATCACTCTCATGACAAGCATGGACATGGGGTGGATGCTGGTCATGGAAATGAACATCTTAGAGTTGTATCATCAAATATAGGTGCAGAGTCTCTAGGATTGTCACATCAGGAATCTCAGCCAGTTGCTGATCCAGAACCTCTGAGCTATACGGAAAGCCATTCAGAGACATTGACACAAACACATTCAGAAACTGTTGCTCCTAATGAGACCAAGGCTAATGAGTCTTCATCAGATCCAGATGATCTTAAGAAAGTTGAGGGTATTGGTCCAAAGGTTGAGGGTATTCTCAACGAAGGTGGAATCTATACATTCGCTCAATTAGCTGCTGCTCCAATATCAAGACTCAAAGAGTTATTAGAAGCAGCAGGTCCTAGATACAAAACGCAAGTACCAGACTCATGGCCAAAACAAGCAGGTCTAGCAAGAGATGGTAAATGGGATGATTTAGAAGACTTACAAGATCGCCTGGATGGTGGTAAGTATGTATAATTAAAAGATAATCTTATAGCAAAATGGCTACAACAAAAGATATAGTATACGGTCTTTACAATGATGAGGAAGACTTGATCAGAGCAGTCAAACAAGCGAAGGATGCCCATCTGGAAATTATGGATGTATATACGCCATTTCCAGTTCACGGATTAGATCCTGTATTAGGTCTTTCAGAATCAAGGCTTCATATTGCCGGGTTTATATATGGGGCTTTGGGTACACTGACGGCATTTGGTGGTATGTCTTGGATATTTACAAGAGATTGGCCACAGATATTTGGAGGAAAACCTCATTGGCCAGTACCAGCATTTATTCCTATTACATTTGAGTTGACAGTTCTTTTTGCCTCAATTGGAATGGTTGTCACTTTCTATGTTATAAATGGCCTAGGTCCAGGTGTGGTAAATCCAACGATCGACCTTAGAATAACAGATGATAAATTTTGTATAGCCTTTGACCAATCAGAGGTAGATGCAGACAAAGCAAAGTCATTTCTTAAACAATCCGGTGCTTCAGAAGTACACGCCAAGACGATATAAGATGCAGAATAAAAATTTATATCAACTATGCTTTTTGGTAGTCATTATTGCACTATCAATCAGTTCTTGTAAGAAGCCTGGGGGTAACTCTACGGGTAGTGAGTTTATGCCAGATATGGCACACTCGATTGCATACGAAGCCAACTACTACAACTACTACTATAATAATACTTGGGGATCTCAGGACGAATATTATAAGTATGCCCAGCCAAAAGAGCCAGTATCAGGCACAGTGCCTAGATCTAGTTCTAGTTCGATATCAATTCCCACTGCAGTAGAAAGCAGTCCTTATTATTATGGTGACACCGACGACGAAAGAACTAGAGCCATACAGGAAATTATCAATAACCCATTTGATATCACAGATGCAGGCTTGGCAAAGGGGAAGGAATTGTACAATATCAATTGTGGTATCTGTCATGGCGAAAAAGGTGATGGCGCAGGATACTTAGTAAGAGATGACGGTGGTGTGTACCCTGCACAACCTGCTATTCTCACCAACGAAGAATTTACTAATGCATCTAATGGAAGATACTATCACTCTATTATGTATGGTAAGAATATGATGGGTGCATACAAAGACAAGTTGTCATATCGAGAAAGATGGGAAGTTATTCATTATATCAGATCACTGCAGGCTAAGGAATACAAATTGGCATACAACCAGTTTGAAAATACTTTGAATAATATAGACAGACCAGCAGGTGAAATCATTCAGGTAACTGAATTGCATCATGATGATGATATGCATCACGATGAGCACCATGATCATCATTCTGACCATGATCATGACAAAGAGCATATGGATGACCATGATCATAATGGAGATAACCATCATGATGGAGATAACCATGATCACCATTGATACATTTAACTAAGAAAGAATCAAAATGACATACGAATTTTCGGGAAGGACAAGGACAACACTCATCGCAGGTATGGTGATTGGTTTGCTTTGCATGGTCTTTACTTGGATGGGAGATGATGGATTGCATACGCGATTTTGGGCCAACTTTTTACATAATGGTGTCTTCTTTACTGGGATTGGATTGATGGCTGCCTTTTTTATGTGTGTAAGCATAACGGCTTGGGCTGGGTGGTATGTGGTATTTAAGAGGGTGTGGGAAGCAATGTCTCTATTCTTGGTTCCAGGTATTGCTATTGTTGCTGTCCTAGGTATTTCTACCTTTCTTGGTTGGAATCATCTGTATCACTGGAATTTTGAAGGTATCGCCGAACTTGGACATGAGAATTATGATAAGATTATAGCAGGGAAATCTGGTTTCCTCAATAAAGGGGTATATCTCATTGGGTCATTGTTATTGATGGCACTATGGACATTTATTATATACAGAATAAGACAGCTTTCGCTAGCAGAGGAGGAAGGTGCAAAAGTGGGAGACTTTAGCTACCATTATAAGAAAAGAAAGTTTGCGGCCATGTTCTTGCCACTAGCAGGATTTGGTTCAGCTTTCGTAATCTGGCAATGGATTATGTCAGTAGATGCACATTGGTACAGCACCATGTTTGCATGGTATACTGGAGCCAGTTGGTTTGTATCTATGATTGCATTAACTATCCTTCTACTACTCTTCTTACAGGGCATGGGATATTACAAAAATGTGTCTGTGGAGCACTATCACGATTTAGGGAAATTCCTATTTGCCTTTAGTATTTTTTGGACTTATGTATGGTTCTCTCAATATATGTTGATATGGTATGCTAATGTTGGTGAAGAGACTATCTACTTCAGAGAACGTGTAGACAATTATCCTGCATTATTTTATCTCAATATACTTATCAATTTCATTGCACCATTTTTCATACTAATGAGAAATGATACCAAAAGAAAAATGGGCTCATTAGGGTTTGCTGCGGGGTTAGTGCTTATAGGACACTGGTTAGATTTCTTTCTAATGATAAGACCTGGTGTAAGACATACAGCACATGTGGCAGCTGGACATGATCATGGACACGATCACGGTCATAGTCATGGTCATGTGGAGGCACACGGGCATGGTGCAGATGCTGCACATGAAGCTGCCGCTCATGGAGCTGGTCATCACGCAGACGTCGCTTTTGAGTTAGGGTATACATTTCCTGGGTTTCTAGAATTAGGGACCTTCTTAGGGTTTTTGTGTCTGTTTTTGTATTTCGTATTAGGAAGAATATCTAGTGCTAATTTGACTAGTGAAGCAGATCCTTACTTAGAGGAAAGTTTACATCATCACACTTAGAATTCAATTTTAGAAAAAATAAAGTAGAAGATAATGATTGGGCTTACAGCAATATTAATAGTTGTCTTACTAGGAGTTATCCTGGTCCAATTGGGGAAGGTCTCAGAGCTTTCTGCCAAAATAAGAGGTGAGGAAGAAGTCGAATTGCAAAAGAATAACCGGACAGGATTCTACCTATTGGTATTTTTAGTAGTCTTCTTGATCTTTTGTGTAGTATCAGCTTGGGTTTTCAAAGACAGAATGCTTGGGTATGGGCCGCATGCATCTGCATCTTCGCACGGTGCCGATTTAGATAGCATATTTAATGTAACACTGTTCTTTACAGGTATCGTATTTATACTCACCCATATAGCTTTATTCTGGTTTTCTTATAAGTATAGAGAAGACAAGAACAGAATAGCGACTTTCTTTCCGCATAGCACTAAGCTCGAAGTCATTTGGACAGTGATTCCAACGTTCGTGCTGATTTTCTTAGTTGTCAGAGGATTGATAATATGGAATGATGTGATGGCTGATATAGAACCAGGAGAAGACCACATAGAGATCGAAGCGACAGGCTATCAGTTTGCCTGGGATATTAGATACCCTGGACCAGATGGAAAACTAGGTACAAAGAATTTTAGACTTATAGAACCTGGAATAAATCAACTCGGTCAAGATTGGACTGATACAAAGAATATAGACGATTTTCTTCCAGATAGAATCGTATTACCAGTCGGTAAGAAAGTTAGAGTCAGAATTACTTCTAAGGATGTACTTCATAACTTTTACCTCCCACACTTTCGTGTAAAGATGGATGCCGTTCCAGGATTACCGACTCACTTTATCTTCACACCTAGAACAACCACTGCAGAGTATCGAAAGCGACTTAAGGATTATCCTGAGTATCAGGTCCCAGCATATCCAACTGACCCAGATGGACCTCAGAGATGGGAAGAGTTCAATTTTGAATTGGCATGTGCAGAATTGTGTGGCTCAGGACATTATAGTATGAGAAGAATAGTTGAAATTGTATCAGAAGAAGAATATGCGCAATGGGCTTCTGAACAAAATTCTTATTACATGCAAAACATAAGAAATACAGATAACGATCCATTTAAAGGCCAACTATTGGATCTAGAAATTATGAGTAGAGAGAAGGAACTTAAGAGTGCTTTCTCAACTGCACTAGAATCAGATGATGCTGAAGTGATTAGATTAACTAATGTATTTTTTGATTCTGGTTCAGCGTCACTAAAGAATATATCTAAATACGAACTTGATAATCTATCAGGCTTACTCAAAGCTAACTCAACAGTTAAAGTAGAATTATCAGGTCACACAGACAGTCAAGGTGATGATAACGCCAATCTTTCTCTTTCTCAAGCAAGAGCGCAGGCCGTTGTCGATTATCTAGCTAATAAAGGAATAAGTGCTGGTGTTATGTCACCCAAGGGATATGGAGAAGCCGTACCAGTAGAAACGAATGAAACTCCTGAAGGGAGACAAGCCAACCGAAGAACCGAATTAAAAATACTTTCAAAATAAATCCATATGGCACACGTCGCAAATAAGCTTAGTGATCCTGTTGACATAATTATTGAAGAACAAGGATATGATGATCACTTTCATGATCATCATCATGGAGATAAGTATCAGTCAGGATTTATTGGTCACTATATATTTAGTATGGACCATAAGATTATTGCCAGACAATTTCTTATTACAGGAATTTTCTGGGCAATTATTGGAGCTGCTATGTCCATTGTATTTAGACTACAATTAGGATTTCCAGAAGCAGATATTCAATGGCTTAAGCCAATCTTAGGTAAGTGGATTACAGTTAATGATGGGATTGGACAGCTCTCACCAGAGTTTTATTATGCCTTGGTAACGATGCACGGGACGATACTCGTTTTCTTTGTTCTGACGGCTGGTCTAAGTGGTACCTTTAGTAACTTACTAATTCCATTGCAAGTAGGCGCAAGAGATATGGCATCTCCATTCCTTAACATGTTGTCATATTGGTTTTTCTTCTTGGCGTCTTGTGTTATGTTTTATTCTTTGTTTTTGAGTACTGGACCATTTTCAGGAGGTTGGACAGCATATCCTCCTCTGAGTGCTTTAGAACAAGCTTCATCAGGATCAGGCACAGGAATGACGTTATGGCTAGTAAGTCTGACCTTATTTGTTGTATCAGCCTTATTAGGTGGAATTAACTATATCACAACGATACTTAATCTACGAACTAAAGGAATGACTTTATGGAGAATGCCATTGCCTATGTGGGCATTCTTTATCACAGCCATCTTAGGTGTCTTATCATTTCCAGTACTGGCTTCAGGATTTTTCATGTTGATGATGGATAGAGGCTTGGGTACAAGCTTCTTTTTGAATGAAATATTTATCGATGGACAAGCGCTAGATCGAGTAGGAGGTAGTCCAATATTATTCCAGCATTTGTTCTGGTTCTTAGGACACCCTGAAGTATATATAATCATATTGCCTGCGATGGGGATTGTGTCTGAGGTATTGTCGGTACATTCTCGTAAACCAATCTTTGGTTACTCAGCAATGGTATTATCGATGTTAGCGATTGGATTCCTAGCCTTTATAGTATGGGCACACCATATGTTTATGTCTGGGGTAAATCCTTTCTTGTCTAACTTCTTTGTCATATTCACCTTGATTATTGCGGTCCCCTCCGCCGTCAAGGTATTCAACTGGATTACGACCCTATGGGGTGGTAATATAAGATTCAATGCAGCGATGTTATTTGCTATTGGATTTGTATCCATGTTTATCTCAGGAGGATTGACAGGTATATTCTTAGGTAATTCTGCGATTGATATTCAATTACATGATACCTATTTTGTAGTAGCCCACTTCCACATCGTGATGGGTATTGCAGCATTCTTTGGTATGTATTGTGGTGTATATCATTGGTTTCCAAAGATGTTTGGTCGATTTATGAATGATACACTGGGACGTATTCACTTCTGGGTGACTATCATCGGTGCCTATGCGATATTTTGGCCTATGCACTATCTCGGTATGGCAGGTGTACCAAGGCGTTACTATAGCTTTGAAACCTTTGATGCATTCAAACATTTTGGACCAATGAATGAATTCATAACTATCGCTGCTATTGTGGTTTTTGCTGCACAGGTATTAATGGTTATCAATTTCTTCTATAGCATATTCCATGGTAAGAAAATGACGTCAAAGAATCCATATGGTGCCAATACATTGGAATGGACAACACCTATAAATGCAGGTCACGGAAATTGGCCTGGTAAGATTCCTTCTGTACACAGATGGGCTTATGATTATGGAAAAGATGGAAAAGAATTTATCCCACAATATCAGCCGATGGCTGAAGGTGAGGTAGCAGGAGACCATTAATTTAATTGACAATAGAATAAATACAGAAAGCTAACCCGGTGAGCAAAGTATTGACAAAGGACATTAATTCTAGAACACAGTATTCCAAAATACAGGACTACAAGATGTTGGTCAAGTTCAGATTAACCTTGATGGTAGTCGGATCTTCTGTATTGTCATATTTAGTTGCTGCCGGGACCTCTATAGATTGGCTAACCTTATGCTTGTTGGCTATCGGAGGATTTACTGTTACTGGAGCCGCAAATGGAATAAATCAGGTATTGGAAAGAGAGTATGATGCGATGATGACCCGTACAATGAACAGGCCATTAGCTGCTAATAGAATGAAGCCATCTGAAGCAGTAATGAGTAGTGGATTGCTTTTGGTCTTCGGTGTTATTTGCCTAGGGATTATCAATCCGCTGACAGCATTTATTGGTATGTGTTCCTTTGTGCTGTACGCTTTTTTGTATACTCCTATGAAAAGATATTCTACACTCTCAGTAGCTATTGGAGCAATACCAGGTGCTCTGCCAGTGCTGATTGGAGTTGTGGCTCATTCAGGGACAATTACGATTCTAGGAATAGTATTATTCTTCATACAGTTTTTATGGCAATTCCCTCACTTTTGGGCCATTGCATATCTGTCTTTTGAAGATTATAATGAAGCAGGGTATAAACTCCTTCCAAAAAATAGTGAAGGTCGTATAGACAGAAACCTTGGTCTATATTCCGCAATATATGCCTTGCTTATACTGCCTACTATACTTATAGGTTACCTCAATGGATTTTCCATAGCCCTCTGGGCACTTATAGCAGTATGCGTAGTGACAATAATCTATGCTTTAATGGCTATACGGCTACAGGTTAGACCATCTCGAAGTACAGCCTTAGGACTGATGTTTAGTTCTTTCTTTTACTTACCTATTGTTCTATTACTTTATTTAATTGGATAGGGAATGAGAGTAAGAAGTATAGATCCGTTACAGATAAGAAATAGAATCCACCCTCAGGTGTTTGGACTATACATTGCCTTTGCGAGTATTATGATGATGTTCGGTGCCTTGACTAGTGGATATATAGTGAGACATGCACAAGGTGATTGGCTTGAGTTTGCACTGCCTAGCCACTTCTATTGGAGCACAGGCATCCTACTGTTAAGTAGTGTCACTTTGCATTTGTCTTACCATTATTTTCTCAAGAGTGTAGAAAGACAATATAAGTTATTGCTCATAGTTTCATTTCTATTAGCCCTTGGATTTGTCATACTGCAATTCCAAGGCTGGTTTACTCTATTCGAAACTGGTATAGATTTAAAGGCGAATGTAAGCGGATCATTCTTTTATTTGATTACTTGGCTTCATGCCTTGCATATATTAGGAGGTATGGCAGCGATCACTGTTGCATTACTCCATGCGTACACACTACCATTTGTAGTGACCGCAAAAAGAAGAACACGATTTAAGTTGGTAGTGCACTACTGGCATTTTGTTGATTTACTGTGGGTATACTTACTCATATTTTTATTATTCGTTAAATAAGAACAGATAGAATCATGGCAGATACTATGACACATCATACTGACGATCATCATACTCATGGGCACGACCATCATGACGATCATGATAATGACAAACTGTGGGATGGAGGTAAGCGGCCGTTTAAGGCGAGTTATGGGAAATTGATGATGTGGTATTTTTTGGTATCGGATGCATTTACTTTTGCAGGATTTTTGATTGCCTATGGTACACTTAGAATGAGTATGCCTACCTGGCCTGTACCAGATTTTGTATTCAGTCTAATACCCTTTCTAAGTGAGCCAAATTATCCACTTGTTTTTGTAACCTTCATGACCTTCGTTCTCTTATTTAGTTCATGGACTATGGTTAGAGCAGTACAAGAAGGACATCAGGAGAATAAGAATGGCGTTGTGTTTTGGATGGTTCTAACGATACTAGGTGGAATAGGTTTTTTGTCTTGCCAAGCATGGGAATGGTCTACATTAATTCAAAAAGAGCATGTGTCTATAACGACAAATCCATTTAGTGCTCATACTGAGCATGGTAAATACTTAGAAGGAGATGGTCATGGTATAAATGCAGGTGATATATTCGAACCGGGAGATTCTTATTTGATACACCAGCACGGTGGAGAGTGGCACAAATTGCCTTATGAGGCTTTAGATGCCAATGGTCAAAATCTATTGGATGACAACGGAAATAAAGTCATCAAGACACAGGAGTTTGGTCCAAAAGCATTTGGAGCACTATTCTTCTTTATTACAGGATTTCACGGATTTCACGTACTCTCTGGAGTTATATTCCTGATAATTATTTGTGTAAATGTAGCTACAGGATTATATGTTAGAAGAAGAAATGGATATGAGATGGTTGAAAAGATTGGATTATACTGGCACTTTGTAGATTTAGTATGGGTATTTGTTTTCCTAGTATTCTATCTGATTTAATAGACCGATTTCAAAAGATTAAAATTTAAAGAAAAGTTCAATGGGACATTTATCATATTCAGAATCTAAAAGTAGAGCGACCAAGATTATCTCAATCTTAGCGCTAATTACTATTTGCGAAGTATTGTTTGCGCTATTGGGGAAAGGCTATTTAGTTGATGGCGTTCATTTCAATGAAGGGTTAATAGCATTGGTCATGATTGCCATGAGTATTGTGAAAGCTTACTTGATTGTATATGAATTTATGCACATGAAGTATGAAGTGCCTGGCTTAGTAAAGTCAGTACTTTTACCTTTAGGATTATTAGTCTGGGCTATAATTGCTTTTATCATGGAAGGAAAGTACTGGAAAAATAGCCGTAACGGAATACTGGATAAAAATGAGGCGGAGATAGAAATGATAAATAAGCCAAAGCTTGAGACAAAGACTTATGAGATCAAAGATCATTAGTGATAATGACAAATAAAATTTAAATACGAAACAATTAATAATAAACAAAAAGGCCGCACTGTTGGCCTTTTTTTGTACCTGCCTATGAAGTATATAAAAACAATAGCCGTTCTCATGCTTGTAGTAGTTTTACCTGCAGGCTCATGGTATTTCCTACAACATGGATTAGAATGGCGTAGAGAAAAGAATATAGAATTAGTACCTAAAGGAAATCTGCTGACAGATAATCAATGGACTGATGATGAAAAAAAAACATTGACACTTCTATTTAAAGATAAGACATCGTTTCTGTCTTTTTCGCAAACGTATTCTGACAAAGAACTAGAGTTGCTTGATCAGTTTAAAGATGCTTATACTTTTCAGTCATTCAATAAAAGTACAATAGATATCCCACTACATAGTGTCTATGATGCCAACTACCTACTTGTCGACACCTCCTTGAATGTACGACAGAAGTATATAGGTCAAGGAGAACAGATCCTCTCGAGAATAATAGAAGATATTGCTCTAATGCTACCAAAGCAAAAAGAAAAGGATATTAGAATGAAAAACTCAAAAGCACAGTAAGCATATGCAAAAGCCTGAACTAAAGACTTTGGATAGACTAGCCTATATTATTTCTGTATTAGTTATCGCCATCGTCATATTGATGAGACCGGCAGAGAGATTTAATGTAGATTTTGATACAAGTTGGATGCCGATGTTTCATGCAGTTGTGAATTCGTTAGCTGCCGTCTTTTTAATTTCTGCATTGGTATTTATTAAGAAGAAAAATGTCTATATGCACCGAAATATGGTATTCGGAGCGATGGTGTGCTCATTCTTTTTTCTATTATCTTATGTGGTATATCACTTTACTACACCTGAAACCAAGTATTGTGGTGTTGGTTCAATAAGGACGGTATACTTTATCATCCTTATATCACATATAATTCTGGCTGGACTTTCCTTGCCTTTTATTTTGTTGACATTTAATCGTGGTATAACCATGTCCGTAGATAAGCATAAGCGTATGGCAAGATGGGTTTACCCGGTCTGGTTGTATGTAATGATTACAGGTCCAGTCGTGTACCTAATGCTTCGGCCGTGCTATAACCATTGAAATAATTGCTCTCCAATAAATCATAAGACAATTCTTCATTTACAATTTACACCACTAACACATTCAATGGTCTCAAAAGTTAGTTGAATCTATGGACTTTTAGTCCACTACTTTCAGTTTCTACAAATTTTATATCTTGAGAAGATGGGAGAAAGACAAAGACGTGGAAGTCATACAGTTAGCTGGTTGACAGTGCATTTGGT
>CAZMMQ010000031.1:0-40733 GCA_964567435.1 uncultured Saprospiraceae bacterium | reverse complement strand
TATCCTTCTGTAGAATCAAGATCAATAATCTTTGCTGAATAGCGTATCTAAGATATAGCATAAATCAACAGATTCACATAGATAATAATGCTAAACTGTTATCGAAAATGAGCAGTTTCCACATTTAGTATCTAGCTAATCGTACTTGCCTACCTGCGGTTTTCTTTTTCATTGAAAAAAACCTGCCCTGAGCAAAGTCGAACGGGAAACAAAATTCTAGGCTCTACCCATTTCTTAACGCTAACTCAGCTTTAATAACTAAACTAAAACAAGCGCCAAACTCCTCCTTGCGATCGTCAATAAAAGTCGTGTAGCCTAAATGGTCTATTCAGTAGATATATAATACTGTGATTTGATCCAAAAATTCGATGTATTACATTATTCTCTATTTTAAAAGCAAAATAAGGTACTTTATCAACTAATAATCACCAACTTCTGCTTATCCTATAGCATTTTGTTCCTTGATATCCTAATTTTCTGTTTTTAGTACTTCTCCACTTTGATTAGATTTACCCTAAGCCATTGAAGTACATGGACTTTTACTACACCTTTAAGTAATCACCCATACTTAAGGGTGTTTTATTTGTAGTACCACCTACTTGGTTTTTTTTTGAGTTTCTTGACTAATAACACGACCTTGTGCTATTAATAACTTACGATAGATATGCGCATAGTAATAGTCAAAATGGTCGTTGTCGCTTTCCTTTTTCTGATAGCTTGTAATAATGCTTCCAGTCCTGCTCAATCTGAAAAAACCAATTCCGAGAAGAGCACGGAAATCACTCACGCTGATAAGGCTGATGATTTAACCAAGTATGGTATCGCTAATAATACTGCTAACATTTTGGGCGGACTTCAGATTGGAGAAAGAGCGCCTGATTTTGCATTAATGGATCAAGATGGGAGTAAAGTTAGCTTGTCAGAGAAGTTGATGAAAGGGCCAGTGCTGATGGTTTTTTTAAGAGCCGAGTGGTGCTCATTTTGTAGGAAGCATCTACAGGCTTTCCAAGATAATTTGATGGATATAACAGCGTCTGGCCAAGCACAAGTCATTGCAGTAAGTCCACAACTGCCAGAATATATGAAATCCTTCCATCAAAAAAATGCACTTAATTATCCCATACTCTACGATGACAATCATTCAGTAATGAAAGATTACAAGGTCTTCTTTCATGTTACTGAAAAGTACAATGACTATATCAAAAAAGCCAAGGGCAATAGTATAGAAGCTTTTAATGGAGATAAAGAGCCTGTGATGCCAATACCAGCCACTTACTTAATTGGACAGGATGGCATCATCAAGTATGTGCATTATGATCCAGATTATAAGCAGAGATCTGCTATGGATGTTGTGATGAATGCACTCTAAATTGGCTATATATGTCTCAAGATTCTATCAGCCTTAATAAATTTATTAGTAGCACAGGTATATGCTCCAGAAGAGAAGCTGATAAGTGGATAGAAGCCTGCAGGGTTCAGATTAACGGGGTCACTGCGGTCAAAGGTAATAGGGTAGAGATAGGAGATGAAGTGACGCTTGATGGACAATCGATAGGCACCAAACCAAGGCCAGTCTATATTATGCTTAATAAGCCACCAGGTATTACAACAACCACAGACCTGAGTGACAAGGATAATATCATCAACTTTGTCAATCACCCTCAGAGAATATTCCCGATCGGCCGCTTAGACAAACCGTCCACAGGATTAATATTACTTACTAATGATGGAGACATCGTCAATCAAATTCTCAGAGAAGAGAACGAACATGAAAAGGAATATATAGTAACTGTCAATAAGCCAATTACTGAACAGTTTATCCAACGCATGTCACTACCTATTCCCATGCTTGGCACTAAAACCAAACCCTGCAAAGTATTCAAGCTCAGAAAAAATCTTTTTAAGATTATATTGACTCAAGGTCTCAATAGGCAGATAAGGCGTATGGTAGAATTCTGCGATTATCGAGTAGTGACACTGAAGAGGGTACGCATCATGGATCTAAATATTAATGACCTCAAAGTAGGCCAGTGGAGAAATCTGACCCACAAAGAATTGGCAGAGCTTAAGATGCAATTAGAGCGCAGAAATTAAATCCAATATAATTAAATGAACTTGTCTATTAGAATACATTCTCATATTCATACCTCTCAATTGACCATTTATCTGAGACAACATTAATTTTGTAATCGATAGCAGCCATAGGTATAGCTACTCTTAAGTTACTCTACAATTAGTCCTTGTTGCTCTACGATAAACTCGAACGTTAATCGTTCTAGATCATCACCATCGACAGTCGCACCCCACACAGCATGTCCACCTCCCTCAATGGGAAAGAACTCAAAGGGAATATTATTATCAATGCATCTGTCTCTTAGATCTTCGGCTTCCGTAAATAATACAGTAGTGTCCCGAGTGCCATGTACAATCATAATGGGTGGGTCATTACTGTCAAATCTTTGAAGACTATAGATGGATTCAAGCGCATCCAAAGCTACATCAGAACCCCACAGTTCGATGATAGAATGCACTTCAAAGTTTTGGTTGAGATTGTTTTGAGTTATCGTGCCATCCGAAAGTACATCTAATTCATCTCTATAATCTTCTGCCTCCGACATTCCTACGGCAAGGGCACTTATAGCACCAGCCGACCCACCTCCAACGGTTATATGGTCTGTATTAATTTTGTAATCCCCTGCATTGGCGACAAGAAATCTTAGAGCGGATTTCGCATCTCTGATTGCTGGGTAGATGGCTAGAAACTGCGACCTGACATCTTCTGTCGGCAATACCTCACTAAAATTTATCCACTCCTGAGGGACAGTACCAAAGTTATCTCTCAACCTATAATTTATAGATACAAAGACCCACCCTCTAGATGAAAAATATTCTGCAAAACTTAATATTTGCGCCTGCGTCTTCGTGCCTCCTATAAATCCACCTCCATGAATAAACATGAACAGCGGTCTGTTCTCTATATCTTCCTCTGGCTCATATATATCCATAAGCAGTGCGACAGCACCTGCACCTTCGCTGTTCAAACTATCATGCACGAGGCCTTCTCCATATATTATGTTATTCTGAACGAATACAGAACTACTGGCAATATTAGTGACCACTGGTACATTCGACGTTTCTCCATCATCACCACAAGAGATCAAAAATATACTTAGGACAAAAGTCAATAAGAGTGTAATTCGCATTCTATAAATGGGTTAGGTGAATAGTAAAAGTAAATCTAATTTTGATTGCAGAACCTGTATCACACTACTATTGCGATTCTTGTTTTGTTAACTGCCTTATTGTTCATGCTTTTACCTTGCATTGTATATCCCATGTACATAAACCTGCAAGGACACAATTTCATTATAGCGTCGCCCCTACAGGGCTTAATTGCTTTTGCATCTATACACTGGGATAGATCTCAATGTTAAAGCCTCTGGGGTTAGTTAGCAAAAAATTATTTTTTTGTAAGCCCTGTAAGGCAAGGTCGAAGGATTTTTTATCTAAACAAAAACGAAAGAATTAGTAGTTTAAATCATAATGAGAATTCTCTGTACCCCTTTGCATTGATGGAGGTAAAAAGGCTCAGTTGGCTTAAAAAGACACTTTCCAAATCTACCTTTGTGGAGATTACTTCGTGCTCGTATAGTGAATGTGGTTTTATAAAATGTATGAATCTAGAATTAATAGATTTCCCTGCTCCTTACAGTCGGTCGAAATGATAAAAAATGTAACAGGATGTGAGTGCAAAGGAAGAAGCCGAGCTATAGCTAAAATAATGGTGAGTAGTGGGAGCGGCATAGTGGATAGCATTCGGTCTTCTAGATTTTTGCTAGCTTTTTTATCAAAAAAAATAAGTCTTCATGCGGAGAAACTAAGAACTCTCTGTGCCCCTTTGCATTGATGAAGGTAAAAAGGCCCAGTTGCTTTAAAAAGACACTTTCCAAATCGACCATGTGGAGATTTCTTCGTGCTCGTATATTGTGTATAAATTTTACAAAATGTATAGTTCTTGAGTTAATAGATTTCTGCGCTCCTTCCAGTGTCGAAATGACAAAAAATTTATCTAATTCATTAATTTCGCACCATGTTTAAGTCTGTAGAAAAGTAAATCTTGAATAGTTTTTTAAAAAATAGAATCAATAAGCCTTATTTGCCCTTTATTCCAATCGTCGGATTGGTAGCTTATGTGTTGCTATTTGTCTTAGCAGCCGAAAAATATGGTAGTGGTCAAGATGTATACACTTGGACAGAGCATCTTTTTTGTGATTTAATGAAACAATTTTCTACCAGTGGATTTGAGAATAGTGCCCGGACAATAGCTATTATTGGAAATACCTTTCTCTTTGTAGGTATGGCAGTGTTCTTCTATATATTGCCCTCTAGGTTCAAATCATATAACTGGAGTCTAAAGGCGGTACAAATCTTAGGGGTCGCTTCTATGACGATATTTCTATTTCTCTTCTCGGTGCATCATGACACTATAGTCTTGATATCTGGTATAATGGGCACCGTATTGGTGACTTTACTTATTAGAGAGTATTATTTCCAGTTTTCTATTCAAAAAAGTGGATTTGCAATCTTTTGTCTGGTGCTAAGTATCATTTTCTTTTTCTTGTACCAATTTCGATTATGGGAATCTTTCTTGCCTCTAGTCCAAAGAACCGCCTTTGTGTTAGATAGTTTTTGGGTGGCATTTACATGCATATCCATCCAAAAGAGTACTAAGGCGCATTACTTTCCAAAATAGTCTATAGTAATAGTCCTTCCGTTTTCAAAGTCGCAATTATTTGGATATTTTAGACTTTAATAGTGACTTAGCCGAAAGATATAAGTCTTAATTTCGTAGCATTGCTATACTCATTTGTGAAGATTGGCCCAAATCCGGAAAGATTATTTCTAATTGTAATCTTATTATCACAAATAATACAAAATGACCAATTTATTTAACGTCGCAAAAGGCGTTCTTTCTGGCAATATTGTTGGAAAAATTGCTTCACTTATCGGTTCTAATTCTTCTGTAACGCAAACGGCTCTTAGTAGCATGTTACCTTCTATGATGAAAGGTCTTATATCCAAAGGCTCAACTAAAGAAGGTGCAGGACAGTTGTTGGATATGATAAACAGTAATAACTTAGGTGAAGGCACACTTAATAACCTGTCATCTTCTATAGGTGGAAGTAATTCATCATCATTCATGGACATGGGGTCTAAGCTTAATGATTCAATATTCGGGAGTAAGGTAGCTGATATGGCTAATGCACCAGGATTGAATGCTGGCGCCTCTTCTAAGCTTATGAATCTTGCCTCTCCAATTTTATTGGGATCACTTGGGAAGATTGTCAAGACCAATAATCTTGATGCAGCAGGTTTGCAGTCTTACTTATCTAATCAGAGTGTAGGTAATGTAGTTGGGGCTGCTGCAGGTGCTGCTACCAGATCAACGGCTGCAGTGACTGAAACGGCTAAGAATGGAGGTGGATTTTTGAAGTGGTTAATACCTCTTTTATTATTAGTAGGCGGCGGTTGGTTTTTAATGCAACAAATGGGTGGTAGTAAAGACGGTGGCGACAAAGCTGAAGGAGTTGCTATGGAGAAAGAGGAAGAGAAAAAAATGCATAAACACACAAATGGTGAGACGCATACTCATGCAGATGGTACAGTACATAAAGGCAAACATCACCACGATGGAGAAGGCATGGCCAAAGAAGGCATGGCTAAAGCCAAAGATGGTATGGAGAAGGCTGGAGATATGGCAAAAGATAAGATGACTGCTGTAGCTGGTCTTTCATTGGATGCCGATGGCAATCTTCTGAAAGATGGTAAAATGTTTCTTAAGAGTGGAGAGTTCACTGTAAAAGATGGCGAATACTTTGATGCAGACGGTAAGAGCTTAGGCTTCTTAGCCAAAGTAGGCAAGGCAATAGGGGATGCAGGAAAAGCAGTTGGAGGTGCAGTAGCTGGTGCTGCAGGACAGACAGCTGATGCTTTCAAGAACCTATTTGGCGGCATGTTCAAGGAGAAAGCAGAAGGAGCCACAATGACTAATTATGCACTTCATGACATTGTTTTCGATCCTGAGTCTAATCGAATCACTTCTTTCTCTAAGAATGAAGTTGAAGGATTAGCAGCAGCATTAAAGAGCATGCCTGATGCAAAGATCACCGTACAAGTGAGTTCTGCAGATGGCGCTAAGAAGGGTGTTACAAAAGCAAGAGCACAAGTTGTACATGATATGTTAGTAACCTTAGGTGTGGCTGATAAGCAGATCGATGCTAAGGGAATGGGTGAAGGAGATGGAAATGTATCAATTGTAATCAATTAGCAGCATAAAGATTTAACTATATCCTGTAGGGATGGGTCATTTTGATCTGTCCCTATTTTTTTTGCCTATATAGAATTGTCACCTATTTGTCATTCAAGGAGTTAAGAGGAATATATTACCCATCTAAGGGGATATAATGGCCACTATCTAGGGGTGCTATATATGAGAATGTGTCTTATATATGTAGAATATTTTGAGAATTAGGATGCCTTTGGTGTCCACTATGAGGTGTTGTTATGAAATCCCAAATAGCCACTGCTAATAAGCATGAGCCTACTTCAATTAATGAAGGAAAATTCCACTTTAACCCCAATTTGGACACGAATCTACTAGACCAAAACTTTGGTAAAAACCTCGCTTTTGGTCGCAAAATGTTTAGTACATTCATTGATAATATTGATTCTGATATCCAAGAATTGGAATCTAGCATAAGCCATATGGATTATGCGGTTATTCAAACTGTTACCCACAAAATCAAGTATAACTTTAGCTGGGTTGGATTGCCTGAGCTATCTGATCTTACTTGCCAATTAGAACTCTCTGCAATTAACCACTCTGAAGAAGTAACCGACCAATATACCAAACTCAAGGCCCTTCTGGATGACAAGTATGGAATCATCATGGAAGAGCTAAAGCGAATTGAATCACAATTAAATTCCCTGAAATGAGTATAAGAACTATTGTTGTTGAGGATAACCCAATGGAGGCAGCTGTATTAGAGCAGTATTGCTCTTCGACAGATTGTATCAATGTCATCAATTCATTTTCTAACGGACTGCCAGCTTTGGAATTCATGACCAATGAAAAAATTGATTTGATGTTTTTGGATATGGAGATGCCAGATATGAGTGGATTAGAAGTGATGGAAACCCTAACCTATATGCCACAGGTTGTCATCACAACCGCTAATATGAAGTACGCTGTAGATGCCTATGATTATGATGTTACAGACTTCTTGGCTAAACCTATCGGTATCAATAGATTTGGAAAGACGGTAGAAAAAATTCAGAAAAATTTTGAACAGCGCAATAATGCTCGGCTAGGCTCAGAGTCAAAGGAATTCTACATTAAATGCGATGGCAAATATGTACGTCTTCCTTATGATCAAATTCTCTACTTTGAGAATGTTGGTGATTATATAAAAGTCATCACGACAGAAAGGATGCATGTCATTTATGGTGCACTTAAAGCCTTGGCAGATCGATTGAAGTATTCTAGATTTATGAAAGTGCATCGGTCTTTTATTGTCAATATGGATAAAATCGTGGATATAGAAGACAACTCATTAGTAATAGGAGAAAAGGTGATTCCTATCAGTAGAGCCCACAAACCTATCCTTATGAATAGTATCAATATCATATAGCTCAATCCAATGCTCAAGCACCAAAACTTATAGAAATACAAAGAATAGAATAGTGTAACCTGTTGTGATCAGAGTATGATAAAACATAAAGAAGAAAACTTTTTTAAGTCCTTTAGTACCAACAGACTAAGGGCTATTGTCGTGATAATATGTGCTATATGGTGTTTTGTACCTAATGACGCAGTCGCCCAAGATCCACTCCAATTTGGATTTGATCTATTGGCGTCTAATCAATTTAGCAAAGCAGAATTATTTTTTGAAGATTTCTTTGATGTGCACGATAAGACAGCAAGGATTTGTCATGCCAGAGCGGTAGGCTTGGGAGGTAGACCAGTAGAGGCACTCAATTACCTTCAAGCATTAGATGCGAAATATCCTAATGATACAGAAATAGAGCTTAACATAGCAGAGGCATATATGTGGAATAAGGAGCCTGAGTTTGCTCTTGAAGTCTATGAATCTGTATTGAGTGGAGAACCAGACAACTTTGTAGCCACTGTAGGATATGCCCATGCGCATGCATCTATGCAAAAGAATGAGATAGCGTTAGAATACATTACTAAGGCATTAGTCATTAATGAACATGATCCAACGGCGCTCAATTCAAAAAATCATATCAGCCTGGCCCGCGCATTCGAATTGTATAAAAAAGGCTATTACACTGAGGCAAAAAATCTTTTGGACAATATATCTGATTGGAAAGAAGGTGCCACAAAAGTGGATGAGCTAAACCAACAGGTAATTGCAGCTGGGAAAAAACATGTTTTTGGTGAATATAAATATGTCTCTGATGGCGAGAGTAACAAAACCGGATTGTATACAGTTGGTGTTGATATTCCAGTAGCGGATAGACATAGGTTCAGTCTTAGGGGGTCTATGCAAGAGAGTTATATAATTGAAAATAATACAGCTGATATTCAAAGGCTTGGTTTGTCAGATCGCTTTATTATGAGTGATAAAATATATCTTCATTTTGGAATTGATTATCTTACTATAAGATCAAACGAAGTCCAATCGAGTCTTTTTATGACGAACGCTGCTGTAGAATTATTTCCTTCTCAGAGAGTATATGCTAAGCTTGGTTATTCTACCGAATATTATAATTACGGTGTGGATTTAATTAACCAGCAAATTCAGGCCAATCATATATCTGGAGCTTTTAACGTATTGATTACCCCTCGGTTGGGTTTATATTCTAACGGTATCCTTACAACCCATTCGGATAGAAATATTCGTCGATTCAGTTATAACTCATTGTATTATATGATCACAAAAGATCCAATCGTAAAAGTAGGGATCAGCCATAATTATATATCCTTTCTGGAGAGAAATATATTTTACTTCAGCCCAGAATCATATCACTTGCTAGAAGGATTTATGCGTATAGATAACGATACCACTCCTTCCGCAGTAAAGTATGCTTTCCAAGCTTCTTTTGGCAGTGAACGGATTAATGGGTCAGGCCCAAGAGCAACGACACGTATAGAAGGAAAATTGGGATATCATTTTAAGAATGGTTTTGGTGTGGAAGGTAGTTACCTAGCCGCTGATGCTGCAGCCACTAACTTACTTGGATTATTTTCTTACAACGAAGTAAAACTAAAATTAAACTATCGATTCTAACTGACAATCCTAACTCAATTCATTTATATCTATCCAATAAAAAATGAAGTAAATGTGACCAGCTATTAATTGCAGGTTAAAAAAATGATGAAGATGAAACTACACAAAAAGATAGATAGCCAAGAAGATAGATTGACGGTTATATTGTCCGGAGATCTGACAGGTAAAGGTGCTTTAGAATTGAAAAGAGATTTATTTCACTTATTAGAGGAATGTCCTCTAGAATGCTATATAGACATAAGAGATCTCAATCGCATTGACATAACTGGAGTGAATACGTTGACTATGGCCCATCGAAAGGCCAATGCCATAGGGGAGCGACTAGTGCTACTGAGCAAACCTAACCATCCCGCTCACGAGTTTATGCATTTAACCAAGTTGCACGACTACTTTAATGTAGAATTAATCCAATCCTAATTATATCGACCAGATTCGAGTGAAGAAAGAATTATCATATTGGTTAGATAAGTACAGTGAGGTCATGCTATTGTTGGCAACACTTATTGTCAATATATTTAATTATGGTCTCAATGTCATTCTAGCCAGATGGTTAGGTCCAGAAGGATTTTCGGAGGCAAATATCTTGGCAGTAATGGTTATGATATTTTCTTTTTTAGGTTTGGGTGTGCAGATGATTGCTGCGAAATTGGAGGCAGAGAAAGAAAATGGTTGGCTATCGACACTTCGGTCAAAAGTCTGGATCTTTGCTACGGTCATTGCATTGATGTTAGTTTTCGCTTCAGGGTATATCCAAAATTACTTACAGTTTATTTCTCCTCATTCTTTGATGATTGTATTTGTAGGCTTACCCTTTTATATGGGCTTATGTGTGCAGCGTGGCATCATACAAGGTCGCCAACAATTTGGGCGACTAGCAATGACCTATGTGGTAGAGATGATAGTTAGAGTTGCAGGTACTATTGCATTGATTTATATGATTGGTCATAGTTTCTCTGAACTTGTAAGTATTGGATTCTTGTCTTCATTTGTTGTTGTTGTCGCAGTATATCAAGTTAGTATACCTAGAGAGAAGGAAAGTCGATTAAGTCAAGAACAATTATTGGCCTTTGTATGGATGACAATTCTATATGAACTCAGTCAAGTCCTTATTAATAATGGAGATATAATACTTGTCAAACATTATTTTGACGCAAATGAAGCTGGACTATATGCCTCTTTGGCCACACTGGGCAAAGCTATATTTTTTTTGACGTGGTCAGTGGTTATGGTACTATTTCCTAAAGTGATCAAATTGGAGAAAGAAGGCAAACCACATGTGATGTATTTCTGGAGAGCTATGTTTATTGTGGCTGGACTTTGTGGTTGTACAACGGTGGTAATGTATTTATTTGGCGATTGGATAATACTACACGCTTTTGGAGTAAATTATCTCTCCATCTCTGGTTATCTCTATCTATACACTTTGGCTACTAGTCTCTTTGCCTGCGCCAATGTATTTGTATACTATTATCTGTCCTTAGAAAAATATGTTCCTGTCATCATCGCCTTGGTATTTGGTGTCATGCAGATAGCTACAATTAGCTTATTCCATGGATCTATGTTACAAGTTATCTGGATTCAAATCTGTGTACTAAGTATTATGCTTGTCGCGATGATGATTTATAAATTGATTTCAAATAAGGCTATGTCAAGGCCTGCAAATATAGAGCCTGAGCACTCAGTTTCCAATTACGAATTACAACATTTATCGCCATGAAAATTGCAATTGTTAGTCCATATCCACCTAGTAAAGGTACACTTAATGAGTATGCCTTTCATCTTGTTAAGAACTTTGTTAATAAAGAGAATGTAAAAGAGATAGTCATTCTATCTGATAGAATATCTGAAAGTTATCCTGAAGACCTTGAAGAACAAGGGACAATTATTAAAATTATTCCATGTTGGTCATTTAATGGTTTTGGTACTGTTGGTGCAATTCTGCGAACGTTGAGAAAAGAGAAGCCTAACGTTGTCTTGTACAATATACAATTCTTGTCCTTTGGTGATAGAAAGGTAATAGCCGCACTAGGCTTATTGTTGCCAGTGCTTTCACGCATGATTGGTGTACCTGCAGTAACGTTGTTACATAATATCACAGAGACAGTGGACTACAAATCTGCAAAGATTACCGACAACAAATTGTTGCAAAAGGCATATGGACTTATTGGCACTATTCTTACAAAGTTTCTACTGTTGTCAAACTTACTTGTGGTGACAATGCCGAAGTATGTAAGAATATTGGAGAAAAAATATGGTGCTAAGAATGTGGCATTAATTCCTCACGGCACTTTTGATGTGATACCGCCTGCGCCTGAAGTAGAGTCAAAAACAACAAACATTATGACCTTTGGAAAGTTTGGTACCTATAAAAAAGTGGAAGAACTTATTGAAGCAGTAGAGATAGTTCGCAAACGAACCGGACAAGAAATGGAAATTGTCATTGCGGGAAGCGATAATCCCAATGCCATTGGATACTTGGATAGTGTCAAGAGTAAGTATGCCCATGTATCTGATGTTACTTATTGGGGATATGTGGAGGAAGAAGACGTTCCTGATATATTTATAAATAGTACAGTTGTTGTGTTTCCATATACCTCTACCACAGGAAGTTCAGGCGTTTTACATCAGGCAGGCAGTTTTGCCAAAGCGGTAGTTTTGCCGAATATTGGTGATCTAAAAGAGTTGATTGAAGAGGAAGGATATCAAGGCGCATTTTTTAAGCCAGCCAGTGTAGAGAGCTTGGCGGACGCTATCGAATCGCTTCTACTAGATTCAGCATATCGCCGTCAGATGGGAGAAGCAAATTATGCAGCTGCTACCTCTTTGCCTATGAATGATATTGTTGAGTGGTACTTAATGCACTTCGAGAATTTGATATCTAAGAAAGAGAAATCATTTGAGGATATTGGACCAGTATACCAACCAGCAGTGGCCCTCGGTTCTAAATAAGGTTGGATTAGTATTGAAGTGATTTAGAATAGTGATCACTTTAAGATTTGACACGACACATTTATAATGTATAGAGAATGATCTCAATTTTATTATTCCCGCAGTAGTTTATTGACTAGCCAGCGACCATCATTTCTTGTCATGATAATTTTGTAATCCGAAGTATCTCTGACAGTAATTGGTGTATTGTCGATAGCATAGGTTGTTTCTACAATAACCCCATAATCTGTAAAACTTATAACCTGATTATCAAAAGAGATAAAGTGTAGTTTCATTTGATGATTAAGATCTGATCGTTCTATGATTAGGCCCTTATCATAGCTTATACTATTTATGGCATCTATTTTTGGTTTAGTATAATATCCTGCTAATCCAAGATCCTTATTTTCTACTATACTCAGGTTTAACAAACCCCATGCATCGCTATAAGCTTTTGTTATTTCTTTTCTGAGTAAATGTGTGATAGTCCCTTCTATATTTGTATCGTCTACCAGCCACTCCATTTCGGGATTATGATTCTTAAGTTGGGCAATACCTAATTCATAATGATTTTCTGTTATCGCTCCGGAATGTACATAGCCGAGTACTCTGGACAACATAATGATGGCCATCGATAAGGTCATTAACGTGAGTGTAATATAAAAGAGCTTGTATTTAAATAAGGCTTTCATTTAATCACAATCTTCTGTTCTAGTCCACTAATATTTAAATACAGAGTTTGTATATCTGAAAGACCTAATTCCTTAAGATTGAATTTGCATTCTCCATCGATAACTTCAATCCTAGTCTCCTCATTCTTTGTTCTTAGCATGGCTTCAGTGCCATCGGGTATGAATTGTCCCTCATGAGCTACTATTGGTCCTATTTCGAGCATCATGTTTGCTTGATCAAATCTGAATGGAATCCGCTTAATAATAGATGTATATTCTACGTTAATTTCATTGCTCTGACTGTAAGGGCCTATAGAAGCATTAATAAGTAAGAATGTTGGTCGACTTGGGTTTCTAATACTCACACTTGCATATCCGTCTAGAACGATGCTATTATATTTTGATTTGGATCCATCATTAGATGTAATATCAAAGGTCACCAAGGTCCCATTTGTAATCTGATTACCATAGGTATCTGTCAGTTTATTTGTTCTAAGCTTAGTGTAATGATTATTATCTGCGTAGGGATATTTATCAACTATCTCAATTTTAAAATTGACAGCCCAATCTGGTTCCTGAGAGATCGCTTGGGCTTTAGATGATTTTTCACCTTTAGATACACCAGCTGTGATTATTTTGGACTGATTGTCAGAAGATAATTTATATACTGCTAGTAGGTTTTTAATACTTACCTTTTTGGAATCTGAACTAGATCTGTCTGTGCTCACCTGAATAGTTGTTTTTTTAGTGATTCCATTATCATATTGGTCAGTTGGAATCGTCGTGACCATGGTATTTTGTTTGCCACCTACTAGAATAGACCTTGGGCCTGTATATAAGTCCAGTGGATTGACAATTTGTCCAGCATCTAGACTAATGTGTTCTACTGCTTGTACTTCTCCTGCATACAGTACTGTAAAGGTATACCGTCCAGATTCGGTAAGATGAGTATCTGGAATAACCAATTTTACTTGAGTCAATATATCGTATGTCCTAACTCCAAGACCAGAGTTCATCACTAGAGTCATAGGAATATTTTTCTTCACAGCACTGGTTACAATCACTAACAAGTCTTCTCCAACCTTAGGTTTTTTTTGGTGCTTAAAGAGTAACTCTACATCACCAACAGTTTGTTTTTCAATAGATGTCAGATTCTCCTTGCAAGAAAACTGCATTAAAACAAACAATGGAATGAATATGTGATACCGCCAAATCATTCTGCAGTCAATCCATTTATGAATAAATTGAATTGCACATTGTCTACTTCAAGCATTGTGCTTGGCGATAACTTGGATGAAGGCAAGTAATTCAATAACGCCGAGTTATAAAAACTATTGGAAAGCAACTTATCATCTTCAGGCCTGGATTTAATTAGAACATTGACGTCATTATTGATGTCAAAAGAGAAAGTTCTTTGCCTTTGTGGTCGGATGCCACTGTCTAGATATAAATCATCTACCCATAGGAGCTCCCCATTAACTCTTTTTTCAATAATGATCTGTGGAATGCTAATTTCTTTATTCCCATAATTGTCATACCAGCCATCTATTTTGTCTTCAGAAATTGTGACTTCTTTTAGACCATAGAATCTATATATTTTTTCATCAGTCACTAAAGCCTGTGTATTGATATGGAATTTAGCCACGTCTTCTAAAGAAACGCTTTTGTCTATATTCTCCCACTCATTAAAGTCTATTCTAAATGGCGTTTTTTCTTTTGGAAGTAGGTTATGGATCATGACTTTATCTGCATTATTTCTGATAAGTTCTTGGTCATTGTCGTCCAATAGTATACCTTCTATAGATACATAGGCAGGCACATTATCAATGTTGGTGATCTCTCCTATGATATGATATTCTCCATCTTTTCTAATGAGCTTTGCAGAATTGATATAGATTTCAGGTCTGTCCAATATGTCTTCACGAGCAGTGTTGGTTATAGTCGCTTTTCTTCTACCATGATCATGAAAGCTCACATCCAAAATTTGAAGCATCTGTTCTGATGGGATTGCAGCCTCAAGTGGTTCCCGTGTGAGGACCCAATGCTTTTCTTTCTTTTGAGCAATGAGAGTATGTAAGGAGGAGTACTTCTGTACAGCAGTAAACCAATGAGCCTCGACCTCCAATTCTAACTTGTCCTTATTGATTTCTTTTTCCGATATGATCTTGACTGTATCCAATCTGGCATATGAGGCAAGGATCCCATCTTTCAACGAATTTTCTAATAAGAATTGTTCATAAGTCAGGCCATCTGATTGATCAAGATAGTGATAGGCTTTATCGTATTTTTTGTAATCAATGGCATGGAAATAAGCTTGGACTAATTCTTTATAGTCATGCTCTGGATTGGCATCTTTATATATGCGATAGCTCATCACAATTAGACCGATTAGAAAGATAAAAAACCATAGTAAATAGAGTAATCTCCACTGACGACTTGGCTTATTTCTAGTAATTGTTTTTAATGGTGTTTGTTTAGTTTTTTTACGAGATCTCCAGTAGAATAGGTTGATGTAGATAGCAAATATCAATGCAGATAGAGGAAGGGTTCCCCACATTATTTTTTGGTACGAGGGTATCTCCTTTTTGGGGAGTATTTTGGGTAAAGGCAGCACATCCTTTCTTTCCCATACATCAATATTATTTTCTAAGGGTTTTAGTTTTTCCCACCCATAGAAGAATAAAAGCGGCTCATAGAATTTGTCATTAGAGAAGATATACTTGAGGTGATATTTATTAGGCAACTTTAAAAAATTCCTTAATGCTATTAATCCATCCTCTCCTAGAAATTTTGCATTTTCAATTCGTTCTACAGCTCGCGTAGTCAATTCTGGTAACCGTCTTGCGGAGTGATAGTTGCCATCTACAGACAAAGCATCAGTATTGGCTGATAACCATGCCATCTGATCGCCAAATCCTAATGTAAGATAACGCCACTCCTCATGCCCATCTCGTTCTATAAAGTTAACAATGGGATCTATGTCAATAGGATCTGGCTGAATTGATTTAAAGTTAGAAAAATTAATGACGGCTCCTGCGATCGCCACATAGGCTAACACCAGAGTAAATACGATTGTACTGTGAGCAGATGTGCCCAACTTTTGTATAATCTTACTCTTAAGTCTACCTGATATAAGACTTTCGGTTAGTTGCCCAACAAACGGGATGGCCATAATCGTAGCCCAGAATGTGAATCTATCCAGCGTAAGAATGTTGAATGCCGTCTCTCCTAGTAACATCTTTGGAATAGGCGTGGTACCGCCAGTTCCCAATACTAAAGCAAGAATAAAGGCAATGCCTAAGAATATATTTCGAGGTTGTATCACTTGGCGGATTACACCAGGAATAAAAAATAGAAAAAGGCCCCATGGAATGATAAAGAACATGAGTCCGAGTGAGGGCTCCTCTATAAATGAGACCCTACTACCATGTGGTATAGTCACCTGGCTTATCGGGTCTGATTTGCTCCAGATCCAGTAGGGTAGGATGATAATGATCGTTATTAGAATGATAGTGATAACAAGTGTTATCGCTTTAGGTAATTCAAACCATACTTTCTTAAGAACATGGCTAAATCGAACATTTTTTATACTTCCTTGATCTTCAGTACAGAGATCAATAACAGCAACGCCAGCAACTGGCGCAATAAAAAAGATCATTCCAAAGATGGTTGTCACGTGATGTGCACCTGTGAGACAAGCGATTATACTCATTCCAGTCAAAAAATAAGACCATCGATTAAACCTAATCCACTTGTAGATTTCTGGACAAGCATTGAGCAGCAAAGCAATACCTGTAAGACTTGGTAGTTGTCCGAATAAATGCAGCGCTTCGGTCAGAGAAGAGGATAATACAGCTATAGTACAAGCGTAGGCAGCAGCAGTCTTAGATACCCAGATTTTCGAAAAGTGATATATACCTCTTATAAAGAGTCCGATGACAACCAAGGCCCACAGGATATAAGCGCCTTTTAGTCCAAAAATGAAAGAACCAAGAGCAATTATTTGATGGACAAGGGGTGGATAACTCGTCATTGTAAATCCAGTATACCACTTGTAATTCCAAGTCTCCAGCCATCCTTCTGCGTAATGACTACCAAAGAACATATGCACAAAGGCATCATAGGTATCATTCACAGTAAAACTCAATAGAGTACCGTGGAATAAGGTCGCTATCAATATTGATAGCAAGTAGTATTGTCTAATCTTGTCCAACTATACCGTACCAAGATTTCCAGCGATGTCAAAACCTATATATGTGCTTCGTCACCTCTGCATAAATGTTAAAAACCAGGAACTGTGCTGCATTCCAAAAATCTAGGTATACAGTCCAAAAATCGAACCATCTAAGCTATGACAAGAAAATACTGATAAATGGGCTGATTCAGTTACACATTTGCTGTGTCTAAGTATAGAATATTGTTAAAGTCAAATTACTGTAAAATGAATCATACCATAGTAATACCCTGCTATAATGAAGCGGATAGATTAGAGTTTTCAAGGTACTCAGCTTTCCTCAACGCCAACCATAACTTTAGTATTTGTTTTGTCAATGATGGCAGCTCTGATGCGACATTGGATCAACTTTTAGAATTCAGACAACTACATGATAATCAAGTGTTTGTAGTTAATTTACTCAATAACCAAGGGAAAGCCGAAGCAGTCCGTAGTGGTTTCCAGTATATGATGGACACTGATGTGGATACGGTGGGTTATTTAGATGCTGACCTTGCAACTGACTTTGATGATTACCTCAGATTGGTTGACAACTTACAACGCAAGAATTTGTCTATGGTCTTTGGTTCTAGGAAACTGAATGATAACAATCAAATAGATAGGAAATTAGGAAGAGAATTGGCAAGTTCCATAGTTGGGATGATCACACAGAAAATTATCGGGTTATCTATCAAGGATACACAATGTGGTGCCAAAGTATTCTCAAGAATGGTCGCTAAGAATCTATTCAATGCCTCATTCTACTCCAGATGGTTATTCGACGTAGAACTATTTATTCGAATCAAGAATCTTTTTGGGAAAGAGACTGCTCAGCATATAGAAGAAATACAGTTGAATAGATGGGAGGACGTAGATGGTTCTAAGATAACTTTTAGTGACTCTATTAAGTTTCCTATACAACTTGTTGAGATTGGTATCAAGTACAGAGTAAAACCTCAACTCAAGAATATGGCCATATCTGGACATACGGTATACTCACCTGCAAAAGTAGCCGCTTACAATAACGCAGCCTAATATAGAATATAATTAATCAACTAAAGTTCATATGAAAATTGATGTCTCTGTCATTAAAAGGCAGAGACATTTTTTTGCTTTTTCCAATAATATTATGGATTTAGCCAGTAGGTGACCTTTGCTACAATAGCTCTATTTCTACTGAATAGATTGTTGAACTGCTCCGTATTATAATTGTCTGTATACACAAGGAAGAAATCTGATACTGGTGCAAAGCGCCATTGAAATCTGGAATTAAAATTAAGATTGTCAGTCTGGTTATTGTATTGAATGAATGTTGTCCAGAAGAGGTTTTTTGTAAAGGTCAAATCTAATCTAGGTCCTATCAAGAATAGGTTGGCTACGTCAAAGTTGTCCCCAATATTAATATGATTATAATTGTACTCTATCCCAATGTTGCCAAAAGGCTGTAGTCTGTAGCCTGCTTGTCCTCTGATACCAGCCCTGATTCCGCCATAAAACGATTCTATCGAAGGATTGAAACGATAGGTCAATTTATTTCGTCGGTCTGCATTATAAGAAATAGACAAGCTTGTATTTGCCACCTGCTCACCAGCACTGATAAAGACATCATCATCCTGAACTCTAGTAGGGTCAAAGTCATTAAGTAGTGTAAAGTTTTGAGTTTGGAAGTTTACATTCATTCTAGCTGTATTGGCAAAACTCATATTCCATTCCAACCCTAACTCCACTTGCTCTACCGCCGCATCTGGAATGATCAGATTGTCATCCTGACCCAGTTTATAGAATAGACGTGGCCTTATAGATAAAGTGTGATTATTAATTTTCTTGTCTTCAGTAAATATCCTATAGGCAAAAGATGGATTGAGCACAAGGATATCCCTTCGAGGGACAAAACCCACTTCCGCATCAAAGCCATTACCTACCAGCAAATGAGACCAGGATACTCTATAGCTTTTGCTATTATACTCCAAAGTTGTAAAATGACTAAACTTGTGTTTTTCATCATTAGGCGTGATGGCCTGTAGATAAGATACCTTTCCACTCCAGAAATTGTCAGCAGATCTCAGACGGTATTCAGCGCCAGCTACTCTATCAAAATTATCCACTGTTCCGCCAAATCCTTCTGAATTAACGACTTGCTTATTGATAAGTATAACACCAATATTAGATCGTTCCTGAATCTTATGTTCCGCTGCAAATATTGAGTAGTTAATGCTTGGTAGATCATTTTCTTGCTGAGGAGCTGTCTGTAGTGAAATGAGACCTACTCTCAAATCTTCATTGAGTTTGCCAGTCAATCGGGCGCCTCCGTAGATTTGATTTTGAATGGTATTGCCAGTCACCGTGTCACGGGAGATTCCTATTCTTCTGGAGAAAAATGGATTAGATCGTCCAGTACCAAAAGAGCTGAATAAATCAGCATTTTCTAAGAAAAATTGGCGGCGTTCTGGAAAGAAAATTTCAAATCTGTCAAGATTAGTTACCTGTCTGTCCACTTCTACTTGGGAAAAATCTGGATTAACTGTCAAATCAAGGTTCAAACTTGAAGTGATCCCAATTTTGGCATCTCCGCCGACTGCAAAGTTCCTGGTAGCACTGGTTTCATTTACATCTTCAAAGTCTCTGATAATACCGCCACTCACATAAGGTATCACACTGATATTTGTACCAGGCTTATCTAAGGGGTCTTCCCATGCCAGCTCTGCAGTGTACTGCAAATCCATTAATATGTATTCACGAGGAATATTGATAAAAGCCGTTATCTCATTACACTGCGCATCATTCCTATAGCTGTTGAATCGCCATTTGGTCTTTCCTTCTTTATACCTGATTGACTTAAAAGGTATCTTAAGTTCGCAAACCCAGTAGCTATCATACCTCTTAGAAGCACCGTCCCACTTGTTATCCCATGAAGGGTCAAATGAATCAAAAGTCTTACCGCCGTTAGATATTAATGCTTCCCTTCGAGCACCATAAGGATTCATGCCAAAGAGATACGCATTCGTCTTATCATTATAAGTATCCAACATGAAGGAGATATTGTCGTTACTTCCAAATCCATAGTCACGTCTGAGTGATTCCACCAGAAAGTCGTTACCTGATGTGTAGCATTTGGCGGCAATATAAAAGTTGTCATCATCGTAAGCGAAATACACCTCGGTCTCCCCACAAGCAAGTACAGTGTCTGAAGGGAAGTATTGACTGAATTTGTTGGCCTTTTGTGCTGATTGCCAAGTGTCTTCATCTAAGACCCCATCTAGGACTATGTCATCTTGCGCGACCTTGATTAATATTTCAGGTTGTGACAGATCTTTTCCAATAACATTTCCTATTTGTGCTATAAGAGAATTGCTCCCTATAAGTGACAATAGGATACACCAAAATCTAATCCTGATAAAGTTAAGTCTCAAAATCCTGTGGTTTTCTTCGAACACAAAAGTACAGTATCCAAAAGTTTTGATAGCAAGAAGAATGTCATCCTGGAGACTAAGATATCGTCGCCGTTGAAATTCAAACAATTATATATGTAAAATTCAAGATTGGGTACGCAGTGAGTGGTATAGTTTAGGACCCTTGCAGGATTTCTCAATTTTGAAATATTAA
Source organism: uncultured Saprospiraceae bacterium (assembly GCA_964567435.1). Lineage (GTDB taxonomy): Bacteria > Bacteroidota > Bacteroidia > Chitinophagales > Saprospiraceae > RFSX01. The sequence continues at coordinate 20,004 of CAZMMQ010000031.1, read as the reverse complement.
CATATTATAATATTTTATTATGTGTATATGTTTCAATTATAGATTATTACGAGTATTTTTGTTTGGTTTTAACACACATCCCTAAGATCGGACGTTATAGATATTAACGCTTCCGCCGTAACAGTAGTCTATTCCAAGACAGAAGATGAGGAGTTACTTATCGGATATATGAGACTTTATTTGCATATGCAAGGTGTTTTGCATTTGGCGCTTCTATGTCTATTGAATTTCTTCTCTGGTGAATTGACAAATAACTTCGAATATAAGATTCTTAAGAATACAAATACCATGGTGCCAAAAACCTGTCTATCCCTAGTCTTACCTATACTAATGTGTATAGGAGCTCCCCTTTTTTCTAGCAATCCGATTGCTGAATCTACGGTCAATAATCTACGTCCTTCATTGCGATTTGACTTTGACGATTGTGTCTCTTTTGCTGGAGGATCCAGTGCAGATTATAGTGAATTTGCACCTTCTTCTGTTGCTAATTCTGAGTGTAGTGAGATATCTGTCCTTGGAGGTAATCTCTTCAGAGTAAATCCCAATACTAATCAGCACTCTTGTGCACCTGGTATGAATAATACACGAGCTATGTGTATAGGTGCCAGCGATCTCTGTGCATATAATCCAGGTGATCAGAAGTCTTTGCTTGTGACAGTGATGGTGCAACCAGGTCCTGATGGCCTTGGCTCAATAGATAATATATCTTTTTTTTCCAGAGCTCCTGAGACATTTCAATATCTTGAGGGTGCCTCTGGCCCAAATAATTATCCAACCAAATTGGGTATTAGAGTTGTTGATGGAAATGGTACGTTATTCGAAACGGCTGATATAGCGACCAATGAAGACTGGACTTTTAGATACTTTGATTTGTCTTCTGTGACGACAGTCACGGAACCTACTCTATTTAGAATTGAAATCTTGCCATACTGTCCAGTTGGTGTGACGTCTGATGTTCAAGCTTGGGATATAGAAGACTTAGTAATCACTGGTGGATGTAATAGTGTCAATGGAGGCAATATATCTACCTCATCTAATACAGACCTTTGTTCGGCGACACAGCCAGTCAGACAGGTATCCGTTGATGTTCAGAATCCAGCAGGTCAGAATTTTAGTTTTCTAATTGTTGATGAGCAAATGCGAATCGTCGCTGTAACCAATAGTAATATTGTTGACTTTACACCATTCGTATCTGGAAATTTTCAAATTTTTCATCTTGCGTCGGAAGGGCCAATAGGCGGCCTGACAATCGGGTCTTTTGTTTTTGATTTAGTTGGTTGTTTTGATTTGTCTAATCCCATTCCTGTAACTAATCGATTTGTTACAGGAGGTCAATTGTTAACTGCATCAGGTTTCAGTTCACTTTCCATCTGTCCAAATAATAATAATGGGTTTGTCAACACACAACTTCAAAATGCCAGTGGAGAAAACTTGACCTATGTTTTGTTGCAAAATGGTCGGGTGTTAGATGTATTGAATAACTCATCATTTGATTTAAGTAGTTTGCCTGTAGGCAATTATAATGTGACAGCTATTAGTTCGTCAGGACCTATTTCTGATATATCTATTGGTGGAACATTGACTAATCTTAGTGGCTGTGCCTCCTTGTCATCTCCTCTATTAATAGAAGTACAAAATGCTGTAAGTGGCGGAGGTATGCTGACCACGTCTGGACAAACCTCTGTTACATTATGTGGAAATGAAGATGCAATAGATGTAGTACTTACAGGTAATTCAGGACAAAATAATGATTTTATACTAGTTAGTCCTCAGAATAGAATTCTGAGTATCCAGAATCAATCAAATGTTTTTGTAGGAAATCTTGTCTCTTCGGAGTTTCAGATTTTTAATATAAGTTATAATAATGGACTAACCGGATTAGTCGTGGATGGTTTGCTATCTAATTTGGAAGGATGTTTTGAGTTATCTAATCCTATAGATGTCGATGTAGAACAAGTCTCAGCAGGTATGCTTACTAGTTTTGGGTCAACCGAAGCATTCCTATGTCTTAAGAATAATGACCGACAAGCAGTTGTAATTGAAGCAGCTGGACAATTTGGTCAAGCAATACAATACTTTATAACTGATGAGAATGGCGTGATTACGGAAACAGTTCAGCTGGTCATGGGCGCCTTAGATTTTGACAACGCTTTTCCAGGTGTATGTCAGATTTGGGCCATAGCATCTAATGGTCCTTTGTTTGGTGTCAATGTTGGACAGAATATCAACAATGTTTCAGGACCTTGCTTTGATGTTTCTAATCCAATCAGAATAATCAGAAATCAAGTAGAGAGTGGAACTATAGATGGACCTGCATCAATAGATATTTGTCTCAATGATCAGCCAGATCAAACTATTGAATTCAGTGTAACCGGTAGCGAAGGTCTATTTAGTAGCTTCATTGTTGCGGATAGTGAGGGAGACGTTTTATTGATAGACTCAGATGGAACTATTGATTTCGAAGCTATAGATGTTAGTCCATGCGTTGTTTATCACATAGCACATGTAGAAGAAGAAATTCTCTTTAATGGTATGGAGAATGTAGACAATATAAGTTTAGCTTGCTTTGAATTGAGTGAAAGTGTGACCATCACTAAGGGTTTTAATGATGGAGGTCTTTTGAGATTCAGTGAAGGAGGAAATGAGTTTACAATTCCGGCTGGATCTACTGGTGTAGTTGAAGTTACCATAGAGAGAGTATCGGGGCCAAACTCTAGCTTTTTAATTATTGATGAGGATAATAACATCATAGGAATACAAACTGAAAGCGAATTTGATTTCAGTCAAAGTGCTGCTGGTACTTGCTTCATAAGACATCTTAGTTACTCTAGCATTGAAGGATTAGAAATTGGAGAAGAATTCAATGCCTTGACAGGATGTTTTGATTTATCTAATAGAATCACAGTAATAAAAGATTCTGATATAGCGCCTGATACTTTGGATGCTGGAATTATTGTTTTCGAAGGTGGTTTATCTGAAGCAACTTTATGTGTTGTAGATGGCTCCGCCGACCAAGTTGTTATAGAATTTCAAGCAGATCCGGTGGGGTCTTTCAGCAGTTTTATAGTGACAGATAATCAAGGAGAAATAATAGCATTAACAGATCAGACGACCTTTGATTTTTCTGGGACTGGTCCTGGAATATGTAATATATATAGTGTTGTACATGAATTGCCTAACCTGAGTGGTCTTGAAGTCAATAATAATTTATCTGATTTAAGTGGCACTTTTGAATTATCTGATCCTATCGTCATAGACCGTGACGAAGTATCTGGAGGCAGTATAGTTACAGCAGATAATGAGACCTCAGTCACTATTATTATTGGGGATGGTCTCATTGATTCCATAGATGTCAATCTCTCTGATACGATCGGTGAAAATCAACAGTGGGTTATTACAGATACACTAGCTAATATATTAGATCTACCTGATGGTCCTCCTTTTACTTTTGAAGATGCGGATGACTTGGTTTGCCAAATTTGGAGTTTGTCATTTGCCGATGGGTTATTAGGAGTCGAGATAGGAAACAATGTATCCAATATAGAAGGATGTTTTGATTTGTCTAATCCAATTACTGTTCTCAAAGAAGAGTTCATTGCTCCTCCTCAGGACACAATAGCCGGAGGTCTTTTAACAACTTCAGACGGATTAACGAACTTGGAAGTTTGTTTGGGTACACCTGATACAGAAGTTCAGTTTGATTTATTAGGAGCTATAGGTGATACGATGAGACTAGTCATCACTGACGAGAATGGAATGATACTCGCGATGACGGATTCTGATTCATTTGATTTCGAACCAGCTGGTCCTGGGATTTGTCTGGTATATAATATAAGTTGGCAAGGAATAATTGGCGGATTAAGTATAGGCGAATCTGTAGATGATATATCTGGAGACTTTGAGTTGTCTAATGCTGTTACTGTTGTAAGAAATGAAGTAGTGGGTGGCGTGCTAATGTCAGCGGATAGCATGACGTCATCTGTCTCTGTCATAGTAGGAGATAGTGTAATTGATTCTATCAATGTAGACTTACAAGGAGCTATAGGAGAGAATATGGCTTGGGTCGTTACAGATACCTTTGGGGTTATTTTGGAATTGCCTATGGCACCACCATTTACGTTTGAAGATAGTGCTGAAGGGGTTTGCCAGATTTGGAATCTCAGTTTTGTCACTGGATTAACTGGTGCAGAAATTGGAGATAATGTATCAGAGTTAGAAGGCTGCTTTAGTCTTTCTAATCCTGTAGAGGTCACTAAAAATCAAGGTATGCCTTCGTTATCTGGAGGTACAATTATGACCACAGATTCCATGACTACTATGAATTTGTGTCTGGGTACTAGCAATGTTGAAGTTGATATATTGCTTGAGGGCGCTGTAGGAGAGAATATGTCTTTTGCTATTACAGATACATTTGGATTCATTTTTGGCGTATTTCAAAATTCACCATTTCAATTTAGTGGATTACCAGCGGGAACCTGTCAGATAGTCCATGTTAGTTATAATGGAATGATCAGTGGTTTTGCAGCAGGACAAGATTTAGATACATTGTCAGGAGACTTTGATTTAAGTAATATAATCACAGTCATTAGAGAAGATCCTGTAGCTGGTATGATTTCTACTTCTACTAATCAAGATTCTATTTCTATAATTGTTGGTGATGGAATTATCGATTCTATAGATGTCATTCTTACTGGGGCAAATAGCCCTAATACAGCTTGGGTTATAACTGACACACTGCTTAATATTTTGGAATTACCGAGCGGTCCTCCTTTTGTGTTCGAGAATAGTGATGCTGGTGTATGCCAAATTTGGCATCTTGGATTTGGAAATGTGCTTTCAGGAGTAGAAATAGATGCTAATGTATCAGAGTTAGAAGGCTGCTTTGATTTGTCTAATCCTATAACAGTGACTAAGACAGAAGTTGTTATTCCTCAGGATACCGTAAGCGGTGGAATACTAACAACTCTAGATTCCTTGACCACTGCAAATCTATGTTTTGGAGGAGAACTAGATTCACTTGATGTGTTACTACAAGACGCCTTAGGAGACACAATGACTTTTGCGATTACTGACACTGCAGGATTAGTATTGGATTTATTAGGAAATTCACCATTTGATTTCAATGGTATTAGTGAAGATATCTGCTTGGTATATAATGTAAGTTGGAATGAGATTGACGGACTTAGTATAGGCGAACAAATCAATTCATTGACGGGTAATTTCGAATTATCCAATGCCATCACTGTGGCCAAAGCGCAAGTGGATGGTGGTATTATAGAGATAGTGCCTGGAGGTGTAACTGAAGTAAGTGTCGAAGTTGGTGATAGTATGCCAGATAGTATTGATGTCAGCTTAGCCATGTCTATTGGAGATTCGTTGGCATGGCTAATAACGGACGAAATGGGTAACATCTTGGAGTTGCCGTCTGCTCCACCATTTATATTCGATAATCAATCTGCTGGTGTTTGTCAGATTTGGAATTTGAGTTATTCTACAGGATTGACAGGGATTGCTATAGGAAATAATGTATCAGGCCTTGATGGATGTTTTGATTTATCTAATCCAATTACTGTTACAAAGACAACACCTTTGGTTCCATTGGCAGGTGGTGATTTGATGACCAATGATTCGTTATTAATTGCGAATCTTTGTGTAGGCACACTTAATGATACACTTGGATTAATATTGGACGATGCTGTAGGACCTAACATGACTTTTGTTGTTACTGATTCTGATGGCGTTATACTGGACACGACTACAGTTAATCCAATTTCATTCGCAACCAGTACGTCTGGTAATTGTGAGGTCAGAAATTTGAGTTGGGCAGGTATGCTTGATGGTTTAGTTGTTGGTGAGAACATTGATACACTTGCTGGGATGTTTGAATTTTCAAACCCTGTATTTGTAGTTAAAGATCAAGTGAATGGAGGTATAGCCCAATATGATGATATGTCTTTTGTACAGACAGTCATTATTGGGGATGGTATGCCAGATACATTAAATTTTGGAGTGGTGACTTCTGTTGGAGACTCTATGACATGGGTTTTGACAGATAACATGGGCACCATACTTGAGTTGAGTCAAGATCCTCAATTTATTATATCTGATACAACTAGCTTAGGTTCATGTAATATTGTGTATGCATCTTTTGCATTTGGTCTGCAAGGACTAGAAGTAAATAATAACATCAATATTGGTCTGGACGGATGTGTAGATTTATCCAATGTGTTATTGGTCAATAAAATGCCATTTGTTGACAGCACATTAGTTGCAGGAGCTATAATGTCAACGGATAGCCTTACAACTGTTGATTTATGCACAGGAGATAATGGTGGTCAACTAGACTTAATATTAACAGGAGCCAATGGTCCAGAGTCAGTTTGGGTCGTCACGGATAGCCTGGGAATAATTACTTCCACCTTTGACGTGCAACCTATTATATTTTCGCCTAGTAATGATACCTTGTGTATGGTTAGTCATATAGTATATGATGGACAGTTAACAGGGTTGGATGTAGGAGAAGATATAGATACCTTAGGTGGTAACTTCCTAAGTTCTAATATAGTTACTGTTAACAAAAATCAAATTACATCAAGTAGCATAACCTTATCTAATTCTGAAGTAGATACTACTATTACTACCGTTGATGGCATTACAGATACTTTAGTCGTGATCTCCTCTGGAATTGGTTCAGATACTTCAGTGTATATAACGACAACTCCTGGTGGTGTTATAACCGCAGTTCAGGACAGTGCAACTTTCTTATTTGATTTTCAACCAACGGGGGTCTGCTTGATCTACGAGGTGAGTTATGATTTTGAGTTTCCAGGAGTAAGTGTCGATGATGATATAGCAGATTTGATTGGATGTTTTGCATTGTCTAATGTTATAACAGTCAACAAGATTTCCAGTGCTCAAGTTAATGGTGGAAATATATTTACACCTAATGGAAATGACATCGATAGATGCCTAAATAATTTGCCTTTAGATAGTGTAGCGGTAACCTTGGTCAGTGCAGTAGGAGATTCTATGCAGTGGGTTGTGACAGATACTTTTGGATTAATTGTAGCATTGCAAGATGGCCCAACATTTGCCTTTGACACTTTGTCGGCAGGTGTATGTGAGATTCATCATGTAAGCTTTGTGCCGCCAATTACAGGACTCGAAATTGATGGCAATATAAATAACTTGTCAGGTATTTTTGATTTTGCAGACTTACCTATTACTGTGGATAGGAATTTTACTGACGCTGGCTCTATAACTACAGATGCAGGTATGTCTTTTGATACTATCAGTCTGGGCGCAGATCCAATAGATTCACTGTTTGTTAATCTTAGTGGAACTATATTAGGAGACAATACGGATTGGATTATTACAGATACACTAGGAATTATCTTAGACTTACCTGGAACACCTCCATTTGACTTTGAAAATTTCCCACCAGGGCAGTGTAACGTTTGGCATATTGCATTTGCGGAGGGATTAATAGGCTTAGAAATAAGTAGTGATATTGCGTCTGATTTAGATGGTTGTTTCAATCTTTCTGATTCGATAAGAATTGTGAAAACAGTTTCTAATAACGCAGGAGTTAATTCAGGGTCCATTTCTACATTGGATGGGACCAATTCTTTGGATGTTTGTAGAGGTGGTGATTTGCCAGCAATCGATACAATATTAATTTCAGGTCAAACAGGAAGTAATTTTAGTTTCATAATTACTAATTCTGCAGGATTCATTATTTCTATCCTTGACACAACTCAGATGGCTCTTGATTCTGCCATTATAAATTTTGAAGGCATATCGAATTCTAATGTACCACTGGAGCTTTATTACATTGCATATGAAACACCGATTACAGGCTTACAAGTGCCTAGTAATATTAATAATATTAACGGGATATTTGACATCTCTAATCCAATTTTACTCAATATAATTAATGTCAATGCTGAAACTATTTTTGGCAGCATAGATACTATAAATATCCTTGTTGGTGAAGGAATAATAGATACAGTTGACTTTGAGCCAGCAGGCGTTGGGGTAGGGTTCTTAAATTGGGTAGTCCATGATAGCACTGGTCAAATTTTGGAACTTGATACGGGACCTCCTTTTACTTTCGAAGATTCTGGAGATAATACTTTAATTATAAGGGCCATAAATTCATTTGGTGTAGAAGAGTTAGAGATAGGTAATAATTTGTCTGACCTTGTGGGTTGTTTTGAAATCAGTAATGATACTTTAGTTGTGATAACAACTCAAGCTACCTTAGCAGGAGGAAACCTCATGACGACAGACAGTATGTCGATAGTCAATACTTGCATATCTGGTCCAATGGCAACAGATTCAGTAGATGTTATTTTATCAGATACGCTTGGGATGAGTTTTGCATGGGTGATAACCACACCTGATGGTAGTATCACTGAGTTACCAGCTCTGCCTCCATTTGTCTTTGATGCAAGCAGTCCAGATACCTGTATTATACAAAACATTAGTTTTGAAGGTGTGCTGACGGGTCTTGCTATTGGAGAGAATATAGATACGCTGATGGGTGACTTCCTATTGTCTAACCCAGTAACAGTGTTTAAAGATATAGTCAATGGAGGTGTGTTATCTAATCCTAGTGGAAATACATCATTCGAGTTCTGTGTCGGCGATGGTAATCCAGATATACTCAATGTAGATATAAATGGTGCAGTAGGATCTAATTCGGCTTTCGTAGTCACAGATACTTTGAATGACATACTGTTATTGCCACAACCAGGAAATAATTTTGTAGACTTTGAGGGATTTGGAAATGGCCAATGTAGGCTATATCATATGTCTTCTAATGAAGAAATATTAGGTCTGGTCCTGGGCGCAAATATTGATTCATTATTAGGTTGCTTTGACTTTTCTAATTTCTTATCCATTACCAAGAATGGCGTAGATGGTAGTCTCGTCCTAACAGATCCTCCAACGATAGATTTGCAGACTTTCTGCGTATCTGACGGTGCTGTAGATACCTTGTTGTTATCTACTAATAGTACGATGGGAACTTACCAGTATGTCATTACTGATGAAAATAATGAAATAGATTCTGTCTTGGTCGGTAACTTCATTGATTTTGAAGGTAGCGAGTTTGGCACCTGCTTAATATGGGGAGTATCATTTACAGGTACATTTATAGGTGTGCCGGGTGACACAGTAGGTGTTCAGGACTTAGCATCTGAGTGTTGGGATGTATCTTCTGCGCCAATTACGGTTGTCAAAGAAGATTGCAGTGAGCCGATAATGACAGAGATAATGGGCAGCAATAGCGTAGAGATTCAAAATGTGGGTACTGCGCCTACAGATATTTCTGATTTCTTTTTATTTTCTGAATTAAACTCAGAAAGAATAGGAGATTTATCATTGACTTGTGGCTCAATGATGCTGATGCCTGGAGATATAGCAGTAGTAGATTTGGCAGGTTCATCTATAACTATAGATGGTAGTGATGGGGAGATGGCATTATTTAGCGATTCTAATTTCGGATCCTCCGATGATATATTGCATTATGTAGAATGGGCATCTTCACCGCATGATGCAACGACACCTGCAGTGATTGCAATGATATGGCTCTTTGATCAGCCTGCTGTCAGCTTTGATGTAGATGAATCATTAAAGTATGATGGAGAAGGTATTCTTGATACAGACTGGTCAGTAGGAACTCCCACACCATGTATGGAGAATCTTATTGAGGATACTCCAGAGGTGTCTAGGAGATTGGATTATATCACATATCCTAATCCGTCGATCAATGAGTTTACACTCTTTATCCCAGAATTACCAGCCGGTGAGGTGGCGCAATTAGAGTTGTACGATAGCTTTGGTAAGATTGTTTTTCGAAAGGATGTGAGTGCAGGAATTGAGTACAATATTGATCTCACAAGATTCAGTACAGGCATGTACTATACTAAGGTCATTTCAGGGCGACAAGGTATTGTCAAGAAAATGTTGATTCTAGAATAATAGAATTTAATTATATCAAATTAAAAATCCTGTTCAGACTTGTCTGGACAGGATTTTTTTATTTATCAATGACCTCCACTATCCACTCGCTAATACGACGAACAAAATCTGTGCGATCAATATCTTCATGACAGATGCTATTGGAAACATCATACTATATCCAAATTCAGGCACTCGATTATTGCTGCGAGATTTTGCAAAATCCAAGATGGCAGGTTGATTGGACACAATACCCAACAAAAGGGAAAATGGCAATTTTACAATCTTGTATCCAATAAATAATGCAGCACAGGCTGTCAATATCGTAATTATTGTACCTGCCAAAATAATCCAGATGCTATCTAAGCTCAAACTAGTGATAAAAGCATTACCAGAATTAACACCGACACAGGCTAGTAATAATATGAGCCCTATCTGTTGCAAGGTAATATTGGCAGAGTAAGGAAGTGTCCATACTACAGGCCCTGTCCGTCGGAGTGTGCCTAAAATAAGGCCCATTATAAGAGGGCCTCCTGCATAGCCAAGACTAAAGGATACACTCCCAAATCCTATCTCTAAGTTCCCAAGAATCAATCCCAAACCAATACCCAGTCCAAATGAAAATAAATCGACCTTGCTGCTCTTAGTATAAGAATCTCCAAAGTACTCTGACAAGGCTCTAAGGTCCTTTCGCTGTGCTATGAATCTGATCCTATCTCCGAGCTCCAATACAGTATCATCCGTAGCTAACATGTCTATATCACCTCTTCGGATTCGTGATATGACGGCATTGAACTTTTTGCCGAGATTCAAAGAAGCCAATGTTCTACCAGCTAAGTCTGCATTTGAAAGAAAGATTCTTCTGACATCAAAAGTGCTTCTATCAAATTCTACATTAGAAGTAGCTCTTTCTCCAAGTTCATTAATGACAGCAGCTATGTCATCTTCAGCACCGACAACCATGATCAAGTCATCTTTTTCTAACCTCGTGTCCCAATTGGGTAAGCTATTTTGTCCGTCTCTAATTAGTCGAGAGAAAATAACATCCCACTCGTAATGACTCATGAGATCTCTCAGTGCTTGACCTTTCAATTTGTCATTTGTTATTTTAATAAGGGCAGAGCTGAGAAACTTATCCATTGGATATTGTTTCCTGAGTAATCTTCTCTCCTTATCATAATCTACCTTAAGTAACTTCTCCATAATTATAATGGCAAATATACTTCCCAATACGCCTATAGGATAGGAAAGGGAATACCCGATAACGGCTTCATTGCTTATATCATTAGCGCCATCACCACAACTGCTATTGATATAATCGATAACTCCTGCCAGTGAAGGGGTATTGGTTGTACTACCTGAGTAGATTCCTGTAATAATAGCTGGAGTAAGATCAAATAACCAAAATAATCCGACAGCCAACAATCCTGATAGTATCAGCATACTAATCAGAAATGAAAAATCTCTAAGTCCATTATTTTTATAAGAGTCAAAAAAGGCAGGACCAGAATTTAAACCTATAGAATAGACAAATAGCACCAATCCTAATACGAAAATCGTATCTGGAATCTTTAAAGCAGGATCAATAGCACCAAAGAATATACCTGTAAATAAGACTGCTGCTACACCTAGACTGTTTCCTCCCAGCTTGATGTTGCCAATAAAGTATCCAATGGATGCCACCACAAAGAGGAGTAAGATTGGATTTTCTGCGAGTGTGGAGACTGTATTCATAATTACAAAGACAAAAATAGGAATGAACTGGCTTAATCCATTGTAAATGAGGCAATTTCATAAAACAAAAATTTATAATGGGATTGGACAAGGATTGCACAACATTACTTTAAAACTGACACAAAATGACGACGATTAGTTCATGCGGATGCAGAACCCTTTTGATAAGACCTTTCAGTAGTTAGTAATTTGTAAGTTGCCTCAATGGTGTTTGGATGACAAGTTACCTTACACCTGAATTCTATGAACTCTACATTATATTGACAGGAATTCTTTAGTTTTAAAATTTCAGATTTGGCAAATATGTTAGAAACAATTACACTCTATTTTCAAGATATCCCTTCACTGCATAGGACACTTATTATTGTGGGAGGTCTAACTATATTCTCACTTATAGAAAGTGCCGTCCCTTTAATGTCCTTAGATTACAGTAGATGGAAGCATGCCAAAGTCAATATCTTTTTTACATTGACGACTATTTTGGTGAATTTTGTCTTAGCCTTTGCCTTGGTCTGGACAAGTGATATGGTTGTAGCTAATCAAATAGGATTATTGCAAATGATATCTATGCCACTTTGGGCCCAAGTAATAATTGGACTAATGTTAATGGACCTCTTAGGCGCTTATACGCCACATTGGGTAGAGCATCGTGTCGTATGGATGTGGCGATTTCATTTGGTACATCATACTGATCAGCATGTAGATGTGACTTCGGCCAATCGCCATCATCCCGGCGAAAGTGTGATAAGATTTGTATTCACGATTATAGCTACTGCATTGGTAGGTGCTCCTTTGTGGCTCGTATTCTTTTATCAAAGTATGTCAGTTGTACTTAGCCAATTTAATCACGCCAACGTGATATTACCTCCATGGATGGATAAGTGGTTGGTCTATATTATCTGTACTCCAAATATGCATCATGTTCATCATCACTATCGCATGCCTTATTCTGACACTAATTATGGTAACATCTTTTCACTTTGGGACCGCTTGTTTGGTACGTACACCGAAGTGGATAATAGTAAGTTGATTTATGGTGTGGATACGCATATGAGCTATAATGAATCAAGTGATATAGTAGGAATTCTAAAAATTCCAATCAAACCTTACAAGGGACATATAGATTATAACGATAATGAGGAGCTATAGAACTATGTATGTAGCCATTTGCCATAGAATGACCTTATCTTATCTGGTTGTACCTTTCTAAGGTATTTGATAAAGGCGATCATGTTTACTAGATTAACTCTCAGGTAGGAGTTGTGTTTGTATTTTCTAGCAGATACCGTTGCTCTTTCATTGAGCAATTTATAAGGCATTTTTAATTTCTTAATCTTGTGGAAGAGATTGAAATCTTCCATGATTGTATGTTTAGTGCAATAACCACCAACTTTGTCAAAAGTCTCTCTTGTCATAAAGTGACATTGGTCTCCACCTCCACAAAATATACCATCGAACTTTGTAAAAAAGGCATTGGTATTTAGATGCCATTTTCTTTGGTCAAACCAATAGGCAAATAGCCCAAATGCAATCCCATCCTGCAGTGTACTTTTTATACTATTGTAGAACCCTTCTGGTGGTATCACATCTGCGTGGAGAAACATATAAGCGTCTGCTGGATGCTTGTAGGCACCCTCATTCATCTGGGCTGCCCGCTGTGAATGCTTAGACTTGATATAGTAGACATTATTTTCCTTACATACAGATTGCGAATCATCTTTAGAGCGGTTTGCATCCACAACCACAACTTTAACAGAACTTTTTGACACTTCTGACTGTAAAAACGGTAGAATCTTTGTTAGGTTGGAAGATTCGTTTAGAGTCGGTATGATGATACTTAGTTTCAAAATAAAGAATAAAGGTATGAATATATTTTTTCGTATACCCTTAGTTTTAACGACAGTTTTGCTGTCTGGCTTTTTGTACAGTCAAGAGGTAAATAATGAGAATGAAATAGATTATATGGGCCTGTCCATAGATTTCATGGAGGCGCTAAAGTCCAAAAGTAATACTGATGAATTTGTCAAAATATTTGCAGCGTCTACCTTAGAAGGTATAGAGCAACAAATTGATACAGATGAAAAAAAGTTGGCGTTCTGGATAAATATCTATAATGCCTATATCATACATACATTGGACAAAAACCCAGAGCTGTATGAGAATAGAAGAACCTTCTTTAATAAGTCCAGAATAGAAATTGCTGGTATGACTATAGCCTTCTCAGATATAGAGCATGGGATTCTGAGAAGAGGACAAAAGTTAGTAGGATTGGGATTGATTCCTACCTTATTTCCGCCAAAGTACCAAAAGAGACTGCGGCCGAATATTAGGGATTATAGAATACACTTCGGTCTCAACTGTGGTGCAAAGAGCTGCCCGCCAGTTGCTGTTTTTCATCCTGATACTGTGCTGGATCAGTTGTGTACCTTACAGACGAATTATTTGATACAAAAGACAAGCTATGATGCTAACTCTAATACTGTGACGACCACACCATTGGCTTCGTGGTTTAGAGGGGATTTCGGCGGTAAGCGAGGCGTGAAGAAACTACTGTACGAGTCAGGTTTAATTCCTTCGTCTAAAGTTATACTGAAGTTTGGCGGATATGACTGGACGCTTGATTTGAATATGTTTGTGGATATTTAGAAAGCTTCGTTGGTGGTGATATAGAAATTCAGCTCGCCATTGCCAGACCCTATATCTAGCCGCACCCGTGTTCTTTCTTCTTCATTGAGTTCGAATCTAAATCCAACACCATAACTAAATCGTAATCCAGCTTCTTCTATGTTTGTCCATTCACCTCCATAGAGGAGATTAGGGGATACAAACCCTACACCACTGAATCTTCCTTTGATGGGATATCTAATTTCTGCCTGAGTAGTGATGAGGTTGTAATCTAAAAATCGGCGATCACTAAATCCTCGTGCCCGTAGAGGAGAAGATATATATGGTAGGTCAAAGAAGGGGGTCTCTTGCGAGGCATGGGATGATATGAGATTTAAAGCCAATATCCAATCCTTTCTAATTGGAAAATAAGTCCTTATGTCCAGATTAAATTTCTGATAATCAAAAGGCGTGATGCCTCCTAGAATTGCTCTTTCAAAAGTGGCTTCTATATAGGTGCCTTTCTTCGGAGCAAATAGATTATCTCTAGTGTCATAAGCTGCCAGTGCCAATAAGTTTAGCTTGGTGCCACCACTAGTACCTACTGGCCGCAACCGATCTAGTAGTCCATTAGGTTCGATACTGGCGATATCATATTGGTCAAATTTGAATCCACCTCCTATGTAGAAAATTCTATCCCAGGTATAGGCATACGTGAAGTCCGCTCTTGGAAAATTGACATTATAAGTTTCCAGATCTTCGAACAAAGAATTATTTCCTATGCCGAAATAATTATAGAAAAATCTGTAGTAACCTAGTTCTCCTTTTATTCTCACATGATGATTCTTTAGGTATATTTCATAGGGTAAGAATATCAGCAATTGCCGTCTAAGCGTATATACGGCACTGTATATAAACTGTGAAGGTCTGAGCTCAGGATCAGAACTGGAATTTCTAAAGGTTGTAATTCCAGTCCCTCCTAGTCCCAGACTTGTTTCGGGAAGAAAAAAAGCGATTGGTATTATTGTATTGGTAAAACTTACTGAATCAGATTTTTGCCCATGCGTGTTCGTAGATGCGATTAGACAAACGACCAGACTAAGTATAGATATGACTTGTCTCATGCCAGCGCTACAATTCTTGTGATACAAGTGCATAAAAAGAGGTTGATTTAGCTAATTGATAACCTATCCTAATAAGCAAATACAATTGTCCAAGGATGATGACTAGCAACAAATAATTACCAATAAAAGGATTTAATGAGAAATAAATAAATGAAATAAATAATAATGCGACTGCATAGAGTAAGGTCAGTATAATTGTCTTGAATCTGAAGGTTTGACTCAATGCGATAGAACTATGTTTGACTATGGAACTATGGTTACTTTGGACTATTAGGGCTTTCATTACTTCTCTGAATGTGCTGAGTAAAAGTCCACAGATAATAATAGCAAATAATCCTATATAGATTCTCGTTATCAGTCCTTTCTCAGATTTCATTTCTAACGGATTGAGGCCACCTGATTGAATGAAAATAAATATTATAACAAGTATCGTGGCCAACATAACCAGTATCAGCAAACCCAGCTTAAGAAAAGGCCAAAAGTATCTCAATCCATTTGTCCAAAAGCCCTTTGGTTGATTACCCATAGCTGATTCATGTATAACTCCCATGAAGCCAGCTGAGCGAAATACAGTCCATAGAAAATAAGGAACCAGCATGCTTATGAAGAAAAGTATAGAAATATTGACTCCAGTCCCATATTCTCTAATAACTTCTGTGAATAAGGTATGACTAAATCCTTCTTTGAAGCCAGAGCTGTAGTCCGTCGTGGAGATAGCTTCAGAGATTGTATTGCTCAGAGGGCCTAGCGAAAAAAATGCAACTACTAAACTCATCAGGTACACTATGACGATAATTTTTGGTTGTGACTTAGCTAAGCGCACACCCGCAAAGAAGGTAGCCATAACCCCAGCATTATATTTATTGCTAGCAGACTTGGTCATATGATAAGGGTCATGAGTTCCATAATATGCTGAGCACCAGTAACCATTCTAGCAAAAAGTGACCTAACGCCGCTTTTGTCCTCCTTAGCATGTAGTGAATTGTTAAGATAATTCTTATCCATAGTAATCTTGAAATCAGGGTCTATGGTAGCGCTTACAATTCGATGGGCACTTTTAATTTCAAAGGTCTCTACATTATCTTTTCCATTCCATTCTATATCCTGATGACTACCATCTTCAAACCTCACTCTCAATGTGTTTGGGATTTGTATAGATTCTAATCGATGGACAATAACTTTGCTTGAGTATTTAGCATGTTCAGACTCTATTATTTCACAGTTGTCAGTGTTTTCAAAGTAACCTCTAGGAGATTGTATTTCTGTATTTGTGATAGCGCTGACTTTATAGTCACAACTACCTGTCCCGTATAAGACTTGTGCAAAATACCAATCTAGGCCCTCTGGAAAATGAGGACATTGCCTACTTACAACCTCATTGGCTATGGCAATAAAATCATCTCTATCTGGATGTTTAAATTTCCACGTTTGGAAATAAGTGCGCATTACTTCTGCCATGATATTCTCACCGATCAGACCTTCCATCGTTTCCAGCCATACCGCAGCCTTGTTATAAGAGATTGGTCCGTAGGCATTATCTTCATATTCCCAACTCTTCAGTGTATTAGGCCCCATTTCTGGATTTTGTTCTCCAAAAAATTCAGCTCTATTCCATTCACGATTCCCTGACTGGTAGCCTAGAAATTCTACAGTAGCCGTCTTCTCTGTCATGTAACTGTCCAGAATTTTTCCCTCGTAGTAAGTAGTAATACCCTCATCCATCCAAGGATCTTCTACCTCATGTGTTGCGATCATCTGCATAAAGTACTGATGTATATATTCATGCACAACTAGAGTCTCTACTGTCTTAAATCCAGCTGGAAAACAATTGAGACTGAGGGAGGTAATTAGAGTCGGATACTCCATGCCACCAGTAAAAATCCCATGTATCGGTGGATCTATTATAGAGAGGGTAGGGTAAGGATAATCTCCTAGATTTTCATTGAGATAATCCATGCAATATTTAATGGTATTGAAATATCTATCTCCAAACCCTGTCTTTTCTGGGTAGGTATACAAGGAGATACTTACCCCATGATGATCTTCAGTTCGTTTGACAAAATGTGGTGAACAAGTCCAGGTAAAATCAATCACATCATCTGCTCTAAAGCGCCAAGTTTTTTTACCTTCTTTTTTTTCTTGACCTATAAGTATGCCTGATGCTGCCACGACATAATCTTCTGGAACAGTCATCTTAACCTCATAGACACCAAAGTCAGAATAATATTCACCACGGGCATGATACTGATGACAGTTCCAGCCATCTTCCTTGGCATACCGCATGCCTGCAGTTTCATAGACGCCGACCTTAGGAAACCACTGTGCAAAGAAATAGAAGTCCTGATTATAACCTGTACGAGGCATCGTCTTCGGTACTTTGGATTCCCAATCGAACGAGAGGCTAAGTTCTCCTCCAGCGGGCACTGGATCTAATAGGAATACTTTGAGGACTGTCATGTCATCGGCGTTGTCATCATCAGGCTGCACATATTGACTTTGCAGTTTCCGCCCCTGTTCATCCTCAATATCTATGATGTCTGTATATCCCCATCCACAATTTTCCTCTATATCCTGAGTCAAAAATGCTGGAACACCTCTCTCCTTCATGAAGGTCGATTCAGAGTTCCTAAAGGCATTATAGTATATATGCATTAGCAAATGGTCCACAGGTTGATCAGAGGTATTGTGCCATAGAAGGTCCGTATGGCAGTCTAGCTCCTTGAGCTCTGGGTCTAAGCTGACATCCATCGTGTAGTTGGCGATACGTGGAGAAAGCGCTTCTTGGGCAGGTAAGAATGCACTGAGAAAACACATAGCTACATACAAGCACATCACTGTCAGTGGGTTATATATCAGATAGGATAGTAATACCTTTTGTCTCAATTTTGCTTCCTAATTTACAATCTTAAATATAGTTTAATAGCGGTATCCTATTATAAAAAGCAGAGCCTAATATTGCGTTTATTGAGTGATGCTTGATAATCCTTGAATAATACTTTAATAAACCATAATTCACACATCTGAGAATAATGTCATTCACCACAAAAGCATTTATTGCTGTTTTCATTTGCTTAGGTTTAGGATTTGCATCTGGACTTGTAGGTTCTCCCATGTCAGATTGGTATCAAGACCTTGTGAAGCCACCATTCCAGCCGCCGCCCTGGGTCTTTGGTCCAGCATGGACTGTACTATATACGATGATGGGGATTGCCATTGCCTATGTATGGAATTCAGCAGTGTCGCCTAAGAGAAGCAAAGCAGTGAAGCTGTTCTTAGTACAATTTCTATTCAATATAAGCTGGTCACCGCTATTTTTCGGTGCACAGAATCCGATGGCATCATTGATTGTAATTCTCATAATGTGGGTGCTGATTGCCTTGACCATAAGTGCCTTTTACAAGATAAAGCCCAAGTATGGCTACCTACTTATTCCTTACCTTTGTTGGGTGACATTTGCAACTTTGTTAAATGCATCCATTGTTTATTTGAATTAAAAAAAAGAAAGATTTTGAAGACTATTGTTTCTCTGGAAGGATTGGAGTTTTTTGCTTATCACGGGTTTTACGAAGAAGAACGAAAGACTGGTAATACCTTCATTTGTGATGTGCATGTAGAGCTCAAAAGTTTTGATTCTGAGGATGATAATATCCATGATACCGTCAATTATGAAGAAGTCTATGAGATAGTCGCAGATGAGATGAGTAAGACCAAAAAGCTCATAGAGACTGTTGCCCTCAAAATCATTAAGCGGATACAGCAACTGGATAATGTCACTGCCGCCAAGGTTAAGCTGCATAAGCTGAATCCTCCTATAAAAGGTAAAGTAGACAGAGCTATAGTCGAGCTGAGATTTTGATTATTAGCTGCCCTCACCCAATAAGTCTTAGCCATTCCCTATATTAGGACTTTCACACAGGCAGATATAGTATGGAAAACCAACATGAAATTACTAAGAATAAGGAGCTGAATCTTTTTGAGGCCTTGATACCCCTTCTTTTTTTAATTGTCTTATTGATTATCAATGTACTCGTCTTTGGAGATGACGCATTGAGTGGCAGTAATCAGTTTGTATTATTGATTGGCGCTGCAGTGGCAGCAGTAGTTGGGTTTTTTAATAAGATCTCCTACGAGAGAATGATAGAAGAAGTCGCTGAAAATTTCAGGTCTACTACAGGAGCTATACTCATTCTTCTCATGGTTGGAGCTTTGGCTGGGACATGGCTGATCAGTGGCATAATCCCGACCATGATTTATTATGGTCTTAAGATTCTTAACCCTGCTATCTTTCTCCCGGCCACAGTTATCATTTGTTCTATCATTTCTATAGCCACAGGCTCGTCATGGACGACATCAGCCACTGTTGGTATTGCTCTTGTAGGTATAGGTAAGGCGTTAGGCATTCCTTTGGGCATGACAGCAGGAGCGGTTATTTCTGGTGCCTATTTTGGAGATAAAATGTCACCCTTGTCAGATACTACTAATTTAGCCTCAGCGATGGCAGGCGCAGACCTCTTTGAGCATATCAGGTATATGATGCTCACAACCGTACCGTCTATTGTCATTACGATCATTGTAT
>CAZMMQ010000030.1:0-42043 GCA_964567435.1 uncultured Saprospiraceae bacterium | reverse complement strand
GCGCAAGCGTAGCAGAGAGTTCTCCGTTCTCGTAATGGAACATTACATTCAATAGTCTCTCACTCGTTCGTCGAGACTTGTAGTCATTAGTGTCCGGTAAACTTTATTTATAAAGTAAATGTAATCACAAGATGCTGATTACCAGTGACTATTTCTTAGTCCAAAATTCGAGCCCCTTATTAAAATAATGTTGGTGGTCTAGGTTGAGTTGTAATGTTATTGATTACATACTTGTCTGGGTTAGACCAACCCTTTGCCGCAAACAATACACCGTATTCCCTAAAACCCCATATCTTTATAACATAGATTTTGAGATGGTATTAAAAGTGATGGATGCTATATTAAGAACCTACTTTCACTTTCGCCAAAAAGAGGTGGAGAAAGTACTGACAAACCCTGCTTATTACCAATCCACATTGCTCAAGTCTGTCCTCCAACGTCAGCAATCTAGTGCTTACGGAAAGACCTATACATTTGATCAGATTAAAGATTATCAGACCTTCTCTACGGCACTTCCAATCATTCAGTACAAGGATATCCATCAGGATATCCAGAAGATGATGGATGGTGCTGATAATGTGTTGGTGAGTGACAAAGTACGTTGGTTTGCAAAATCTTCTGGCACCTCAGTCAACAAGAGTAAATACATCCCAGTAACCAGGCATTATCTCACCCATGGCCATCTTAAGTGCACGTGGACAGCTGCTTCTGTCATCTATAATGAAGATCCGTCTGCTAGATTATTTGCGGATAAGAATCTCATTATGGCAGGCAGTCTTTCCAAGTATAATCCACAGGTGACAGTAGGAGATATCTCGGCGATAATGCTGCATCATTTTCCGCGCATAGGTCGGCGATTTGCGACGCCGTCATTTGAGATCGCCTTATTAAAGGACTGGGAAGAGAAAATCAAATTAGTAGCAGAGATTTCTTCTAAGGAACGGGTAACCTTAATGGGTGGTGTGCCTACCTGGACTATCGTTTTATTCAAAGAAATACTAAGAACGACTGGTGCAAAAAATATCTCAGAAGTCTGGCCACATCTCAAAACCTATATTCATGGTGGTATTGGACTAGGGCCTTATGAGCAGGAACTTAGAAAATACTTGCCTTCCAAAGATGTTGTCTTTAGAGAAGTATATAATGCCACTGAGGGCTACTTTGCCATTCAAAATGAAAAAACTGTAGACGGGATGTCGCTAATGTGCAATCATCAGATCTTCTATGAGTTTATTCCTACTAATGGATATACACCTGGTGAAGCGTCTGCGCCTACCTTGACCTTAGAAGAAGTAGAAGCTGATGAAGATTATGTCATCGTCATCACGAATTCCTCAGGACTATATAGGTATGTAATGGGAGATATTGTCAGATTCTGTAGCGTAAGACCCTATAAGATAAAAGTTGTCGGTAGGGTAGAGCAGTATATTAATGCTTTTGGCGAAGAACTGATGGTGTGCAATACTGATGAGGCGGTAGCTCGAGTCTGCCAAAGGTTCGATGCTATTATGCGTGATTATCATGTGGCGCCACGTTTCATGACTAATAAGGTAAATGGATGTCATGAATGGGTTATAGAATTTGAAAAAATTCCAGACTCCATTCCTGATTTTAGTCAAGCATTGGATAGAGAACTGCGGTCACTTAATTCGGACTACGAAGCTAAGCGGTACAAGGATATCGCCATGTCTTCACTTATGATACATGTGCTTCCTGTCGGAAGTATAGATCGTTGGATGAAAAACCAAAATAAGTATGGTGGACAACACAAATTGCCCAGACTAGCTAATGACAGATTAGTACTTACTCAACTTTTGACCTTTAAAGATAATCAGCAGGATCATCATTTATCGCTTAATCAGCAACACTAAAAATTTATTCTCCAATAGGGCCAAGCTCCACTCCTTCTGAGTAAGCAGCTTTGATATTGTTTTGACTGAAGGCTTGCTTGATCAGACCATATATCTCAAATGTTGCCTCCCAATAATCATTGGGGTCTACATAAGGTCGGATGGCAAGGACAATGTAATGGCTGTCATAGTTCTCTATACCGATGAGCGGCTCTTTCTCCCACTTAACATACTCAGATTTTTCTAAGGCTCCTCTAATAATACCTTTGACCTTTGGGAAGCTTTCCTCGTAAGGCATGCTGACATTAAGTTCAAGACGGATAAAGCCCATCGTACTATAATTTGTAATGACGTTATCTGTTACCTGACCATTAGGCACAATTAATATCTTATCATTTGGAGTTTCTAGAGTGGTATTGAAAATCTTGATATCCTTTACTTTCCCAAAGTTGTCATCTACGGATACAAGGTCACCAATTTTATATGGTTTAAGGAAGAGAATTGTCAATCCAGATGCAAAGTTGCCCATAAAGCCCTGCATGGCCATACCTATAGCAAATACGGCTGCTCCTAGTAGACCTACTAATGCCGTCATTTTAATTCCAATAATGCTTGCAGCAACACCAAGAACAACAATTTTCATAACAATCGTAATCATCGATTGTATAAAAGCTGTTACTTCTGGTCCTAAATCAGCCTTCTCTAGACCTTTGTTAATGATCTTACTTAGCTTATCGACAATTTTAAATCCTATATACAGGATTATAAGAGCTATGATTAGTTTTGGGATAAACGTTACTGTCCAATCTAATATGTTGTTACCATATTCTTGCATTTTGTCTACGCTGAAAGTTTCACTTAAGCTTTCATTAGAAAAGTTGGCGTCTTGCTCTTGCATTTTTATAGGTTTTTTCCGTAGCTAAAATATCAAGCTGTATCTACCTTTACAAATGGAAACCGCATGAACTTATATTGGTAAGGAAATGTTGCTCCAATTAGTGGATATAATCATCATATCTGTACATTAAGTAAAAAGTAATACAATAGATATAAAAAACGATATAGCGCAAAAGGTTGGTGCAGACCTTGATATTCATATTCCTGTTGAGTTAGATGATAAAGCCATGCTGCATCATATCGCTTACAGGGTCGAAAAATTATTGAAAGCTGATCCTGATTTACTCATGAGTTATATGTATCGCCTAGATGTAGAAGAGAAAAACATTAAAGCAGCCCTTGAGGTGAGTACGGCACCAGTACATATTACCTTTGCCCAGCTAATCTGGGAGAGACAAAAGCAGCGTATTATTACCAAGAAGAAGTATAAGCAAGATCCCATAGAGGGATGGGAATTCTAATCACTCCATGGCACGAACCTTTAAGTCAGAAGGCATAGTCCTCAGTAGTCTTAAGTATTCTGAGACCAGTCTTATCTTAGATATTTACACTGAGCAGCAGGGCTTGGGCTCCTATATAGTCAGCGGCGTACGAAAAACAAAATCCCGCACATCCAATGTCTATCACCCGATGAATATCATAGATATGGTAGCCTACACTTCAGGAGAAAATCTTTCTCGGATCAAAGAAGCTGGCTATGGTTATATGTATCAGAAGTTGGATAGAGATGTGATAAGTGCTGCGGTAGGTACCTATGTCATTGAGTTGGTTAGAAATGCTATTCAGGATAAAGAACCTGATGTCAGGCTCTATAATTTCATTAGACAAACCTTGGTGTCTTTGGATGAAGGGACACAATTACTTGGGCCACTTCCATATCAATTCGCCATACGATTAGCAGATTATCTTGGATTCCAAATGCAAAATAATTACAGTAAGGAGAGACCGTATTTTGATTTGAGTTCTGGACAGTTTGTTTCATTGCTGACTTCAGATAAAAGTGTACTTGATGTCAGCTTAAGTAAGGTGATACATCAATTGATGAGTGGTATACAGACTACTTTATTATCAAAACAAGATAAAGAATTTCTTCTGGACAAACTCATGTTCTTTTTCGAGTTGCATATAGATAATTTTAAGCCTCTTCGGTCTATCCCTGTATTGAGATCCATATTCGGATAGCACCTGGCAGCAGCTAGCCCACCTTGTCTTAACAGAATCAATCTGAGATTATCTCAATGTAAATAGATGTTAATATTAGTTTTTATCATATTTGTTATCCTACAGTAATAATATGAAATTGGAATTACAAGAATCTATTAAGTATGATCGAAAGGGGTTGTCCAAAGCCAAGCTACTGGAGTTGTACAATTATATGGTCGCGCCTCGCTTGATAGAAGAGAAAATGCTTTCTCTGCTCCGACAAGGAAAAATCAGTAAGTGGTTTTCTGGTATTGGACAGGAAGCTATTGCAGTTGGATGCACGATGGCAATGGAAGAGGACGAATGGATTTTTCCCATGCATCGGAATCTTGGTGTTTTTACCACTCGAAATGTACCTCTCAATAGACTCTTTGGACAATGGCAGGGTAAGCCATCAGGGTTTACAAATGGTCGTGATCGTTCTTTTCATTTTGGGACAAAGGAATATAAGATTTGGGGTATGATATCTCACCTTGGCCCTCAGCTCTCTTTGGCTAGTGGTATAGCTATGGCGCATAAATTGGCAGGTGAAAAGAAAATGAGTATCGCATTTACAGGTGAAGGAGGCACCAGTGAGGGGGAATTTCATGAGGCACTTAATGTAGCGGCAGTGTGGCAGTTGCCAGTCATATTTGTGATAGAGAATAATGGCTATGGTCTATCTACGCCAACTGAAGAACAATATAGATGTAAGCATCTTGCAGATAGAGGTAAGGGATATGGTATGAAATCCTATCTCATTGATGGTAATAATATCTTGGAAGTGTACAATACCATCAATAAGGCTGCTAAATCAATACGAAAAAAGCCAGAGCCTATTCTTGTAGAATGTGTAACCTTTAGGCGCAGAGGTCATGAAGAAGCCTCGGGTACTAAGTATGTGCCAGATGACTTGATGGCTTATTGGGAGCAACGAGACCCAATTACTAATTATGAACAATTCCTCCTGAAGGAAAAAGTGATTACACCTAAAGATATAACAGCACTAAAGGATACTGTCAAAAAGCACATTAAGGAAGAATTGGATGTAACCTATGCCTCTGAGGAGATAGAAGTTAATGCTGAAAAAGAACTGGCTGCTGTGTATCATGAGGAAGAGAGTGGGGTTACAAAGCCTGGATCAGCAGCTAAGGAGATGCGATTTATAGACGCAATATCTGATGGACTCAGAGAGGGTATGATCAAGTGGGATAATCTGATTTTGATGGGTCAGGATATCGCTGATTATGGAGGAGTCTTTAAGATAACAGAGGGATTTACAGAGGCCTTTGGTAAAGACCGCGTACGTAACACACCCTTATGTGAGAGCGCAATCGTAGGTATAGGACTGGGATTAAGTATGAAAGGATATAAGTCGATGGTCGAGATGCAGTTTGCAGATTTTGTGACCTGTGGCTTTAATCAGATTGTGAATAATCTGGCTAAGATTCATTATCGCTGGGGCCATGCTGCTGATGTAGTTATCAGGATGCCTTGCGGTGGAGGTGTAGGGGCTGGTCCTTTTCATAGCCAGACTAACGAAGCGTGGTTTACCCATACACCAGGACTCAAAGTGGTGTATCCCTCTACAGCTGCCGATGCAAAGGGGCTCTTGATAGCAGCCTTAGAGGATAAGAATCCAGTCATGTACTTTGAGCACAAAGGATTATACAGAACACACTCAGAGGAAGTGCCAGAAGGCTATTACACCATAGAGATAGGCAAGGGTAGAAGGGTGCAGTCTGGTGATGATATTTCAATTATCACGTACGGGATGGGAGTACATTGGGCCACTACTGCAGTGCAAGCGTTAGGCATATCTGCAGATGTTATTGACTTGCGCTCACTGGTGCCATTAGACTATGGCATTATTAATGATAGTATAAAGAAGACGAACAGAGCGGTGATCTTGCATGAAGATGCCTTATTCGGAGGTTTGGGTGGAGAGATTTCTTCTTATATCTCAGAGCATCTCTTCGAACATTTGGATGCGCCAATCGTTAGAGTTGGTAGTTTGGATATGCCGATCCCCTTTCATAAGGAATTAGAAAAAGTGTACCTAGCCTCAAATAAACTGAGTGAGGCGATTATTAGAACGTTAGAATATTAGATTAAGAAATACAGGAAAATGACAAAACTGAACTACAGCAACTTAAAATCTAAGGTTGTCAAGTACAATGAGATTTTAAAAAATACACATAACTATAGAAAAGACTGGAGAGAAGGTTTAAGGGATGAGATCATTGAGAACCTGAAAAAGGTGATCAAGAAGACGAAGCTGAACGCCTATGTTGATGTCAAAGATGATATAGAGAATCTTGAGGTTATCTCACTGTCTCTGGGAACAGAAGTCAGTGGAATTGCAGAAAAACTACCAGGCAATCATCTGCCAGGCAATCACCCTAGGAGACCCTTCATAAAGTCTAATGGATCATTGATATTCCAACAGTTATTCAATGGGAAGCTGATGATCATGATCATGTATCCATACATAGAAGGTTACGGTCAGCCTAAACCACCCATGACTCTGGAAATAATAAGACCCGAAGAGTATAAGCCAGCATTCATGCTGAGATATCTAGAAACATTTATGAAAGAAGTCATAGAATGGGAGGATTTTGATGATGATGTACCAGAAAAGATGGGTATGAATCCGATCGGATTTTCTTCTGTGAATGCAGAACATGACGAATAAACTAACCAACGATATACAAATTAAAAACCCTGACAGATTAATTCTGTCAGGGTTTTTTCATACTGGTTAATAACTATAACTAGACAGCTGCTAGTTTTCTTTTTCTTATAAAGCCTTGATCTTCCATCCAATCATCATTGTATATTTTGGACAAGTATCTTGATCCATGATCTGAGAATAGTAATACAACGACGTCATTTTCATTCAATTGACCACTGAGTTGAAGCAGAGCTTCACAAGTGCTTCCACTGGAATATCCTATAAAGAGTCCTTCAGTCTTACACACTTCTCTTGCTCTAAGGGCACTATCCTTATCTGTCACTTTGACGAATTCGTCAATGACAGTTCTGTCATAATTGGCTGGAATGATATCCTTTCCCAATCCTTCTACCTTTTTAGGATAGATTTCATCTTTGTCAAATATCTCTTGATCGTGAAATTTCTTCAATGCTGAGCCATAAGCATCCACACCGATCACTTTTACATTTGGATTCTGCTCCTTCAAGAATCTACCTGTGCCTACTAAAGTGCCACAGGTTCCCCCACAACAAATATAGTGACTGATTTGGCCTTCAGTTTGTTGCCAGATTTCAGGACCTGTAGACGTGTAATGCGCCATGGCATTTTCTGTGTTGTAGTTCTGATTGAGATAGTAGGCATTTTCTATCTCTACAGACAATTTTTCTGCCTTCTTGTAATAGGAGTTTGGGTCCTGACTGTCAACGTTCGCTGGACAAAGGACAATCTTAGCGCCCATAGCTTTAAGCATGGCTAACTTTTCCTTTGAAGACGAATTTTTGACCGTCAACATGCATTTGTAGCCCTTGATAGCACAAATCATGGCTACACTAAAGCCCATATTGCCTGAGGTAGCCTCTATGATAGTGTCTCCAGGTTTGATAAGTCCTTTTTTCTCAGCCTGCTCTATCATGTAGAGAGCAGATCTATCCTTGGCAGAATTACTTGGATTAAAGGCCTCAACTTTGGCGTAAACCTTACAGCCAAGCAGAGTGCTCATATTTTGTAGTTTGACAAGCGGTGTTTTTGCTACAAGTTGTGTAACGTCTTCCACCGAACTATTGCATTTCATCATTGACTATTCCTCCGTTTGTAAGAACAAGGCAGTTTTAAAAGCCACCTTTAAGTTGGTGTCACAATTATAGCCAAGATAACCGATAATATTAAAACTCATAAATTCTATGTCAAGTGCATATAGTCGCCAAAATATTATAATTGACTGATAAACAATATGATATAGACATATATATGTAGTATTTGTCTAGTTATTTAATGGGTATTATTTTTCATACGAATCGCCTCTTTTACGATAATTGATACTTCTGGAGGTATATCTTCCTTAATACTAAGCCTCATACTGCTTACCTTTTTGCGATTCTTCATGTCTAGGATTGGGAAGATGTTGGCGAGGGACCTTCCATCCAAAAAACAGAGATCCACGTGTGCATTCTTGATGGGATTGAGATAGCAAATCCAACGGCCATAGTCGTAGAAGGGTATCTTATAGCGCATCTTTCTTGTCATTCCTAGATATTCAATAAATTCTATGTCCAACGCATTGATGAGCTCCGCTTGTAAAGGCTCTAATTTTTCAAGGAATTCAGTATAGGTCATGCATCAATATGCCCTTGGACAAGATTTAGGACATTATCTTTTTTCTGATCAGAATCATCTAGCATCTTTTGTCCTTTTTTTAGTGCAGATGAGACGTAGTCCTTATCATCGAATCCAGCACAATTGATTTGGACATTGAGATATGCTCCATGGATAGCCGCATGGCAGCATAATGCACCTACGCCGGCATCTGAGGCTGAGGCTGGATTGCCGTTTGTCGCCATGTCTATAAGCATATCATAAGCATGGCTGGATGTTTCCATGACTCTAAGTGGTACTTCAATGGCATTTACCGTCGCCGAATGCATGGCCTGCTTCCTTGCATTCTTTTCTTCCGATGTTGACTTTGGCATTTTGACAGCGGCCATGATACCATTAAATGCAGCTGTATCTTCATCCACTAGGTGAAGAAGGGTAGAGAGTATGTCCTGCCCTTTGTCAGCTGAGTTGGAATAATACTCCCATTTACTATCCCAACCTCTCTTATGTGCAGACAGATTGGCAACCATAGTGCCTAGCGCCGTACCGAGGGCTCCAACATAAGCGGAGATACTTCCACCACCTGGTGCTGGGCTTTCTGAAGCTGTTTCTGAAGCAAATTGCTTCAAATTAAGCTGGATTAGCGGAGCATGAGAATCTTCCTCAAGCAAATATTCTATGACTTTCTTTTTTGGATCAAAGGGTCCAAGCTCATCCAAGCCTAAGGACTTGATGGCAATATGGATGATCTCTTCTTCAGAGACCCCCGTTGATCTCTTTTGTTTTTTGAGGAAGTGTTTTCCAGCGTCTATCATTACCTTTTTAGGTACCAGACCCACAAGTTCTGAGCCTGTTACACGCAATCCTCTCTTGGTGGCACTTTGCACAGTGGCCTTAAAAGCTTCATGTAGTGAGGTCACATTGATGTCTGTCAGATTCATTGAAATCTGAGCTATACCGTATTCCTTGATAAACCATCCGATAGCTTTCACAGACTTGAGCATCCCTGGGATTCGTATGGCGTCCCCATTTTCATCCCTCAGTATTTCGCCTGTAATTTTATTCCCTTTACGCTTGATTCTTCCATTCTCCCTGATGTCAAAAGCAACTGCATTGGCTCTCCGGACTGACGTTGAATTTAAATTGATATTATAGGCAACAAGAAAATCCCTTGCGCCTATTACTGTAGCTCCTGAAAATGCATTGAAAGTAGTCGGTCCATAGTCGGGCTTCCAATGCGGATCTGTCATTTTCTTTGCCAGACCTTCATACTCTCCTGACCGGATGGAGGCAAGATTTTCTCTGTCAGAATGCGTAGCCGCAGATTCATATAGATAGACTGGAATCCCCAGTTCCTTTCCTACTCGTTGCCCAAGCTTTTCTGCATAGCGTACAGTCTCTTCCATAGTGATATTGGCTATAGGTATCAGTGGACAGACATCCGTGGCACCCATACGCGGGTGCTCACCACTATGCTTACTCATATCTATCAATTCGCCAGCTTTTTTTATGGCTTTGAAAGCAGCTTCTATGACGGGTTCTGGCTCACCGACAAAAGTGACTACAGTACGGTTAGTCGCTTTGCCAGGATCGACATCCAGAAGTTTAACACCGTCAACGGCTGAAATTTCGGAAGTAATAGCGTCTATAATGGCCATATCAACGCCTTCACTAAAATTTGGTACACATTCTATTAGTGGTGTGGACGACATAAGTAACTGATTTTGTATGTTAGAATATTGATTATCTTTCAGAAGCAGTGGTGCCAAATATAATCACTTCATCTATCGTTTTTGTAAATGAATGCAATCCACTGGAATTATCGATATATAAGAGAAATGTACATTACCAATTATCCGCATACTTTTTCTAAGAAGATGAAACTCCTAACCATCTTGCTGATTTGTCACCTCATACCCTTGTCAATGAGTGCACAAGAGGTAAGCATATCTCCAGAAGTCAGCATCAGGAATTATTTTTCTTATGAATTACTTGGGAAGATTTCTGATAGATATCTGGTATACAGAGACAAGGGGTTTTTAAAAGAAGTGGATGTTTTCAACGAATTTATGGAGCATAGTCAACATTCAGAATTGGTATTTGAAAAGAAGAAGACAGATATGATTAGTACTATCGGTTTGGATACCAGTTTTCAGATGGTGTATGGATATATAGAGAATGATTCGTTGTTTGTGAAAATGAGACGATATGATAAGCGGGTATCTCTCATAGATAGTAGTCTGATAACAAAGATTCCAAAGAAAGACGTGAAACGAAGTTTCAATAGTATTGTATCAGAGAATAAATCAAAACTACTCCTATATACACTCAACAAAGATGACAATCTTGATCTATTCTTATATGACAATGATAAAAATAGACTGGCAGTCAATCGCCGTCTGAAATTTCCATCAGATATCAATCTCAGAACAGATCTCAAAGAGATGGTGCTTTCCGATGCTGGGGAAGTTATATTCTTGCTATACAAGCAGCCCCAAAGTGGGACTAAGGATAAGAATGATGTCAAATTCTTCTATTATTCGCCATTGTCTGATAGAGGCAATTTGGCCAGAATGTCTATAGGTGATAAGGTCAGAAGAGATATACATTTAGACTACGACAATCTTAATAACAAGGTTATAATTACTGGCTTGTTTTCTGAGAAGAAGACGAGGGATAATAAGGGGATATTCTTAATTAATAAGACACCGGCGGATCTACAAGAGCTGGAGGTAGCAAAATTGATTCCATTTTCAGAATCCCTAGTCAATGAGGTGTCCAGAACAAAAAAGAAGAAGAATAGAATATTTGAGCATTTCACCTTTAATAAAATCATCAAGCGACAAGATGGGGGAGTTATTATGGTCATGGAATTGGCTAAAGAATTTTCCAGAAGGAGTTCTTATAGTACCAATTATAGTAGGTCTGCGAGTTATAATTCGCATATAAGACGTGGCTGGGTGGACTATTACAATGAGGACATTATCATTTCTAGTATCTCTCCCGAAGGGACTGTAGACTGGAGTAAAATCTTATACAAGAAACAATTCTCCCAGGATGATGAAGCCATATATTCATCCTTTTATATTATGCTTACCCCCTCTCGTATGCGTCTGCTGTATAATGATGAGATCAAAAGCAGTAGTACTGTAAGCGAGTATATTGTTGACCCATTAGGTAATATTGCCAGAAATAGTTTGCTGAGTACAGATGATCAGAATGTGAAATTGAGATTTCGAGATGCTGTTCAACTTGGAAATAATGAGCTAATTGTTCCAAGCGAGAGTAACTTTAACTTGAGTCTTGTCAAGATATCTTATTAAAAAAAAGATACACAGAGATTAACTGCATACCTTTTTTTAAAAAAAATCAATTGTTATATCGTTCTCTTTTATCTTACAAAAATTTGACGTGTAGATACACCTGTATCAGTTAATACATTGATAATGTATATACCGTTATAATTCGGATCACTATCTATGTATAAAGATTGATCGGCTGAGTGCTCTGACAAGAGTTGTCCATTTGATGTAAATACTCTAACCATCATGTCTAACTCATATGGGTTATCAATGTAGATTTGAGCCCTTTCCAGACTTATTTCAATCTCTGAATTAACTTTTATTGGTCTCCCCGCACCCGTTACCGTAATTATAATTTCTTTGGTTGCCGTACAGCCTGATGCATTGGTAGCTGTATAGGTAATGGTGTGCTCTCCTACTCCTGCAATGTTAGGGAAGAAGACATCATTTTTGATTCCTGGACCATTTAATCGGCCTACAAACTGATCATTAGTAACAAAAGTATATGGCACTGCATTGACATCTACATCAAGTGCGAGCACATCTAGTGTTATTAGATTTACAGGTTCAGGTTTAATCTGGGTGATACCGCCTTCGTCAGTATCACTAGTATAAGAATATTGTGTAAGACCATCACATTCAATATCTACAGTGATGATGTTATTAACTTGCGCAGATCCAATAGATATGATGGAGAGCATGCACACGAATGCAGACATAATCTGCATGAGGTTGTATTTCATAAGTTGACTTAGTTTCCCAATTAAATTTTCTATCGCAATCTGGACAATAGTTATGTGTGACACCCTGATTGAAAAAGTGTTTATAAGCTAAACTGACAAGAATGCTACAATAAAAGAATGGAAAAAGGAAAGAGAAGGCTGTAAAAAGGGGAAAGTCTCGATAGGCTTTCTACAAGGACGTTGA
Organism: uncultured Saprospiraceae bacterium; assembly: GCA_964567435.1. Taxonomy (GTDB): domain Bacteria; phylum Bacteroidota; class Bacteroidia; order Chitinophagales; family Saprospiraceae; genus RFSX01. The sequence goes on along the minus strand of CAZMMQ010000030.1, from coordinate 29,579 downwards.
CTAAGGTATACTCAACTTTTTTTAAAAATTTCTCTTTCGGTTGGAATAATTTGGAATAAGTAAATATGACGTAATTATTATTTTATTCTAAGGCTTCAAGGGCAAAGATATTTTTGACTTGGACCACTTTTATAGACATTCTTTCCTTAGGCGTTATCAATTTTTCCATCTGCTTTTACAATGTCTTCTTGCCGATATTATATCTTCTGACCTCAAGGGTTGTTATGGGCTAAATTCGATTAATCAAGAATGTGGATATTAATTAACCCATAATCTTCAGAAATGCTTCATTTTGAATGAATTATGCGTCATCAAAAGCGTCTATTTGAAGGCATTTTAGTATCTTTGCACCGCTAATTAGACGCAAAATATGAGCGATAATAACAAGGAAAATAATAACGAAGAGGAAAAGAAGAAATCTGGCTATGGCGCCGATAATATTCAAGCACTCGAAGGACTGGAAGCGGTTAGAAAGCGTCCTGGTATGTATATTGGTACGACTGACTCTAAGGGTCTTCATCACCTTGTATGGGAGGTCGTAGATAACTCCATAGATGAGCACTTGGCTGGACATTGTGATACTATAAATGTGACTATTCTAGCGAATAATGGGATCAAAGTGACGGATAATGGTAGAGGTATCCCAGTAGGCATGCACCAAAAACTCAAAAAGTCAGCACTAGAAGTTGTGATGACAGTACTGCACGCAGGTGGTAAGTTTGATAAGGATACTTATAAGGTATCAGGTGGATTACACGGTGTAGGCGTTTCTTGTGTAAATGCCCTTTCTTCCAAGCTCTTGGCAGAAGTAAAGAGAGAAGGTAAGATCTACACTCAAGAATATGCTCAAGGAAAACCTCAGACTGGGGTAGAAGAGAAAGGAAGTACTGATAATCGAGGAACGACTATTACTTTCTTCCCTGATGCAGAAATCTTTGACACCTTAGAGTACAAATACGAAATACTGGCAATCAGATTCAGAGAAATGGCTTTCCTCAATAGAGGCCTGACCATAAATCTGGAAGATCAGAGAGAAGAAACAGAAGGCAAAGAAGGAAAACCCAAAAAAGAAACTTTCTTCTCTGAAGGTGGTCTCAAAGAATTTGTCAAGTATATAGACCAATCAAGACAGCCACTCATAGAAGAGCCGATATATGTAACTGGAAAAGAAGACAATGTAGAGGTAGAAGTAGCCATGCAATACAACAGTAGCTACTCAGAGAATGTCCATTCTTTTGTCAATAATATTAGGACCTCAGAAGGTGGTACTCACGTTGCTGGATTCAGAAGAGCAGTCAATAGGGTCTTTGCAAAGTATGCGGAAGAGAATGGGTTGTTTAGTAAACTCAAGTTTAAGGTTTCTGGTGAAGATTTTAGAGAGGGGTTGACATCCGTCGTATCTGTTAAAGTGCCAGAACCTCAATTCAAAGGACAGACAAAAGGAGAATTAGGTAATTCTGAAGTAACAGGGATAGTCTCTAGAGCAGTGGGCGAAGCCATCACACATTATCTTGAAGAAAATCCTAAGAAAGCGAAGATGATCATAGATAAGGTCATCATTGCTGCTACAGCCAGACATGCGGCCCGAAAGGCCAGAGAATTGGTACAGCGTAAGAATGTACTTACTGGGTCAGGACTACCTGGTAAACTATCCGACTGTTCCTCTAAGGATCCAGCTGAGTCAGAGATATTCCTTGTGGAGGGTGATTCTGCCGGTGGGACTGCCAAGCAGGGTAGGGATAGGCATTTCCAAGCTATACTCCCACTTAGAGGTAAAATTCTCAATGTGGAGAAAGCCATGGAGCACAGAATCTATGAGAATGAAGAGATAAAAAATATGTTTACTGCATTAGGAGTAAGCATAGAAGACAAGGAAGGTGAACGCATCCTCAATACTGAAAAGTTGAGATATCATAAGATAGTCATCATGTGTGATGCCGATGTTGATGGTAGCCACATTAGCACCCTGATATTGACCTTCTTCTTCAGATACATGAGAGAGCTTATAGAGCAAGGGTATATCTATATAGCAGCCCCGCCTTTATACCAAGTCAAAAAAGGAAAGAAGGCAGAATATGCCTGGAACGAAGAAGAAAGACAGGCACTGGTCAAGGAATTCAGTGGCGGCAAAGAAGATGATAATTCTGTGAAGATTCAGCGTTACAAGGGTCTTGGGGAGATGAATGATGAGCAATTATGGGAGACTACGATGAATCCAGAAACCAGAACGCTTAACCAAGTAGAGATAATGGATGGACTAGAAGCGGATAGCGTCTTTTCTATGTTGATGGGTGAAGAAGTCCCTCCAAGGAGAAAATTCATAGAGGAGAATGCGGTGTATGCTAATATAGATGCATAATGAATGCTATAGTACTTCACTAATCCAGGAATAGAAAACCCTGTAAACGACCATTCTGAGTTCAAAAGCATAGTATCAATGGACTTCTCGACATGGAATTTCTTTGAGCAATATGGGACCATCTCTCAAGATGGACTGACGGAACTCAAAAGTAAGCTCAAATCTAATTTTGTAAAAAAGGGAGAGGTTTTATTGTCTTATGGACAAATCTGCAAGGATATATTCTTTGTTACAAAAGGCTGTCTGAGACTTTATTATATAGCAGATGGGGTAGAGATTACGGTTTGGTTTTCGTTTGAAAACAATTCAGCTATAGAGTTATCCAGCTTTTTGAGTAGTAAGCCCACAGAATACTATATAGAAGCTATAGAAAACAGTGAATTTCTATCGCTCAACAAATCAGCATTACAAAGTTTGTACAAAAATTATCCAGAATTGGAAAGCATCATGCGGGTGTTCTGGGAAGATGTCATCTTGAACTTATTAGAGCGATTCACCGCTTTGCAAAAAGACACAGCCGAACAGCGCTATATCAATCTTACTGGCCAGACAAAGTATATGCAAAGAATACCTCAGAAGTACTTGGCCTCATATATAGGCGTCACACCTACTTCCTTAAGTCGTATTAGACGACAGATTAAGTAGTGGTATTGTTGTTCTCATCCTATGTAATTACTTTTTAAGTTACACTGAAATAAAACAGTGCAGGCAGAAGGGATTTTTTGAGATAATATTGCATTTATAATGTACGATGTTCTTTGATTTTAGTACTTGACAAGTATTAATTGTCGCAAAAAATATTGCCTTGCTTACAATGAAAAGACACAATTTTTGTATTACTTTATATTGAATTGAATTATTTTATAACAACTAAGAATCATGCTTATTCCTGATTCTTAACTAAACTAAATCGTTATGTATACAAAATCTTTTTTAACCCTTATCAGTTTGGCTTTTATTATTTCATCCTGTTCGGAACAACCTTTAAATTTAGAACTTAACTCCCCCCCCCCACTAGAACTTTCGGTAAGTAAGGAAGACTTGAAGAAATTTATTAAATCGCGGACGTCAGAGGAATACCTTTCTAGGCACGATGAGATATGCCTGCTAGGTGAACCTCCATCTACAGAATGTTTCACTCAGCAAATCAATGCATCCATCTCTGTAGAAGGCACCTTTTATGAGGAGTGCTTTGATGATTATCAGTTATCTGATATTCCTGTAACCTATCTAGCTAGATTTTGTGTTAAAAATGGCAGGATATCAGATGTTACTATATTTCACATAGATGTGGATTATGACTATGCGTCTATATGTAATGACGTGATTGACTTCCCATCCGATCCAGCACAACTAGAGACAATATTAATTGACTTTGAAAGAATTATCGGTCAGAGGATTGAAAACAATGAAGTGCAGATAATTATTGGTGAAGGGACTTATCAATGCGGAACAAGTGAAATATTATCAGTTACTAGAGTAGCGACAAGTTGCTTCCAGTTTTGTTTGATTCCTATGCCAGATAATAATGGGCTTTTTGGACCAGCAAAGCTTATCTGTCCTACTGATGTGTGTTGCTTCCAAAATAGAACATACTGCGTCAATGAGGATGGTGAAATAGAAGCCTCAGAACCTTCACAGTGGAGTACTGGTACTGTATGCAAAAATGCTAACTGTAATGGTCGTTCTGCTGGATGTGCACATGATTGCGGTATCATCTTTTAATCTTTTATTTAAAATCATAATGAGATGAGGATCCAGTTCTCATCTCATTTTATACACAACCTTCGACATGAGACAAATTATATTATTCTATTCATTATTTGTATTAGTAACTCAGGTACAAAGTCAGTTGTTAACCTTTGATATAGAAAATTATAGCCCTGACTGGATACATTATCCCTGGGTGGATGGTATATCAGAGTATGAGCAATGGTATACCTTGGTATCTGACGTCCATTTTGGAGATGATTATGCATTGTTTGTATACAACTCTAACATTTTTGCTCCATCAGGCTTCCTTATAGAGAAAGTTGAGTTGGAAACGGGCAAAGTATTATGGTCGCATAGAGATTTTAATGATGAGAAATATAATCGAACCCATGTGATAGATTACGAGGTGAAGGGGACACAGATAGAACTTTATCTTATCAAAGAATCAGATGTGATAGATAATAACAGATTTCCTATTTGGCAAACAGGATTCTTGGGTACGACCACCTTAGATATAGAAACTGGTGAAATAGTAGATACTCATGTAACTGACCCAAGAGATTCACTCAATATTCCCTTATCAAAAGACTTCATTTCTATTGATAATCTGATGCTTTGGGGAGACGAGGATGGGTATACGACTATTAGACAAAAGCTAGGTATGTCGTTCGATTCTACCAGGATAGATTATGTGATCAGAAATTCCCTAAATAGACAAGGTCATCTTATCCAAAGTGATACGCTGTTTTATGAATTTCTTAGAATACCTGGACTCATACAGACTACAGATAGATTTGGAAGTGATGATATTGTGGGTCATATAGGAAGTTATGAAACGTTGGGCACTGTAGACTCCTTACCCGTTAGTTTTATACTGAGGCTAAAAAATGACTTGACAGAATTGGATACTATACACTTAGAGGATAAGATAGATTTATCATTTATTGAGGTACTAGGTAGCTCAAGTCTGGATACACTAGCTATAATCATAGATGCATCTAATAAACTTCCTATAAAAGATGAGCACATTTTACTATTTGATATCGAGGGCAATAAGCTCAGTGAAAGCAGAAGTATCATACCTGACAGCATAGCTATGACAAGTAGATGCTATACTAAAGATTACAAGCTGTTAGGTACACAAATAAAGAGGACTGCGAGTGATACCAATGATGTTGTCATATGGAGGTCTCGAGATGATTTTGATATAGATACCTTATTGAATTTTAATGTTATAGCTTCAGATCTGGATTTGATTACTCAAGATATGGTCACGACGCCAGATGACGATTTATTATGGAATACTTGGTACAGGCAAGAGTCTTACCCACCAGAATTTCCAGGAGAGTCACCTCCTAACTGGTATGCTTGGATTAAAATTAATCATCGTGATCTTAATCCCAGTACTGCTGTACAAAGTCCAGGATCAGTAAATCAAGAAGCCATGATATATCCAAATCCAGCGCAGACTGCACTCTATATCAAAGATATTAGTGACATACAGAGAGTATCTATAGTAGACATGCGTGGTCAGAGTGTGTTAAATATTGATGACCCCCAAAAGCGATTGGATATCTCAAGTCTGCCTTCTGGAAAATACTGGGTTAGGTTATTTTATACTAATAGTATAACGCTACACCCATTGGTCAAAATCTAGTAGAGAGACAACTGCCCTTTTCTTGTCATAGGACAACTTTTTGATTCTAGATGTGATTTACCTTTGTGGCGAATATTTATAAGTATAGTTAGAAAAACATTACCCATCTAAAAACGATAAAATAGATATGATAGCTACAGACAAAAAATTGAATTACAAAGTAAAAGACATTAACCTGGCTGACTGGGGTAGAAAAGAAATCAGGCTGGCAGAGGCAGAGATGCCAGGGCTGATGAGTCTCAGAAAGGAATATGCTGGTAAGAAGCCATTGGCAGGAGCCAATATCGCTGGATGTCTGCATATGACTATCCAGACCGCAGTTCTAATAGAGACACTTATAGATCTAGGTGCAGATGTCACTTGGAGTTCTTGTAATATCTTCTCTACGCAGGATCATGCAGCAGCCGCAATCGCAGCAGCAGGTATTCCAGTATTTGCATGGAAAGGGATGAACGAAGAAGAATTCGAATGGTGTATAGAGCAGACGCTGACAGCATTCAAAAATGGTAAGCCATTGAATATGATATTGGATGATGGAGGAGATTTGACAAATATGGTATTGGACAAGTTCCCAGAATTGGTTCCAGCTATCAAGGGGCTTTCTGAAGAGACAACAACAGGTGTACACAGATTACATGAAAGGGAAAAGGCTGGCACACTACCAATGCCTGCAATCAATATCAATGACTCTGTGACGAAGTCAAAGTTTGATAACAAATATGGTTGTAAGGAATCTTGTGTGGATGCGATCAGAAGAGCAACTGATGTAATGATGGCAGGAAAAGTTGCTGTTGTTGCTGGATATGGAGACGTAGGAAAAGGCTCAGTGGCTTCATTGAGCTCTGCAGGTGTAAGAGTAATTGTAACTGAGATAGATCCTATCTGTGCTTTACAAGCGGCTATGGACGGATACGAGGTAAAGAAAATGACTGATGCCATCAAAGAAGCTGATATTGTAGTAACAGCAACTGGCAACTACAACATCGTAGACGCTGAGCACTTCAAAGCACTTAAAGACAAAGCGATCGTTTGTAACATAGGTCACTTCGATAATGAGATCAACATGGCTTGGTTAAATGAGAATCATGGAGATAGCAAAGTAGAGATTAAGCCACAAGTAGATATGTATACTATAGATGGTAAAGATCTAATCGTACTCGCAGAGGGAAGACTGGTAAATCTAGGTTGTGCTACTGGCCACCCTTCATTCGTTATGTCTAACTCATTTACTAATCAGGTTCTTGCTCAATTAGAGATATGGAATAACACTGATAAGTATGAGAACAAAGTGTACATGTTACCTAAGCACTTAGATGAGAAAGTAGCAAGATTGCACTTAGCGAAAATCGGTGTAGAGCTAGAGGAGTTGACTGCTAAGCAAGCTGAGTATATCGGTGTGAAGCAAGAAGGGCCTTATAAGCCAGAGTACTACAGATACTAAATAAAGTCTAATCGAATATATATGAAAGCCTTCGCGAGAGCGAGGGCTTTTTTTTGTCCTTTTATTTCAGAAACTGTTGAAAAGAAGTCCTATTTTATAGTGAAATGTCTTCTTCACATCACTTTGAAGTAGTATACAAGCTACAAGGCAACCGAAACAATATTTCACTCATATTCTAGTCACACAAAGATTACTTCAAAGTTTTTTAATAGGAATTAAAATATTGAGAAATGAAAATTTTTATGACAATTACACTTTTTATCCTTCTTGGATTAATAAGTTGTACTGGAGTAGAACAGGCCAATCAAGCGGCAGCATCAAGAGCTTGCGAAACTACTCATCCTATGGTAGGTCGTACCAGTAATTTTTTTGAAGGGAATATTTATGGAATAAGTGGACAGGTTAGTATAGTTTCTGATTGTGAGATAGAAATCTCTAATTTCTTCTATAATGGTGCTGGTCCAAATGTCAGTATCTATGCAGGTAGAAATGGTAATTACGGAAGAGGTGTAGGTATAAACCTTAGTGAACCGATTAATGGCCAACGCTTTACAGGCGAGACATTAAATCTCTTTTTACCAGAAGGTGTGACTTTTGATGATGTGAATAGTTTTAGTGTTTGGTGCTTTGAGTTCGATGTGGACTTTAGTTCGGCCAGATTTTAAGTTAGATTTTAACGAGTATTTTTTATAGTTAGTTTAGATAATACAATTTTGGTGGAAGCCATCGTGGGAACGATGGCTTTTTTTTTGCTTTATATAATTCTTCACTGTGAGTTGTCAAATTTTTTTGTTGTTGAAAGCAGCATAACTGACAGTAATTGCATCATTAATTTATAAGTAGATTTACATATCTATAGGCAATTCTTGATTATGAACAACAACATTAACCTACTCCTTAGATTTTCTGTATTCTGTATTATTCTGTTATGCTCTTTACAAATTACTTCTCAGAAAGTAGAGTGGGAGGAGATGACACCACATTTTAATGATTATCCACGTGCCATTTTTGTTACGAATGATGATAGAATAATTGGGTGGTCTGTGGCTACTAATTCCCTATATATAACCTCAGATATTGAAGGGTCATGGGAGCTTTTGGCTAAAGTAAGTAAAGATAAATTCAGAATTGTACCAATAATAGGGGAGAATGTGAATGGAGAATTATATTTCACCAACAATTCTATCTTTTATAAAATTAATGAAGGTGACAAATCACTAGATATAGTATTTGAAAAAGATTATAAACTTATTTCAAGTAATTTTTTATTTCTGTCAGAGAAAGACGTAGCCTTTTATGGAGGAAATGAAATTCATTTATTCAATTTAGATAATGGATTCCAATACTCGACCGAGATTGAATCAGATGTTAGCTCCTTCTTATCACAACTATCAAAGGGGCCAAACAATATGGTCTACGTAACTACTATTCAAGAGATGATTGTTTTTGATTCTTTGGTTCGTAGTCAAGTTGATAGATATCCTATCCCTCAGTTGAGTACACTTGAGTTACATTATTCTGGCCTTAATAATAGGTTGTACACAGAGTTTGGATATTCAGATAACGGTCAGGATTGGACTAGATATCCTAGAAGATTAGTTGGGAGACCATTGCTTTCTAAAAATGGATACATCCATATAATAGATAATGAAAGAGTAAATACATCTTCCGATAGGGGGGAGACATTTTCAGATGTATGTAGATTAGAACTAGAAACAGAAAGAAAAAGTATCACGCTACCATATGGTGCGGAAGGATTAATTATTAACAACAACTACTCTGAAAATAGGTGTGGTGAATGGGTAGATATTTCCATGGAATTGGAGAATAGAGCATTTGCGAACAATGTCTATGCCTATATGAAAGATACTATAGCTATTTATGGAATTGGCGGGTATGAAGAATTCATGTATCTCTCATCTGGTGAAAATTTGAATAAGATATTTGTAGCAGAATGTAAGTCACATATTACAATTAGAAATGAAGATTTTCTCTATGATCAAGATGGAAATTTTTATTTCGGTTTTTGCCATTCTAGGAATAATGGAAATAGCCTGGATGAATTTATAAGTCCTTCTCTTACGTCATATGATGTGAATAAGAACGCATTTTATGCACTTGCAAATGATTCTGATCACAATTTAGTAATACATAAAACTGAAGACCACGGAGAAACATGGGAGACATTTAATGGGAATATTTCTGGGCTTGTTAGTTATAATCAGATTGCTGTATCCAATTCAAATGTTTTATACAAAGGATTAGAATATCATGTTAATAGCTACACACTTGAGGGTGATCATTTAGATTCTATTCACGCTTTTAATAATAATAAGATAGTAGAGTTACGAAATTCATTTATTGATAATAAACTCTATATTTTCGAGAGGGATTCCTTGAGTCATCTTTTCATTGGCATATATGATGAAGATGAAAAAACTATTAATTATGTGAATGCGCCAAGAGAGTTTGTGGTAGATTCTCGTTTTGATATATCTAATAGAGGTCAGGTTCACGTAGACCATAACGATTATATATATCTGCAGGATGTTGAACAAATTTGGCTTAGTCAAGATGACGGTGCGACCTGGCATGATATTACGCCAGAAAATGATAATCTTGTAGAAATTACCGATTTAGATATCTCATGGGATAATTATTTGTTTGTATCTACAATTGGTACTCCTATACTTAGGAGTGTGTATCCAATAGGCGTTTTGAGCTCTACAGAAGAAATAGATCAGACACCTTTTACCTTTTATCCAAATCCAGCAAATCTGGAGTTAACAATAGACCTAGAAGACAAAAGCAAAGTGTACACATTTGAAGTCACTAATGCTGAGGGCTTAATGGTGTCAAGAGGAAATATTTCTTCTTCTGAGACAATTCCATTGACAGACATTCCAAGTGGATTATATTTCGTTGCCATTAAAAGCAATGGTGCGATAGTCGGCGTAGAGAAAGTAGTCGTTAGTAAGTAGAAAAAACAGTTCTGATCCAGCACAAATAAAAAAAGGCTGCTTCTTACGAAACAGCCCCTTTAATCGATGTGATGTTTTTACTTTTTATCGGTATAAGACTGATTGTTCAGTGATATCATATCACTTAGTATGTGCATTGTCTCCTCTAAGTAGAAGTCTTTGCTTACATTTTCTAACCAGTCATCATTTCTAGCTATTCTGGATTCATCACTTTGAATATACTCATTGTCGACTTGTAAGTTGCTGATCTTCAAAGATTCGACAGTTCTTTCAAATAAGCCATCAAATTTATTTGCCTCTTTTTCTCTGTCATCTATATATGTACTATAAGATTCAAAGTCCAAAGGAATTTTAGTGATATCTCTATTTTTCTTTAATCTTCTAGCGTTATCTAGTACCTGCTCAAAGTCGTCGTGACTTTTCATACGCATTTCACTCTTAGTCTTGAGCTGGTCGATACTAGGAAGATTGTACACCTGCTGATTGTATTTAATGGGTTTGATTTCTGACCAAGCCATTGCATGATCATAATCTTTCTCTCCTGTTTCTATAAAGTGATAATTGTCAGGGAAGATAATGTCTGGTTCTACACCCCTTAATTGAGTAGACCCACCGTTGACTCTGAAGAATTTCTGCATCGTGATTTTCAAATTACCTAATGGCTTTAGGTCGTTTTGATCTCTTACAGCTCTATCCAAGTCTACGAACCTTTGTACAGTCCCTTTTCCAAATGTAGAAGTACTTCCTACGATAACTGCTCTTTCGTAATCCTGCAAGGCGGCAGCTAGTATCTCAGACGCAGAAGCACTAAATTGATTAACCATCACTATAAGCGGACCGTTATATCTTGAGTTATCATCTTCGTCCTCGTATACATAGGCTGGTTTGTTTCTTGGCTTGACTTGTACGATTGGTCCATCTTCTATAAAGAGTCCAGACATTTCCACAACATCCTGTAATGAACCTCCTCCGTTATTTCTAAGGTCCAGGATTACACCATTTACATTAAGATCCTTAAGTTTTTCTATCTCTTTGGCTACATCCTTAGCACAAGAATTTCCATCATCCTTCTCGAAAGAAGAATAGAATCTAGGTAACTTAATATATCCTACATTGTCTATGACATCTGGAATGTCTAATTGTAACGATCTTGCAAACCCTTCATCTATGATGACTTCATCTCTTTCTATCTCAACATCTGCCATTGTCCCATCTACTTTTTTGACAGTCAATATAACGACAGTACCTTTCTTACCTCTAATCTTAGATACCACATCATCCAATCTCATTCCAGTAATATCTACTGGCTCCTCACCCTTTTGTGTAACTGCAGTAATCAAATCATCTACAGTCAATTCTTTTCCTTTCCATGCTGGTCCACCAGGGATTATAGAGCTTACTTTGGTATAATCTCCATCTGTCTGTAATCTAGCACCGATACCTTCTAGCTTGCCGCCCATTCTTATATCGAAGTCTGCCTTTTCCTTTGGATTATAATAATCTGTATGTGGATCAAATACATGGGTAATTGTATTCACAAATATTTCGAATCTATCTGAACGCTTATCTTGATTCAATCGCTTAAACCAATCTTTGTAACTGTCCTTGATTTTGTCTGTGATATCTGCTCTAATTTCTGCTTCTGTCTTTGGTTCGTCATCTTCTTCTTTTTCCGAATCCTCTATGTTCAACATTTTGGCTTGATCAGGCTTAGTTAAATTATTCTTTTCCTCAGCCATTTCATCATCCTCTTTTTCCTTCAGTTCAGATTTCAGACGATTATTGTAATCATGCTTGATTAGTTGCTCCCACAGATCTTTGAGTTCTGCCTCATTAGAAGCGAAAGGTCTTTTGTCTCTATCCAACTCTACAAAGCTCTCATCTATTTCTGCTAGGTCATTAGCTACGATTTCTTGATATATTTTCTGAGCTCTATCTCTAGAGTTCTCTATCAATTCTAGTGACGCTTCGAAAAGGTCAAATTGCTTTAGCTTGACTTGGTCATCTATTTTATCTCGATAGATACTCAGTTGATCTATTTCAGATTGAAGTAAGAATCTCTTACCTGGATCTATTGATTCAATATAATTGTCAAAGGCTTGCTCTGAAAAATCATCATTGATATCTAATGGATTGAAATGCAAAGCATCTAGGTAATTTAGCACAGCATCCATAATTAAGCTCTCCTTATCCTTATCATCTCCGTTAGGATATACAGCCCAAACAAAAATACTGCTCAAAAGCAGACCTACTATTATTAATCCTTTCCATTTCATATCATTAGCTTTTATACCAGTGTTGTCTGATGTTTCGTAAAGTAATATTGTGTCGCCATGTGCTATGTCAGCATGTCGCTTATTGGCGTCCATACAGTTGCATATTAAGATTAGTAAAAAGTGAGGGTATTGGTTTAGGTTAAGGAAAACCTGAAATTCAATGTAATATTCACTTAATTCTAATCAAATATGTTGCCATTAGCTAAAGGGTCAGCGATTATCCCTTTCCACTCTCATCTTCCTCCTTCATATTATAATCTAGCCCAGTAATCTTTATTTGGACTCGTTGATTCTTTTTTCTTCCATTGGGAGTAGCATTTGTAGCGATAGGTTGCCTTTTTCCATAACCTTTGTAAGTCACTCTTTCATCTTCTATCCCACTTCCAGTAATAAAGTCCGCTACCGATTTTGCTCGTACCATAGATAAACTATCACAGTAATAGTCTGGCGGTTTACTATTGGTATGACCTCCTACTTCAATTGTTATCTCAGGATTTTCTTCTAGAAATTCTGTGATTTCGTTAAGCACTTCGAATGAAGTTGCTGAAATGTCACTCTTATCTGCATCAAAGTGGAGCTTCTTCAATTTGATGGTCAGCCCTAACTTCATATTATCTCTATCGAGATCTAAGATTTTCTTCCTTTTCTTGAAAACGACAGTATCGGTGTTAACTTCTTTACTTGGCCTCTTATAGACTACTTCTTCTCTGTTACTTTTCCGGATGTGAGCAGGTATAATCTTTTTTGCAGGCTCTTTTTTCTCAACTTCTGCAACAATTTGTTCTGGATGATCACAATCGATCAATCTAAAATGCGAGGCTCCATCTAAGCAAATATGCCCATTGTATCCAAAAAGTACTGGCGTTTTGTAGAACGCTTCAAGGGTAATGACTTGATAATCACTAGATGGTTCTAGGGTAAACTTATATTCTTGCCAGTTAGCATGGTCAACCGGCTCAGACTCTGCAAGTAATTCTCCTTGATTGCAGGTTACCTTACCTCCCCATACTCTTAGAACTGTTGGTTGAGTGAAGTTTTGTTTTACATTGCCACTTCTTCTGGTACCACTAAGGTATTTTGGAGACTGCGCCAGATATATAGAAAACTGGTAACATTGCCCACCTTTAAGTGTTCCTGTCAGTTTCTGTGAGATAGATTCATAGGAATCGTCCTCTCTTACAACCATAGTGAGATAAGTCTTTCCATCATGGGTGGAAATTTCGTTTTCCCAAAATCCAGTACCTCCACGGTGGATATCTGGTGGTGTATGATTAGGAAAGTGTACCGCACCACAATCAAACCAACCACTTGGCGGTTCAGTCCTTCTATTAAAAGAGTCAAAACCACCTTGTCTAGGCTCATCCTCAAATGACCCATTCTTTAGCCTGACTAATTGGCCATCTATATTGGATGATAGAGAGAGTCCCAAGAGGACTAAAATCGATTGTATGATGTATTTAGATGAATCAAAACTCATAATCTGAACGATCTTGATTTTTACGTTTTCTTACCTGTATTACTAAATTGTAAAGTAAGACTAATTGTTGCTTTTGTCTATCTCATTATTATATAATTAACGGTAGATATCGACAAGTAGTCCTTTATGGCGGATAGGAAACGAATTTGAGGGCGAAATTGGATTATACTGCAGCTTTTTTCTTCTTTTTTAGAGCAAATAGCTCATCCCGATACTGAGCAGCAGTAATAAAATCGAGTTCCTTTGCAGCTTTCTTCATTTTTCGTTCTGTCTCCATGATGAGTTTGTCGAGCTGGTCTTTACTCATGTAGGCAATGACAGGGTCTGCAGCAATGTCAACTTCATCCGGTTCTATGTAGGCTTGCTTTTTTCCCCTGATATCCAGAATAGACTTTGAAGCGAGGATTTCATCCTTTGTTTTATTGATAGTCGTTGGGGTGATACCATGCTTTTCATTATAGGCTATTTGAATCCGACGACGACGATTGGTCTCATCTATCGTATTTTGCATACTATCAGTAATCTTATCTGCATAGAAAATAACTCTCCCATTGGCGTTTCTTGCAGCTCGACCCGCAGTTTGTGTCAGCGAACGGTTATTTCTCAGAAATCCTTCCTTGTCCGCATCGATAATAGCCACCAAGGATACTTCAGGTAAGTCTAATCCTTCTCTAAGCAGATTAACGCCTACAAGAACATCAAAAATGCCTAGTCTCAAGTCTCTGATAATCTCCACCCTGTCCAGAGTATCCACCTCAGAATGAATGTATCTCACTTTGATGTCCAACTTGACAAGATATTTGGTTAATTCTTCTGCCATTCGTTTCGTCAGAGTTGTGACTAGAACACGTTCCCCTAACTTGATTCGCAAGTCTATTTCTTCTAACAGATCGTCTATTTGATTGATGCTAGGTCTGACTTCTATAGGTGGGTCTAGAAGACCTGTGGGCCTGACCACCTGCTCTACTATTAATCCTTCTGTTTGCTCTAATTCATAATCACCTGGTGTGGCACTTACGTAGATGACCTGATTGGTCAGATTCTCAAATTCTGGAAAATTGAGTGGTCTGTTATCTAGAGCCGAAGGCAATCTAAAACCAAAATTGACCAAGTTGAGCTTCCTAGCTCTGTCTCCTCCCCACATGCCTCTTACCTGAGGTATGGTCACATGGCTCTCATCTATAACCAAAAGAAAATCATCTGGAAAATAATCTAATAAGCAAAAAGGCCTGGTGCCAGGCACTCTGCCGTCAAAGAATCGAGAATAATTCTCGATACCATTACAATAGCCCAGTTCTCTCATCATTTCGAGATCAAAGGTGACCCGTTCTCGGATTCTTTTGGCCTCTATAAATCGCCCTTCTCTCTCAAAAAACTTCTCATGGTCAAAGAGTTCATCTTCTATATCTCGAATTATCTCATTGAATCTGTCTTTGGGAGCAACATATAGATTTGCTGGGAATATAGCGGCATGTTCTAGCCTACCTATGCGCTTTCCAGTCTCTACTTCTAGTGATTCGATGGTTTCTATTTCATCACCAAAGAAGGTAATTCTATATCCATAATCTACGTAAGGCAAGTTAATATCTACTGTATCACCTCTTACTCGAAAGGTACTCCTAGTAAATTCTCTCTCGGTCCTATTGTATAGAATCTCTACTAGCTTGTACAAAAACTGATTTCTGGCCATCTTCTGACCTTGCTGCAGCCTAATAATTCCAGCAGCATAATCTTCAGGATTTCCCATCCCAAAGATACATGACACCGATGCTACTATGATTATGTCTCGTCTTCCTGACAGCAAGTTAGATGTCGCTCTTAGTCGGAGTTTATCTATCTCTTCATTGATTTGAAGGTCCTTCTCTATATAAGTGTCTGATACAGAGATATAGGCTTCGGGCTGATAGTAGTCATAATATGATACAAAATACTCTACGGCATTATCAGGAAAGAAATCCTGTAATTCGCCATATAGTTGGGCTGTTAAGGTCTTATTGTGGGTGAGTACCAGCGTCGGTTTTTTGACTTGTTCAATGACATTGGCAACAGTAAAAGTCTTACCAGAACCAGTGACCCCTAGGAGAACCTGTGAAGGTTCTTGCCTATTTATACCTTCTACCAGTTGTTTTATAGCTTGGGGCTGGTCTCCAGTAGGGCTGTATTTTGATACGATTTTAAAAGCCATAAGTAGTCGTGAGCAAAGATAGACCTTTAACACATTATCTATTGAAACAATCAAGCATTG
Source organism: uncultured Saprospiraceae bacterium (assembly GCA_964567435.1). Lineage (GTDB taxonomy): Bacteria > Bacteroidota > Bacteroidia > Chitinophagales > Saprospiraceae > RFSX01. The sequence goes on along the minus strand of CAZMMQ010000030.1, from coordinate 13,430 downwards.
GAATCATCTGACCAAATGAAATTTGTATTTTGCTCACAAATAAAATTTATAATTATGACAACGAATGAGGTAGCAAACAAATGGGCAGAATATTGCCGAACAGGCCAATGGGATAAGGCTCAATCTGAGCTATATGCAGCCAATTGCGTCAGCTTAGAGATGAAAGGAGCCGAAGGCTTTCCAGAGCGAGTGGAAGGTATGGAAGCCATTACGATGAAATCACAGCATTGGAATCAGATGGTCGAAGAATTCCATGGTGTTGAAATCGAAGGACCAATTGTAGCAGGAGACCACTTTACCGCCTCTATGAAAATGGATATCACGATGAAAGGACATCCACGTAAAGTAGATGAAGAAGTGTGTGTATTTAGAGTTGCAGATGGTAAGATTGTGTCAGAGCAATTTTTCTATCCGATAGGTTAGTTTGATTAGAGTAAGTAATTGTCTCAAAGTGGCTAAGCAGTATACTCACATATCTTTAAAAATATAGGAGATTTCTGAGCTACAGGAATCTCCTTATTTTTATGTCTGCTTTGGCCAAGCTCTTTCAACCTTAGATTTCTTATCAAATAATTCAATAATTCCAACAATAATTAGTTGGCCTAAATTCACATCACTTGGGCAAAATCTGAATATTATCGCTTAAAGTAGTCAGAAATAAGACTAATTTTTCTATCATTTTTCAATTTGCTGACATTAAACAGATAGCTTTGCCTCCCTTTCATTCCAGGTTATAAATGGCTAGACGACGCAACACACATTCAGATCAAGATTCTACTGAAGAAAGACCTCGTGTCAAACTCACCAAGGAGAGTTTTTTTAAAGCCCTCAAGACATTCGAATATATCCGTCCATACAAGTGGTATTTCTTTGCCTCTTTGTTGCTTGTCTTCATTTCCACTTTTTCCTTTTACGCTATCTTCTATATCATAGGACAGATGATAGATGCCGCCCAAGGGCAATCTGATCTTAATTTATCAATGAAATCTATAGGCCAGATATTAGTAGTCATTTTATTGATACAAGGAGTCATATCATATCTGAGAGTTGTATTTACAGCACAAGTAAGTGAAAATGGAATTGCAGATGTACGGAACGAACTGCATAGCAAATTGATAACTTTACCCATAACCTTTTTTGAAGAAAACAACAGTGGAGAACTGATCTCTCGTGTTAGTGCAGATGTAGGAAAGCTCTATAGTGTCTTTTCCATTACTCTTATTGAATTTTTTCGTCAGGTAATTACCCTGATCGTAGGCATTGGATTTTTGATATTTAAGGCGCCAAAGCTGTCGTTGATTATGTTACTGACAATACCGATAGTGGTTGTCACAGCCTTATTTTTTGCTAGAATTATTAAAAAGCTCTCCCGAGAACGACAGAAGTTACTTGCAGAATCCAATAAAATTCTTGGTGAATCAGTCCAAGGCATACAAGTCGTAAAGTCTTTTGCCAATGAAGACTTTGAAGTGGCTAAATATGATAAGTCCATATCAAATGTGGTCGTTGTCGCTATGAAATATGCCAGATCCAGAGCTTGGTTTTCACTTTTTATAATGACAATTTTCTTTGGTGCTATGTGTTTCATCATCTTCATGGGTGCCAAAATGGTGCAGAGTGGAGATATGACAGCTGGAGACTTAGTTGCTTTCTCTACATTTACGGGCATCATCGGTGGCGCTATTGCAGGACTGGGAAATTTTACTACCGAACTTTTTGGAGCAGTAGGTGCAACTGAAAGGATAAAAGAAATCTTAAGACTGAAGCCTGAGGTTATTATCTCTCAGTTTGATGCTTTATCTAAAAGCTCTTCTAAGGACGGCGGTATTATATTTGAAGACGTACATTTTGCCTACCCTTCCAGACCAGAATCTATGATACTGGATGGCTTCAATATGGAGGTAGGAAAAAATCAGACCATAGCTTTGGTTGGTCCGAGTGGCGTAGGAAAATCCACCATTGTACAACTGATCCTCAGAATGTATGATATCCAACAAGGAAAGATAACGTTGAATGACAAGTCTATATATGACGAGGAACTGAGATCATATAGAAAACGGATTTCCTTGGTGCCACAAGAGGTGGTTTTGTTTGCTGATAGTATTAGAGATAATATAAAGTATGGAAAGACAAGTGCTTCAGATGAAGAAGTAATGGAAGCTGCTCGTAAAGCTAATTGTCTAGAGTTTATAGAGGAATTTCCACAAGGCATGGATACAATGATAGGAGAGAGGGGTATTAAGTTATCAGGAGGTCAACGACAAAGGTTGGCGATAGCCAGAGCCATTCTCAGTAATCCAGAAATCTTATTATTGGATGAAGCGACTTCTGCCTTAGATGCACAATCAGAAAAAAAGGTGCAAGAGGCATTGGATATACTTATGCAAAATAGGACAAGTATCATTATAGCACATAGATTGAGTACGATTTTAGATGCAGATTGTATTTATGTTATTAAAGAAGGCAAGGTCTTCGAGAAAGGTACACACTCACAATTAATGGCTATGGAAGGCATGTACTTTGAACAAGCCAAATTAGGCCGTCTCTTTGAATAGTTGGAAAAATCATGTCCTTTGATTTTCCATCGTGTATAATTATTCCAAAAATTTATTATTATATATTTTGATTTTCTTTAATATGTTCCTATAATTGCGCTGTGGTTTATTGCTAAGCCATAAACAACCTACCTTAATAGAGCCTAAATAATTCATTTATTTAGGAGTTAACGAAAACACAAAATTGACCATTTTGCTTACGTGTGCTACGTAATCAAAAATTAATAAGGTCATCTCTATCAGCCTATATTCAGGCTAACCTCCCACATAAGTGATTATTACAAGTTTGATTTTTATTGAATAAAATGATACCTCTTTATGAGGAATCTGTACTACGGTTTGAAGTCTGTGGTACAGGTGATATTTAATTGCTAACGAATATAACTATCATGAAGTATTCTATGATTATAGCGTACGCTATATGTACCTACATACTGCTATGTATACCTGACGTAGCGTTTTCGCAATGCTCCACAGATTGCGATATCCAATGTGTAGGCCAACTTAATTTGTCACTCGATGAAACCTGTATGGCAGAGATTACGCCTCAAATGGGAGGAATTGGTGTCGTGCCAGGAGATCCTTGCTATACAGTGGAAGTTTTTGATGAGCATAATAATTTAGTGCCAAACAATATTGTCGATTTTAATTTTTTAGATGAGACCTTAACGTATCGTGTAACTGAAGAAGAATGTGGCAATTCTTGTTGGGGGGAATTAACGGTGGAGTACAAATTGCCTCCGCAGATAGAATGTCCTCCAGATTTGACCGTCTTATGTAATGCGGTTGACTTTTTAGATGTACCACCTGCAACAGGGGCTTGTGCTGCATTCAATGTACAGTTAGTAAGTGAAGTGAATACTTCTATGCCATGTGATGATACTTATCAAGGTGCTGTAGTGAGGACTTTTCAAGCAGTGGACGAATTCGGTAATATAGATACATGTTCGCATAGAGTATTGCTAGAACGACTACCTCTAGATGATATTATATTTCCTGGCCCAGCTATTATATCTTGTAGTGACACCCTTATACAGTTTAACGCTGATGGTGTACCTTTTCCTTTTTATACACAACCCTTGACTGGATCAGGTACAGGTGTGGGAGTGCCAATATTATGTTCTCCTAATTTTCCTTCTGGCTTGATATGTCCTTTGACTGGTTCAGGTACATCAGGAATTCCTTTGATACCTCAAGGAGGGGCAGTAATTATAGTTGAAACTGGAGATCCAGATATGCCTTTCGAAACAGAATTCATTCCACAGTCATCTACTAATATATTCTGTAGTGCAGCAGTCATTTTTAATGACATAGAACTTCCAAGTAATGGCTGTAACAGAAAGATTATTAGAACTTTCGAAGTATTCGAATGGTGGTGTAATACTGAAATACAAAGAACAGGTTCTCAAATTATAGAGATTATAGATGATATACCTCCTGTAATTAAATGTCCAGCAGAGCAAATTGTGTCTACCTCAAGTAATTGTGGTGCACAAGTATTTTTGCCAGCAGCTAATCCAACAGATGAGTGTGGTAACAGTATTTCAGTGAGAATTAATTTTCCTGGAGGTGCCATTAATACTGATGGAGGGATAGTGGATCTCAATAAGGGATTAAATATTCTTACTTACACAGCCAGTGATAATTGCGGAAATATGGCCTCTTGTCAAACGACATTTACTGTCAGAGATATGAATCAGCCAGTGGCAATATGTGAGCGAGATAAAGTGATATCCTTGACAACCAGTAATACAACGAGGGCACCAGCCGAAGTTTTTGACAATGGTAGTTTTGATGATTGTGGTATAGATTTGATAGAAGTATTCAGACCTGATAATCCGTGTAATTCAGGTGTCACTTTTGGATCAGAAGTTGTCCTAAGTAGTACGTATCAATCTTCGACTTCATCGAGTGATGGTGGCACAGGATCCATAGAATTACCAATTGAAGATTGGCTTGGTGTAGCCCCTAATTCATTTGTATTGAATGGCTTGGTTGTTCCGGGAATAGAATTTGAACAATATAGAGGATTATACAATATAGATGTCAGCGAAGAAGATATTTCATTTGTATCAGTAGTTGATTTGGACAACCCACCTTATCCAGGATACATCAGAACTTTAGAGCCTGGCACTTTCGATCGATACTATTTTGATTTCGTTATACCTCATGGAATAATCTCAGCATCTGCTGATGATGAAGATGTAAATGTATTTGTGCTTTCTGATTCAGAAATTCTTGTAGAAGTTGGTCCGGGATACTATACCGGTAATTCTGGATTCACAATCGATCTAAGTAGGTTTAATAATTATGTTGACTTCTGCTGTGTAGATGCTAACCAACTAGTGGATGTCATGTTGAGGGTAACAGATAAGGAAGGTAATTTCAGCCAGTGTTGGGTGAGTGTTGAAGTTCAGGACAAGACAGTTCCTGCCCTAACTTGTCCAGCAGATGCTGTAATAGACTGTACAGAGCCATATAGCTTGGCCAATTTGAGTGCTTCATTTGGAGATGCTATAGTAGCAGGTAATTGTGCAGCTACTCAGCTACCTGTAGTAAATGTAGATGATAACGTCAGTCAATGTGGCGTAGGAAGCATAGAAAGAACATTCTCACTTAGAGATGTTAATGATAATGTCCTGAGATCTTGTAAGCAGACAATAACCATTACTAATAATGATCCGTTTGTTCTGACAGATGTGGAGTTGCCATTGGATTTCGAAGTGTCGGATCGTTGTACAGCTACAGATTTACATCCTGACTTCTTACCATTTGAAAATGCCTATCCAAGGTATACTATTGGAGAAGGACAGTGTGCGATGTTAGGTTTTGATTTTACAGATGAGATATTTTCTGCTGATCCATTGTCTGGAGAATGTGCAGTAATTAGGAGGACATGGAAAGTTGTCGACTGGTGTAATAACTCAGGGGGATCATTCTCAACCTTTGAAATTGGTCGTCCCCAGATTATTAAAATATTTAATAATACACCTCCAGTTCTTGATCAGAGTTCAGATGTAAGTATTGAGACACAAGCTGGAAATTGTGAAAGTGGGGAAATTTTACTAGAGAGAAATGCAACGGATGACTGCTCGACTTCATTAGCATTTACCTATATAGTCAGAAATAATTCGAATGGAATGGTTGTCGCTAGCGGGGATTCTAATAGAGTCACCGGCCGATTCCCTGTAGGCACATATACGATAGAGTGGGTCGTATCTGATCTCTGTGGGAATAGTGATACTGACCTACAACAATTACAGATAATTAGTACAAAAGCACCGACGCCTATCTGTCATAACGGTTTGAGTGTAAGTCTTGTCGGACATGATTCGAATGGAGATGGACAGATCGATACAGAACTTGTGGAGATCTGGGCAGAGGACTTCAATGCAGGAAGTTACCCTGGTTGTAATAATGATATAGTCTTTAGTTTCTCATCAGATACAACTGACCGATTTGTTGTCTATGATTGCGCTGATATTGGTAGACAAACAATTCAGTTGTGGGTAACAGATGCAGTTACTGGGGCACAAGATTTTTGTCTTGCTTTTGTAGATATTCAAGATGCAGGTTCATGTCCTGATGCATTTAGAGTTGCCGTTGCTGGTCAGGTATCAACTGAAGAGGTTATAGAAATTGTCGGTGTAGAAGTCGCATTAGAAGGAGCAGCTAGAACTGAGCTAACTGATGACTTAGGATTGTATGCTTTTGAGGATATGCCTTTGGGAGGTAGCTATATAGTTAGACCAGAGATGGATCATAATCATAGTGCAGGTGTCAATACTATTGACCTGATCAAAATGCAAAGACACATACTCGGCATAGAGCGATTAGATAGTCCATATAAATTGATAGCTGCGGATATCAATGACAGTGGAAATGTTGATGGTGTTGACTTGGTAGAACTCAGAAAATTTATTTTAGGACGTTATACAGCGTTTCCACAAAACAATAGCTGGAGATTTGTGTCAGAGAAATTTGTATTCCCTGATGCCACTGATCCATGGCTGACTCAGTTTGATGAAACTTATTTGATTCCTAGTCTTAGTGAAAACATGATACTTGATTTTATAGGTGTCAAGATCGGCGATGTGGATAATACAGCATTGAATGTAGAAAATGATTCTTCCACGAGCATGTCTATAAGTATAGGGAATCAGCCAATATCTAGAGGAGAAGTTGGAGAGATAGTCGTAAGCTCAGATGATGACATCATAGGATTGCAAGGAACATTAGAATTTGACGCAGACAGATTTGAGGTATTAGCTGTGCGATCTCATAATGATGAAAAAGCCAGTGACCAATTTTACTTTGAGAGCCAAGAGCAAGGGTGGATGACTATGAGTCATGTTGTCAATGAGCGAGCTGGTGATAATCTAGAATTATTTACAATAGAAGTATTAGCCAAAGAGAACATTTTGGCCAATGATAATTTGTTGACTCTGACATCTAAAGTGACTCAGTTAGAATCATATGATTCCAACTTGACAGTTCACCCTATAATTTTAAGATCAATAGATGTGAATGCGGCAAGTATATTGTCTATATCACCTAATCCATGGGTTGATAAAGCTGCAGTTAATTTTAAGATTAGTTATGAAGGTGATGTGAGATTTGAATTCTTTGATGTTAATGGTAGGCTATTATACTCAGATAATAACCACTATACAAGTGGTCAGCATTCACTGAAAATTACTAGAGAGGATATCGGAATTTCTGGACTTGTATATGTGCGAATGACCGTAGGCTCTTCCAGTTTTAAACAAAAAATGATCCTGTATTAAATTGCTAATTGAAACGTATAAGTAATTACATGATAGTTAATGTGGCTCTGCATATTGCGGAGTCACACTTTAAAAAAAGTTAAAAGTAATTGCATGCGTGAGATTTAAGTCTCTTCAATTAACCCACCTTATCGATTTCCACAAATACCCTTAAAAATCGAAAACATAGTATCGTGTTTTTTGAATCAATTAGATTCTGGACATGATATGACATTGCTAACAAATAAGTAACGAATCATGAATTATTCTCATGTACTGATAAGCACAATGGTGTACGTGCTTGTCTCACTAACACAAAATTTATCCGCACAATGTGATGGACATTGTCACATAAGCTGCAGGTCTAAGGTTAATGTTTCACTAGGGATAGGATGTTCAACAGAATTTATTCCTAGTATGGGCGCAAAAGGCGTAACTATTGCAGACGAAATATGCTATAGTGCAGAGGTGTTTGATGTACATAATAATCCTGTGCCTTATGCTCTTTTGACTTTTGATCACATTGACCAAACTTTATATTTTAAAGTCACAGAATCTGATTGTGGAAATTCTTGTTGGGGAGAAGTTTTGGTTGAATATAAATTAGGCCCTCAAATAGCTTGTCCTGATGATGTTGTTATTGATTGTGCTGCTCTGAATTTTTTAGAGATAGAACAGCCAATTGATTTATGTGCCTCTGTGTCTATCACATTGATTAACGAGCAACATGAAAGTCTTGATTGTGATCCTGACTATCAGTCTCAAGTAATTAGAACATTTCGTGCTATAGACCAATTTGGAAATTCAGGTAATTGTAGTCAGAATATTTTTCTTAGAAGAATAAATGAGAACAACATTATTTTTCCAGGAACTACTGTGTATTCATGTAGTGATGCAAGAATAACCTTGGATGAAAACGGTGCACCAATTCCATTTTTCTTTCAGGATACACTTAATGAAGCAAACTCATTATACGGAGTTCCATTCTTATGTACACCTGATATGGTGACACCATATCTATGTCCTTCAGTTGGCATCTTGGGAACAGGAGGCACGGGTTCAGGCACAGGTTCTGGATCTATGGCCGGTGACCCAATTTTGGGTAACTCTCTTAGGTATGGTATACCACTATTCCCACAAAGCGGAGGTATAATCGTGGACTCTACTAGTAATCCATTATCTCCATTTAAGTTTACTACAGTAAATGATCCAAGTGTTGGATTTTTCTGCGGTGCTGGCTTATCTTTTAATGATACACAAATTCCTTTTGCTAATGAATGCAAAAAGAAAATATTCAGAAATTGGGAATTTATTCAATGGAATTGCAACGTAGAGATTGCAATTAGCTCTCTTCAATCTATTGAAATAATTGATGACACTGCACCCAAAATATCATGTCCTCAGAACCAGACTATTGAGCTTAATAGTGGATGCGAAGTTGATGTTGATTTATTAGCAGCTGACGTAGAGGATATATGTGACCCTGATGTTAATGTAACGATAGAAATCGATGGCAAAGTCATAGATGCAAATGGTGGTAGTCTGCTTATGATAGGAGGAGAGAATCAAGTAACTTATATAGCAAGAGATAGATGTGATAATCGAGATTCTTGTATGGTCATGGTTAATGTCGTAGACAAGGTCAATCCTCTAGCTCTCTGCGAAGACGGAAAGATCGTGTCACTTCGAAATGATGTGAATGGTGTAACAAAAGTGCCAGCAGAGATATTTGACAATGGTAGTTTTGACGATTGCGGTATTGATTCCATTCAGGTAAGACGTCTAGATAATACCTGTGGTATGGGTTCTGACGTATGGTCAGATATGGCAACATTCTGTTGTGAGGATGCATTCTTGCCAGAAGTATTGCTCAATTTTAGAGTTATAGATAATAGTGGTAATATAAATGAATGTCAGGTATATGTAGTCGTTCAGGATAAGACGACCCCTATAATCACCTGCCCACCTGCAATGACTATTGATTGCGACATATCGTATGATGTTGATAATTTGGGGCCGATTTTTGGTTATGCAAATGTGCAGGATAATTGCGGTGACAGACCACTCTTCGAAATAATAGAAGATGAGTTTAACCAATGTGGTTCTGGAGTAATGAGTAGAATAATACAGACTATTGGAGCGGATGGAAATCCTACTGCTTCTTGTACGCAATTCATTAATATAGTAGAGCCTATTCCATTTACAGCAAGTGATATTATATGGCCAGACGATATTAATGTACTAAGTAGATGTGATTTAGATGATGTAGATCCGCAAGACTTAGGAGAGAATGCAGTACCAAGATTTACAAACGATAATTGTGCACTGTTAGCAGTTGAATATGAAGATCAGCCATTTTCATTCAATCCTAACAGTAGTGAATGTCTAATTATAAAGCGGGTGTGGACAGTAATTAACTGGTGCAGTTCAACAAGTGGTTTTGATACTTTTGTTATACCTACACCTCAATTAATCAGGTTGAGAAGTACAACGCCTCCAGTGATGGATCCCGCGCTAGATGTTGAAATCAGAACTCAAAATGGGGAATGTGAATCTGGACAATTGAATATCCAAAGAACTGCAGCAGACGACTGTGATGAGTTTCTTGTATGGGAGTATGTCATTGAAGATGCCTTTACAAGAGATACAATATCAGTGGGAGAATCGCCAACGATTATTGGTAAGTTTCCAGTGGGATCATACAGAATATCCTGGTCCGTTAGAGACAGATGTGGTAATATATCTAGGGACGATCAGTTTGTCAATATTATTCCGGATGGAGCACCTACACCTTTATGTCTAAGTGGCATCAGTGTCAGTATCAACGAATTTGATGAAAACGGTGATGGTATTCCTGATTCGCCTTCAGTTAGAGTTTGGGCTGCTGATGTGGATGGCGGTAGCTATCCAGGTTGTAGTGGAGATATTATTCTAAGTTTCTCTGAGAATATTGCCGATAATAATATCGTTTATAATTGTGCAAATATTGGGGTTCAAAGTATTAATTTATATGCAACTGATTTATTGACAGGATCACAAGCATTCTGTACTGGATTGATAGAGGTTAGAGATCCACGTGGATTGTGTGATTTTGTAGGCATGCAGGATATCACAATAGAAGGAATTGTAACCAATGAAGTATCGCAGACTATAGAAGGAGTAGATGTTATATTGGAAGGAACTGCCTTTGTAGATGTAACAAATGAAGAAGGCGAATACGCATTCACGAATATGCCATTTGGTGGATCGTATACTTTACAAGCAGACAAGAACCGTAATCATGCTGAAGGAGTCAATACCATAGACCTAATACGTATCCAAAGGCATGTATTAGGTATCGAAAGATTGGATTCTCCTTACAAATTGATTGCAGCTGATATCAATAATGATCAACGAGTAAATGGAATAGATTTAATAGAATTGCGCAAAATGGTATTAGGAGTCTACGAAGCGTTTCCTGACAATGATAGCTGGCGTTTTGTGAGATCTAACTTTGTGTTCCAAGATCCTTCAGATCCGTGGTTAGGTCAAATGCCAGAAGAATTTTATATTCCAGAATTGTTGCAAGATACCTCCGTTGATTTTATCGGTGTGAAAATCGGGGACGTAGATAATACAGCACTATCTGTAATTTCTGATTCAGACCTCAATAAGAAAACCATTCTTGATTTTGATGCTGATCAGTTGGCTCTTCAGGAAGGAGATGTTGTAACTGTTAATGTTACCTCCAAAGCATATAATCAGCTCTTAGGTTGGCAAGGTACAATCGAATTCAAAGCCTCTCAACTAGAAATTTTAGAGATAATACCTCAAGCATTGGAAGCAATTACTAAGTCAAACTTTAATCTGACACATGAGCAAGAAGGATGGATTACAATGTCTTATAATAGTGATCTGCCAGAATCGATAGAGGATAATGAAGTTTTGTTTCAGGTAATAGGTCAAGCTAAACAAGAGGTGTCTAATACGGATGGTTTATTTGTATTAAGTTCTGCTCAAATACCTTCTCAGGCATATAAATCTGATCTTGATATTGTTCCAATGATAACACCTGTCTCTAAACCGATCACCGCTAATTTATTATCGATTAGTCCAAATCCTTGGTATGGTAGTGCATCTATAGGATTCGAAACGGCATTAGAAGGGGAGGTAAGAATAGAATTTTATGATACAAGTGGAAGGCGCTTACATCAAGTTTCTAAAGTATATTCTATAGGGGAACATAGTATGACCATAGATAGAAAAGACCTCAACGTTAATGGTCTTATATATGTGAGACTTTTAGCTGGTGGACATAGTAGTGAAATGAAGATGATGCTCTATGACTAAAGAATTTATCGCCTCCTATATCGATAGGCAGTAAAATATATTTGTTAGCAGCTAGCCGGATCTCATAATTTTCGAGATCCGGCTTTTTGTATTTAGCGAATGCTTTTGGGCACTTTGATATGCTATGTGTTAATAAATAACATATTAGTAAAAAATATAATATGTTTGTATTTCAGTTCGCTCTGTTAGTGCCAAAAGGTTCCCAAAGCCTTAGGAATGTAGATAGGTGAACTTCCCAAAAACAGTGTATTACCACATGGTTAAAGTATCGTGAGGTAGAATAACACTTAAATGTTGCTAATGTCCAATTACCGATTTACCCTTAGTGGACCACTTGGTCTACTTATTAGCTTATATCTATCTATAAAAGATAGAATTGCGATTATAAGATTAATACCTAGCATGCTAGGTTGTGTACTGGCTGTGTCCGCTTATGGTCAGTGTGATATGATTTGTCATTCGCAAATCAATCTAAGTCTCAATCAGAACTGTGAAGCTATAGTTACACCGGAGATGCTTATTGTATCTGGTCCTCAAGGAACGTATTCACTATCACTTACAGATCAGAATGGAACTGCGATACCTTCTACAACAATCACAGAGATTTTCTTAAATCAGAATCTGACCTATCACCTTTCGAGTAATAACCCTAATTGTTTGTCCACTTGCGAAGGCAATATTCTCTTAGAATACAAATTTCTCCCTATTATAGAGTGTCCTACAGACTTGACTTTATCATGTGGTGCATTGGATTTATTACCTCCACCTACTGTTATTGGTGGTGGCGAGTGTATAGATGCAGCTTTTAGAATCTTTCTGGTTGATGAAGTGAGAGAGAATGCACCCACTTGCGATCCTGATTTTACCCAATTTGTAAGACGAACATATATAGCAACTGATGATAACGGTAACTCTGCGAGCTGTGTACAAAATATTTCGCTTGAAAGACCGGATTTAGATAACCTCCAGCTACCTAGTGGCTCTGTTACCATTTCGTGCAGCGATACAGACCAATATATATTTGATGATAACGGTATTCCTCTACCCTGGGTGTCTACCTCTTTAGACAATGCAGATGTAGTTAATATGATAGGTGTACCTTTTGTGTGTAATCCTCTAGGCGAATTTGCAAATTTAGGTTTTTGTAACACCACAGGGTCTGGTACTGGAAGTGGTACACCATTCCTGCCTACTAGTGGAGCGACTATTGTCACACCAGATGGAGTAGTAATTGTACCAGTAGATGTACCATCAGCATGTAATGGTATTGTATTATTTACTGATACACCTATACCAGGTGATGGCTGTAGGAGACAAGTCATTAGAACATGGGAAGTACTTGAATGGTTTTGCGGATCAGAATTGGTTGCTGGACCAAGTTCTCAACTCATAGAAGTCATAGATGATGTCGCACCACAATTCGACTGTCCGCCTGATTTTACGGTAACGACTGATGATAACTGTGGTGGACAAGTTACAGTCCCACCTGTCAGTCCTACTGATGCTTGTGGCAATGGATACAGATTTAGAATAACTCAAGAATTAGGATTCATAGAAACTAACGGAGGTGAAGTTAATCTCCAAGTAGGCGACAATACAGTCACATATGAAGTGAGTGATAATTGTGGAAATTCTTCCACATGTGAAGTGGTGGTTACAGTAAGGGATTTGACAGAGCCAGTTGCAATATGTGAACGAACGACTACCGTCTCACTCAATGATGCTGGTACTGCAAGAGTGCCTGCCGCCGTCTTAGATGATGGCAGCTGGGATGAGTGTG
>CAZMMQ010000029.1:0-42170 GCA_964567435.1 uncultured Saprospiraceae bacterium | reverse complement strand
CAGGATTTCCTTGTGGTCCCTGTGCTCCATCATTTCCTGCTGGACCTTGTGCTCCTTGTGGACCAGGATTACCCTGTGCGCCTTGCGGACCAGGATTCCCTTGTGGTCCTTGGGCGCCATCATTTCCTGCTGGGCCGATTGCACCTGCTACACCTTGAGGTCCCATTGGACCCACATTTCCATTTGCTCCTGCTGGGCCAGCTGGTCCTTGTGCACCCTGAGCGCCAGCTGCTCCAGCTGAGCCTTGTGCTCCCTGAGGACCAGTTTCTCCTTGTGGACCCGCTGGGCCTTGAGCACCTGCTGCCCCTTGATCACCTTGTGGACCTGTTGGTCCTTGTGGTCCTGCTGCTCCTTGAGATCCTGCAGGGCCTGCGGCTCCAGTTTCTCCTTGTGGACCTGCTGGGCCTTGCGCACCTGCCGGGCCTTGTGGACCAGCTGGTCCTATTGAACCATCATTACCATTTGGTCCCGCTGGACCCTGCGGGCCTGCCACACCAGTTTCTCCTTGTGGACCTGTTGGGCCTTGCGCACCTGCCGGGCCTGTAGCTCCTTGTGGACCTGCTGGGCCTATGGAACCATCATTACCATTTGGTCCTGCTGGGCCTTGTGGTCCTGCTGGACCAGGTACTCCTTGAGGACCTGATGGGCCAGTAGCTCCTTGTGGACCTGCTGGGCCTATGGAACCATCATTACCGTTTGGTCCCGCTGGGCCTTGTGGCCCTGCTGGACCTGGAGTTCCTTGAGCTCCTGATGGACCTTGAGGACCTGAAGGGCCAGTAGCTCCTTGTGGACCTGCTGGGCCTATGGAACCATCATTACCGTTTGGTCCCGCTGGGCCTTGTGGCCCTTGTACTCCTGCTGCACCTGATGGACCTGTAGCTCCTGCTGGGCCTGTAGCTCCTTGTGGACCTGCAGGGCCTATCGCACCAGGAACTCCTGCTGGGCCTTGTGCACCAGCTGGGCCTTGTGCACCAGTCAATCCTTGAGAACCCTGTGGTCCTGCTGGGCCTGCTGGGCCTGTTGATCCTTCAGGACCTGTAGCTCCAGTAAGTCCTTGTGATCCCTGAGAACCTTGCGGTCCCGCTGGGCCGGTCAAACCTTGAGGCCCTTGAGGCCCTTGCGGTCCAACACCACCTTCAATGCAAGCCCATAGGGGAGAGGTAGTTGTACCTCTGTTGACTTGTACACAGTTTATGTCCGTATTAAAGATAATGGTACCAGTTTCTGCGTTAAGCAGAGCATCTCTCTCGGCATTAGTTAACCTGAGAAGGTTACTTTCTACACATTGCCAGTTAGCAATTAAATCAGTACCGTAATTGATTTGAATACAGTTCTCAGTAATGTTAAAAATCGCACCCCCTCTTAAAGGTGTTGCGACTTGATCACGTTGGGCTGTAGTCAAACGGGGTAGTACAAGAACCCCATTTGATGACTCAATTTCTAAGACAGAGCCATCATCTATGTTCATCATATTTTCTCCATATTTCATTGCACCTATAACCTGAGCATCGGCACTCAGATTAAATAGTCCTATGAAAGCGAAGAGCAAGAACACATTTTGAAAAACTTTTTTACGACTGGCAATAGATGTATAAAGGGTATATACAACTACACCAAAAAGTAATGCTGTTACCATTCTTAACTTTTGTTGGTCAGATTAATAAATAATGTATAACTAATAATATATAACTATATCCGTAAATTATTGGAAATCAGATTGATAGAACGGCACCATCCTGATTCTAACTAGTCACCAAGAAAGGAAAGTAATTGACCAGCATTAATCCATATCAGGATTATAAGAAAGCGACAGAAAATCGAGAGTACACAAGTTTATGTACCCAGACGAGCAAAGGTAACACGTAGAATTGAATAAAAAAAACAAAACGAGGTGAGAATATTATTGATCATTGAAAGGGAAGGAAAAAGAAAGAACCTCTAGTTAACATAATATAAATTATAGGCACAGTCGTGTTGAACATAAAAACTAGCGCCGTATAGAGTTACCCTGACATTAGCCAATCATTATAGAAAAACTTCCATTAGTATAGTAAATATATGTTTCTCACAAATAAAAGAAATCCAACTATTCAATTAACGACCAAAGCTTAGAATCGATTTTATTGATTTGCGATAGAATCTTACAGTTTTGTTTTACAAGCTTAACAGTGATATCTGCTTCTTCAAGTGTCCATTTTTCAATTTTTGACTGCAATTCATCGAGTTTTTTAGGTTGAAATGGATTTATCTCCAAAATTTCTTCAATAAGCTTGATGAATGATTTTTCAGTGAATTCAATTCCTTGTTCTAATATACTTAGAAGAAATAAATTACCATTTATTGTATATTGATCTTCGAATACATCTGATACATCATCATTTATTTCTGTTATCAAGTCAAATGATCTCCAGTCATTGACAAAGTTGTTACCAAATTCTGGCACTCTTTCACTGATAATCTGTCTAATTAGTCTTACATCACATGATTTATAATGATAATAGTATTGCTTATTAAGTCTAGTTGGGCTAAGATTTTCTCGGAGCTGCTGTTCGTGTAATTGATATCTTCTTATATGAGAAGTCATTGAAAATGCTTTCACTTCACTGTATCCCAATTTTTGCATTTTCACATATATATTATCCCAATGAAACCTGAGTTTCTTTTCTTTAAGATTCCAATTTTCTTCTAAGTACTGATCAAGTTTATAAATTGCAATTTGCAGATCTATCAGCCCCTCCAGCAATTTTTGGCGTTTCTCACAAATAAAAGAATCCAACTATTCAATTAACGACCAAAGCTTAGAATCGATTTTATTGTTTTGCGATAGAATCTTACAGTTTTGTTTTACAAGCTTAACAGTGATATCTGCTTCTTCAAGTGTCCATTTTTCAATTTTTGACTGCAATTCATCGAGTTTTTTAGGTTGAAATGGATTTATCTCCAAAATTTCTTCAATAAGCTTGATGAATGATTTTTCAGTGAATTCAATTCCTTGTTCTAATATACTTAGAAGAAATAAATTACCATTTATTGTATATTGATCTTCGAATACATCTGATACATCATCATTTATTTCTGTTATCAAGTCAAATGATCTCCAGTCATTGACAAAGTTGTTACCAAATTCTGGCACTCTTTCACTGATAATCTGTCTAATTAGTCTTACATCACATGATTTATAATGATAATAGTATTGCTTATTAAGTCTAGTTGGGCTAAGATTTTCTCGGAGCTGCTGTTCGTGTAATTGATATCTTCTTATATGAGAAGTCATTGAAAATGCTTTCACTTCACTGTATCCCAATTTTTGCATTTTCACATATATATTATCCCAATGAAACCTGAGTTTCTTTTCTTTAAGATTCCAATTTTCTTCTAAGTACTGATCAAGTTTATAAATTGCAATTTGCAGATCTATCAGCCCCTCCAGCAATTTTTGGCGTTCTACTTTGGTTATTAGTTTCAGTATCTTCGGTAGCTTCCTGTATTTGAAAAGCTGTTTAATTTTTTTCCTCATCTTCTTTTAACTTAGGAAAGGATCAATTCTTCTTTCTGAGTTTCTAATTTTTTGACTCTATGCTCAAGTTTTTCTCTTTCTTTATTTAGGGTTGAAACAATTCTTTTGATATGAGAACCAGTCGATTCTATATTGTGATATGTATTTTTAATCCTTTGTTGTATGATCCAATCTGAAATTAAATTATCAAAGAAAAAATCCTTAAATCTACCAAAATGTACATCTTGTAAATTGATAGCCAAGTTGTCTTCTCCAAGGTCATTCATCTCTCTGATGAAAACATTAAGTTGATGTTGAGCATAAGGCAATTGTTTTATTGCATTATCTATTGCTCTCTTTCTCATATGTCCAGCTCGCCTGTCATCTCCTCTCATATCCCATCTACCCCAATCGGATGCCTGCGCTAATTGATTGAGAATAGAATTTAAAAATTTTAAACATTTTTGTCCAGCAGAAATGGCTTCATTTACTTCGATTTCTAACTTGATATGTGTATCGATTTTATTGAGGACTGCCATTAATTCTGCCTTAACATGTGACTCTCCCCCACTCAATATTTCACTTTTTCTAGCCTGTTTAAGAGCTTTAAGTTCTCTGTCTAGATTTGGTAATTCTAGGACTTTTTTTGCTAATATCTCTCTTTCATACTCCATTAATTCAACTTCTTTTTTCAGCTCATTGAAATGAAGAGATAAGTCCAGGAACTCCTGTCTTTCTTTTTCTATTTGTTCTTCTTTACTTCCCAGTGTTTTATAAAAAAGGTACTTTACCCCAACTTTTTCGAGAGATTCAATATCCTTTAATTCTTCATCCAACTCTTTATCCATTTTCTTTAATTGCGCATAAGACTCTGACAATTTTTCGTCAATTTTATCTATATGCGATTTGAGTTTAAATAGCTTTTCATAAGATTCCGTTGTCTTACGGATTTTAGATTGAATCTGAGTTATTTCTAGCATGAACTATTTGATGTCGAAAGCGAAGAATACCATTTGAAATGTGACCTCAATTTAGTATTTTTATGAAATTCAACAGCAAATAATAAAATGGGAATTATAAGAGATTTAAAGAATATTTTTTTTGGAGCTAGTGCTGTAACCAAATCAGCAACAGAAAAAGTGGGTGATGTCATTAAAGAAGAAGGTGAGGAGTTACTTAGTAAATCTAAAGACCTCGCTTCGAATTCAATGGAATCTTTAACTGAAAAAACTGCTGGTTTAAAGGATTCTATCTTAGATGAGACTGGTGATTTGATGGCTAAAACCAAAGCAAAACTTATAGATATTGGGGATGATATCAATGAGAATCCTATAACAGATAAGATAAAGACAACAGGGGAAGATTTAATGAATAGGGCTGGAGAAGTTAGTACAGCAGTAGGAGGTGTTGTGATGGAAAAAGGTGGTGAATTATTAGAGAAAACGAAGGATTTTAGTGAGGATGTAGGTGAGAAAGTTCTTAAGGCTACAGATAAATTGGCTGAAAGAGCTACTGAAGTCAAAGATCATTTAGGAGAAAAGTTAGATCAAACAATGGATAAAGCTGATGCTTGGGCAGAAGAACAAAAAAACAATCCTAAACCAGAATTTGCTGAGGACACCATAGACGCTAGTGGTTCTTTATTAGAAGGTAAAGATGATTTCTTTTCTAAAGCTGACAAATATGCTTCTGGTGATTATGGGGCTTTTAGTGAGGGCAAAGTTACTTTGGACAAGGAAGCCTCCACTTTTGAAAAAACAGAATTTGAAAAGCTGCCTCCAGCAACAGGATTTGACGATTTGGATGGAGATGGAAATGAAATTATTGATGATGCAATCATAGACGAATAAAAATAAAAATTATATGTTGGGCATCAATCCGACTAATATTGGTATCTATTTAGTAACAATTCATAAAAGCAGACTTTTAAATGTCTCCACTTAGTTTAAATACTTATACTGAAACTGAGCTACTTACATTGTGTAAGGATGGTGATAGGCATGCTTGCAAACAACTATTTGATTTGTATTCTGGGAAAATGATGGCTCTTTGTTATCGATTTTCTAGAGACAGGAATGAAGCAGAAGATATACTGCAAGAAGGGTTTGTTAGGGTATTTACTAAACTTCACCTTTACAAAGGGGTCGGTTCATTCGAATCATGGATGAAAAAAGTGATCGTCAATACAGCGTTAAAATACAGAGATAAAAACATACGCAGACATCAATATTCTGAGATAGATAACTTACATGTTTTTGATAATACTCCAAATGTTATAGAAGAACTATCAAAAGACGAAATTCTAAAATTGATTCAAGAATTACCTGACGGTTATAGAGCAGTATTTAACCTATATGTTATTGAAGGATATAGTCATAAAGACATTGGACAACTTCTTAATATAGGTGAAAGCACTTCACGTTCTCAGCTTGTAAAAGCGAGAAAATTATTGAAACAAAAATTCATGAATCTAATAAAATTAGCGGGTTGAATACTTTTGATAAAGACTTAAGGAAGAAATTGTATAATGCGGAAATGGATGTGTCAGAAGGCATGTGGGCTTCTATAGAATCACAGATTCCCGTTAAGAAAGAAAAACCTAAATTTTGGTTCTTTTTCTTACTCTCCGCAGCTTTTATAGCATTCATATATGTTTACAATCAATCAGACATTAAAGCACCTACTATTCAAAATGATACAAATATCATCTCAATAGTTGATACTGATGTAGATGATTTAATTTTTGATTATAAGACAATTGCAGGTAATCAACAAAATCCAACTATTAATCATATCAAAAATTCTACATCTGTAAATTCTACAAACCCGCATCCTTCAGTAGAGACTTTTAATCAACTTATAACTACTAGACACACTAATACTATAGAAGATACCCCCTCCCCTTCTTTAGATGTAGACTTGCATGAAAGAAGTTCTAAGAAGTTAAAATTTGTGGTAAATCCATTTAAGTCCACCCTATCAAATCGCAACAATAATTCGTTAAAATTGATAGAAAAATCAAGGATAAATGAGATTGGACAAGAAGTCTCTCATGTCGTGGATATTTCGTCTGTAAAAGACATTCCTTTAGTACAAAAACCAAACTTTGCTAGTTCTGTAACTGAAAAGTTAGAAGATAGATTTTCTGTAGCTACCTGTCCAAAATTTGAAAAATATTCTTCTGATATATACTTTTATACCGAAGCATTTTTGGGTAAAAACTTCCAACAATTATCAACCTTAGATTTAGAACTTAGGGACTTTGCTGCCCAACGTGATCGCAATGAAATGAGTGCAGTTTCATTAAGCGCTACATTTGGAATCGGTAAAGAATTTCGAAACGGCTTTTTAGCTGAAACGGGTATCAATTATGATAGAATTAGAATGTCCTTCCGATTGGATAGAACCCAAGAAATAATCGAACATATAGATTGTGTCAATGACCAAGGAGTTGTATTTACCAAATCAGATACAACCATTGTTAGTAATTCTTCAAACCTAAATAATACATTTACTCAAATTAATATTCCATTAGTAGTAGGATACCGCCATTATATAAATGATCGAATAAGTGTAGCTGGTAAAATTGGCACCTTACTCAATCTAAATTCTAGAAATCAAGGACAGTTTTTGGACAACAATGGCAATCTCGTTACATACAATAGCGACAATGTATCATCTAGCTTATTTCAAACAAACCTAGACTTAAGTTATCTTGCCAGTATCCAACTACAAGCTCAATTAGGATCTCAGACAAATGCATATGTTGGTATCAACTCAAACTTTTACCCTTCTAATTTCGGATTAATTGGAAATCCCATTCAACAAAGGTATACCAAAGTAGGCTTGAGCTTAGGCGTCAATTATCATATCTAATATCAATTATATTAAGGGTTTGAGATCAGCTGGCAAGTAATTTACTGATTTCAACACCTTACCATCGGACTTACGGTAGACAATAAAGCAATCATCTTTCTCTATGATATCAGACTCTGTACCATCCTTATCGTGGTAATATTTTTGGGTATCTAGTGCTACATTTTTGTCTTTACATGTTTTACTCATATTGGAACGTTGAACCTCATCAAAAAGAGATTTAAATTTATCTCCTAATCCAAATTCAAGTATAGCTCCAGATAATACATATTGAATATCGCAAAAAGCATCTGCTACCTCAACCAAATCCCCTGCCGCAATCGCATCTTTTAATTCTTGTAGCTCTTCTTCCAAAAGATTAATTCTTAGCTCACATCTTTTTGCATTTGGAATTTTAGGCTGATCCAAGATAGGCAGTTCGAATGTATTGTGAAAATCTGCAACTGCATTGAGTGCTTGGGGCTCCTTAATTTTTTTATCTGACATATTTTTAATTCAATTTTGTCTCCTTAAGTGAATGATACATTTCCTTAAGTCCATTTGCAACTGCATTATAATCAAATTCCTTAATAACAAATTGTCTTGCCTTCTGACCAAGCTTTACTAGGTAGCTTGCATTATTACAACAATTTTGTAAACATAGTATTAGATCTTCTATGTTTTCATAGCACAACGCATTTTCATTATGGCTGATTCCAATTCCCTCAAACCCTTTTGGTGTGGATATTACAACCTTGGAAAGTATCATACCTTCCAATATTTTAACTCTCATCCCACTTCCAGAAAAAAGTGGCACTAAAAGTATATCTAAGGAATCAATAAATTCGATAGCACTATCGACTTCTCCATGCATTACAAACCTTGGAAGGTCAATCTGATAGCGTTCTCCAGGATTTCTACCAGCTAAATGAAATTCCAGATTAGGGAATTGCACGGCTATGTGCTCCCAATGATTTAATAAAAACCAGTCGAGGCCTTCAATATTTGGTTTCCAATCCAAGGAGCCGATATATCCTATTTTAATCTTATTACTAATTTCCTTCTTGCGAGGAAAATATTTTGATGTCTCCAATCCTATTGGAACCACATATTTCAAACCTGAATATCCATAGGCTTCATATTTGAGCGCATCTTGAATAGTAATTGGTAGAAGTAAATCATATTTGTCATGAACTCTCTTTTCATATTGTTCCAATCTTGAACCACATAATTCATAGTACCAAGATTTGAATCGAGATCTTGACTGTGAGGCTAGATTGTGCCAGATTTCTGACTCAATGTTATGTGATCTCATAATAACTTTTGCCTTAGAATGACTTTTAATAACGTCAATGTAAGGTGCTAGATAAAGAGTCTCAAGTTGGATTAGATCATATTCTGTAGCATCAATAAGTTCTATGAGTTTCTCACTAAAAAGATTGCTAACGAATCTCTCAATGTTATATGATTTATCAGTCTCCCATATATTTACGAAAGCTCTCCAATAAGAGATTTTAGTATCTAGAGAAATTGTGGTGATTGATGAATAATGAGCAAGTTCCTTAGGAAGAGTATCCCATTCTATAAAGTGTTTGGACGTATTAAATGCCAAAAGGCTGATATCACATCCTGAATTCGCTAATCCTTTGCTTAGGGTGTATATAGCAACTGATTCACCATCTTTCAAAGGGAAGGGAACTTTCTTACAGAGCTGGAGGATTTTCATTCGGTGATAAAATTATGGAAATAATTGTGTTGCATAGGTGGTATATATCTCTTAAATACATAGTTTAGACCTATGCTAATTGCAAAAAACCTACTGAAGTCCTATGAAGATGTTGACGTACTTAGAGGAATAGATCTTCAGATTCCACCCTCTTCTATCACTTGCATTACTGGAAAGTCAGGTGCTGGGAAGAGTACCTTACTACATATTCTTGGTAGTCTTGATTTACCAGATACTGGCGAGGTGATTCTAGATGGCCAATCTTACACTTCTATGAGTAAGTCTTCATTGGCCGCATTTAGGAATGAAAGGATAGGATTTGTATTCCAATTTCATCATTTATTGCCTGAATTCTCAGCTCTTGAAAATGTATGCATTCCAGCTTTCATAAAGAAGGTTGCTAAAAAAGAGGCGGAGAAGGAAGCGGAAAAATTACTGGAATACATGGGCCTCTCGAATCGAATACACCACAAACCATCAGAGCTGTCGGGAGGCGAACAACAACGAGTTGCAGTGGCAAGGTCTCTTATCAACAGACCATTAGTAGTTTTCGCAGATGAGCCTACGGGGAATCTTGACAACCAAACATCTACTGAGTTACATGAGCTTTTTACAACTCTACAAACAGAAATGGGTCAAGCATTTGTCATAGTAACTCACAACAACGAATTGGCACAGAAAAGTGATCGATGTCTAGAAATGTCTGACGGTAAGATTGTGGAAGGATAATAACTAAGCAAATGCTTTATTGCGAAGGTCAATGCATGGTTGAGGGTAATCAAAATTAAAAGTTGTTGGTCTATTTTTGATCGGATCAAATAAAAAGCTAAGAGGAGCTCCGTCTAATTCTGGCAGCCATCGTCTCATATACTCTCCATTTGGATCATACTTTTTTGCTTGTAAAGGAATATTAAAACATCTGTTCTCACGAGGATCAGACCCTACTCCTGCAATGTAATTCCAATTACCGTAATTACTGCATGGGTCATAATCGATAAGAAGTGATTCAAAATATTCAGCTCCCCACAGCCAATTTAATTGCATGTCTTTAACTAAGAAACTCGCTACATTTTGTCTTCCTCTATTAGACATAAATCCAGTGGAATTCAATTCTCTCATATTAGCGTCTATGAATGGGATTCCTGTGTGTCCAGATACCCATTTGTCAAACAGGGTTCTATTTTCATAAAACTGATCAGGTTCAACGCCTTTTGTCCCAGTAATTTGGAATATTTTATCTCCATGTTTTTTTGCCATAAATCGAAAAAAATCTCTCCATAGTAATTCGAAAATTAGCCAGTAAGTTGATTTGTTTTTCACAACTTCGCTCTCATATTTTCTCACTTCAGAGTAAATCAACTTAGGTGAGATCGTCCCTTTTGATAGATGTACTGATAATTTAGAAGAATAGTCTCTTCCTAGCAACCCATTACGTGTTTCTTTATAATTGGCAATATGATTTGAGTCCCAGATAAAGTATTTTAATTCGCGCAGTGCGGTTGTTTCTCCACCAATTAAAAAGAAAGGACTTTGAACGGGTATATCATTTTCTGATACTGTTATCTCACCTGATGCTAGAGAGATTGAAAGGGGATTAATTTTGGTTGGCTTTGGCAGTGGTGCTCTGATGTTTACAAATTTTTCTACCTCTTTTCTAAATGAAGAAAATTGGTCTGGGCAGTGAGTGACAGGGAATGGAAGGTCTGCCGTATAATAGAGCATCTTCCCTCTGAAGTATCTTATCTCCTGTCCAATAGACCACATCGAATGTTCCAACTTATCTTGGACCTCAACTTCTTCACTCGTTCGTTCTCGGTTACAGTAAATGTAATTTGTCTTGCACTCCCTAGCAATTTCGGGTATAACATTTTCGGGATGGCCTTGTCTGACATATAAATCAGAACCTAGCGCTCGTAAGTTTTGTCGTAGATCTGATAAACTCTCCTTTAGAAACTTGCGTCTATACTTTCCAATCTTATCAAACCCCAAAGGCGTTTTTCCATGTAACAACCTAGGGTCTTCCACATAAAGCGGGATGATTTCTTCATTATGTGCAAGCGCATCCAATAAGGCTTCATTGTCATGGATTCTGAGATCATTTCTAAACCAAACTATAGACCTTTTCATGAAATGAAATGTTGTGTATACTGTGGATATTATGAACTAAATTTGCACTACTTAAAGAAACAATTATAAAATTAAGAAGTTGTGATAAATATGAGATATTATTTTTTGTTTCTCTGCTTAGTATCCTGTATTTCGTGTAACTCTGAATTTGTCAGTTCAGAAGTTAAAGATTCTTATGGTCAAGTTATGAAAATCCATGATGATATCATGCCTGAAGTATCCACAATCAGGCGATTAAAAAAGCGAGTTGGAAGGATTGATGATAACAGCTCAACCAAATCAGAGCTTATCCACCAATTGGAGGCTGCAAATGAAGGAATGATGGAGTGGATGCATCAGTTTGATCTAGATAAAAAAGCCACGGAACAACAACAAATAGAGTACTTATTGCTGGAGAAGAAAAGAGTAACTAAAGTGTCCAATGATATGGTCAATGCCATGCAAAGTGCTAACGAATATCTGAATAATAAAGACCAATGAACATTACGAAATTCTTCTTATTGTGCTCATACATAACAGTCTCATTATCAGCTTGTAAGCAATTAGACACTTCTCCCCTACCTATAATTGGTCATATTGATATTATGGATGGAGATACAATTTATCACAAGATTCCACCTTTTAAATTTACGAGCCAGGATAAAGTTGAAATAGACAATAAAACATTAGCAACTAACCTCTACATAAGTGATTTCTTCTTTATGTCTTGTCCTTCTATTTGTCCAAAGGTAAAAAAGCAAATGTTACGTATCTATGATAGGTACGAGAATCAAGATATTCTAAAGTTGGTAAGTCATACTATAGACCCAAAAAGAGATACTCCAGAGAGGCTCAAACAATACGCCAATAATTTGGACGTAGATTCTAACAAATGGTTGTTTTTGACAGGAGATCAGGATGAGATATTGGATATTGCAGATGCCTACTTTGTGACAGCAATGGAAGATGATGCTGCCCCAGGTGGATTTGACCATTCAGGTAAAATCTTGCTAGTCGATACCAAAGGACACATACGAGCATTCGCTGATGGTACAGATCCAAAAAGTGTAGACAAGTTTTTTGATGATATTGACAGACTTCTATATGAGTATGGGCTATAAAAAAAGCATCATTCTGATACTTCTATTTTGTTTTACTGGTCTGTCTCAATGTCAAAAAACTAAGTATCCTTATGGGCAGCGGTTATATAAGAACTTGTGTGCAGATTGTCATATGGATGATGGCAGTGGATTATCCTCTTTATATCCAAGTATGAAAAGCAAATCCTTAACCCAAAAATATGAGATAATTCCA
Source organism: uncultured Saprospiraceae bacterium (assembly GCA_964567435.1). GTDB lineage: Bacteria > Bacteroidota > Bacteroidia > Chitinophagales > Saprospiraceae > RFSX01. Next base: position 29,673 of record CAZMMQ010000029.1, on the reverse strand, counting down.
TGCTTTATTCAGTTTGGCTCTAAGAATAGCACAAGTGTTTTGAAAATGCTTCCAATGAAAGATGTGAGTGATGTAGAGATTACTAACATTATGAATTATATTCTAAATGATCTAAATAAGGTAGACATTCTCATTAGTTTGCAAGAAACACAACAGCTTCTCATTGATTGCCATCCTGTTATCCAATAAATGACTGGATCATGAAGAGATTTATTCTTTCAGAGATTAGAATAAGAAGCCAATCAATTGAAATTATTGATGCTCTAATAAATCTCAACAAGCTAAAACAATGGTGGGGTGTAGATGGCGGAATAATAGAGCCCAAGGATGGTGGCATATATTGTACAACATGGCTCAAATCAAATCACGGTGTAAAATTTGTGAGTACTGGTCGAATAAAACTTCTAGATAAAAATTCATACCTACATCTTGAAGATATGATATACATCAATTCTGAAAAAGGAATTTTGGGACCATACAATATTCAATATACGGTAGAGCAACATAAGCAGTATACCATACTAACCGTTAAACAATCAGGGTTCAAAAAAGAAGAAAAAGAAGCGTGGTATTATGAAGCTGTAGAAAAAGGGTGGCCTGAAGCTTTGGTGATGCTTAAAAAATATTTAGAGAACTAAGTGTATCTTTTTCGACGAAGAACATGCCAAAATAATCCAAGGATAATTACCAGAAATATTGGAACCAAAATATTTATCAATTGCCATTTCAATTTGCTTTGAGAAAGCATAACTTGATCTAATAATCTTAACTGGACATTTCTTGTTCGGGCCTCCATTAAGCCATATTCATCCGTTAAGTAATCCATCAGATTTTCAGCAAACTCTCCATTTCCATTATATACCATTGGTTCCCACTTATTAAAACCAAGTGGACTTATTCTGTTAGTAGAGGCATCGTAAAGATTTTTAAATATCTCTGCATCAGTTATAAAGACTTGAGATGTCTGGGGTGATTTTTCTTTGAACTCACGTCCTAAATCTTTTAGTCCCTTCAACATGCCTTCACCTACTCTATTCATATAATAGGATTCGAACTGACCTTCAACCAGAACAGCTGCTGGTATATGTTTTTTATTATATGCTTCATCTCTAGGCTCTACTTTCAATGTTTCAAATGAAAGTCTCATAGGATAAGCCTGAAAACGACTATTTCTAGAACTTGTTAATAAATCAGTATGGACGAGATCTTCTCTTCCAGGCAATGATTCTATGGTACTTGGAAAATTTGAGTATACTCTGTCAATATTATTGACGATTGGATGCTTATTTGATGATTCAAGAAGTGGATAATAAACCCATGGGAATAACTCTTGCTGAGCCTTATTACCTAGTTGACCTATAACTTGAGGAATTTTCGAGTTTACTTTGTCTAGTATTAAGTCTTGCTTAATTCTAACTCCATATTTGAAAAACATATCATCCAATCCTAGATTGGTTGGTCTTGGAATATAAACGCCATTGACATTAATACTATCCACATTCACATCTAGTGTTTCTACTATCCAAATGACTTTACCACCATTCATGATATATTGATCTATCATGAATTTGGTTCTATCTGAGAATGGCTTCATCGGTCTCGCCACGATAAGGGCATCTATATCGTCTGGAATGTAATAAGTTGTATCTAAATCTATTCTGCTCGAATTAATTGTGCTTTTCATTCCAGTCTCAAAGGTGGCCGTCTGAGAAGGTTCTAATTCTCCATTACCTGTAGTTAATAGTACTCTTGGAAGTCCTTTTGTTATTAGTGTCCTTATGGTCTTAGCAAACTTATATTCTAAGGTATTCTCAGATTTGTTAAGCATAAGTTCAGGATTCTCTCCTTTAATCTGAGGCTCAAGAAGATTGATAGGAATCCTTCGGGGTCCATATTTTACAATAGCATATGGATAGATTAACTTTTCGACTTTCTTATCATCTTCCATTACAATTAGATTGCCTGGATATATCCCATCCTTGGCCAGATTTTCTCTTACAAGATTTACTTCTTTGGGGGTCCCTTCTGATGGATCTCTAAATGTGTACTCTACACGGCCATTGACATTTCTGAATTGCTTGATAACTTCTTCTGCTCTATTTCTCAGTCTTTTGTAACCAGACGGTAATTCACCATCCAATAAGATATCAATTAGCACAACTTCATCCACTTCTCTTAGTAAGTTCTCTGTAGACTCCGTCAATGTAAATCTTTGGTCCTCGGTTAAATCTAGAAACGTATAAAATCTATTGGAGATCGCATTGATTAAAAAAAGTATGACAATTAAAATTATTGTCTGAATAATGATTGATGATCCTCTCTTCTTCATTACCATCTTCTTCTATCAAGTGAAACAATAGTCATCCAAATAAAAAAGCCTGACACACTTAGGAAGTACACTAAATCTCTGGTGTCTAATCTGCCTTTGCTAATATTATCATAGTGATATTCTATACCGAGAGACTTAATAAAATCATCCAAGCTTCCATAAAACACAGGCAAATCGCTCAAGAAAGAAAATGCGAAAAAGAGTAGAAAACAAGCAAAGGCAGAAAGAATAAATGCTACAATTTGGTTATCCGTCAAACTAGACATAAAGATGCCAACAGCAACATAAACAGTTACCAGAAAAAAGAGGCCTATGTATGAGCCTATGACTGCTCCATTGTCAATATTTCCAGGTGGGTTGCCTAATTTAGAAATACTGATATAATATATTAATGTAGGTATTAGTGCAAATACGACTAATGTAACACAGGCCAAAAACTTACCTCCTACTATCTGCCAATCTGTAAGTGGCTTAGTTGTTAAAAATTCCATTGTGCCCCTTTGTTTCTCATCTGCAAAGGAATGCATCGTCAGCGCTGGAACAAGAAATAAGAATACAAGCGGCGCTATGCTGAACAATTGGCCCATACTTGCATAATTATAATTGATAATACTGGTACCAGAGAACACCCACATAAAGAGACCAGTAATTAGTAAGAATATGACCAGAACAATATATCCAGTCAAAGAGCTAAAAAAGCTACCTAATTCTTTAAGATAGATACTCCTCATTTTCTTGCTGGTGGCTCGTTAGTGGCAGATTTAAAGACTGATTCCAAGGATGTCCTAGCCATACTCATGCCCAGCACTTTGTTTCCTGTATTGACAACTGCATCAAAAATGCTTTCTCTCATATCATCATCAGACAAGGTTCTGATTTCATATTGTCGCGAAGAAACAACACTTACCGATTCTACCCCGGGAATCTTTGTCAGAATGTCCTTAGACAGATTGTTAAGTACTTCTAATTGAATAGTAATCGCTTGTTCTGAGTTTTTCTGAAGTCTTACTAAACTATCATCAACGACTATTTTTCCCTTATCCAGAATAATAATTTTATCAGAAATTGATTCTACCTCTTGTAAGATATGACTTGAAAAGATAATCGTCTTATCTCTCTTTAGACTAGAAATGAGATTTCTGATTTCTATTAGTTGATTCGGATCTAACCCGGAAATTGGCTCATCTAGAATTAGAACCTCTGGATCATGAATCATGGCTTGTGCCAACCCCACCCTTTGCTTATAACCTTTGGAAAGCGAAGAAATTAACTTGCTTTGTTCTCTTTCAAGCCCTACTAATTCGATTAGCTCTGAAATACGATCTTTCTTGTGTTTTACCTTATGAATACCTGCTACAAAACTCAGATATTCTTTAATATACATGTTTGCGTATAATGGATTATGTTCAGGCAGGTAACCTATCTTGCTTCTGATCTCTAAATCATCTTTTCCTGTTTCAAGACCACAAATAGATGCTGTTCCTGACGAAGCTGGCATAAAACAAGTCAAAATTTTCATAGTGGTAGTCTTACCTGCACCATTGGGGCCAAGTAGACCTAGTATCTCACCTGGCTTAGCGCTAAAGCTTATATCATCTATGGCTTTCTGCGTGCCGTAAATCTTGGTCAATCCTGTTACTTCTATGCTCAATTGCTATCTGGATATATCGCGTTAAATACTTCATGAACATCAAGCGCATCTTCCACCGAATAACTGCTTATCTCTGTTCTCCTCAGACTGTAAAGATAAGCTGAAGTACTCAAATCCTTACCAATGTCTCTTGCAAATGCTCTAATATATGTCCCCTTTCCACACAAAATGTCGACAGTGATAAAAGGAGAGTCATATTCAAGAAGGTGTACGTGGTGAAAAATAACACGTTTTATTTTGGGTTTGAAATCCTTGTTTTGTCGGGCAAGCTTGTACATTGGCACTCCTCCAATCTTTGTCGCAGAATAAGAAGGGATTTGTTGTTCCATCTCACCTTTAAATCTCGCAATTTTCTCTTCGACTATTGATTGATCAATATGGGATATTGGCATGATGTCGACCTCTGGCTTTTCCCTATCTAAGGTCTCAGTAGTTGCGCCAAACTTAACTTGACCAATATACCTCTTGTCGTGATTTTCCTCTTGAGGAATGCGCTTTGTATACTTTCCTGTAAATATCATTAATAGACCTGACGCTAACGGATCAAGAGTTCCATTATGACCAACCTTAAATTTCTTTTGCCCATACTTTTTACGGAGTGCAAATCGAAGCTTATTGACTACATCAAAAGAAGTCCATTCTAGAGGTTTGTCAATGAGTATGACTGCTCCATCTTTAAAGTCTACCTTGGAGATATCAACTCCCTTTTTAACAATAATCATTTGATAACGGTAAAAACAACAATACCAAAACCTATTATGAGACAATAGCCTGCAAACCAATCCAACTTAGCTCTTTTGACAATTCGAATCATAAATGTACATGCCAAGATACCTGTAATCAAAGCAGATATAAACCCTGCTACCAAATAAGTAGATGCGGGCATATGTGCTGTTAAATCTCCGCTGATAATATCTTTAGCTATTTTACCAAAAATCAGAGGCACCACCATTAGAAAAGAAAATCTTGCAGCTGCTTCTCTACTTGTATTAAGTATAAGTGCCGTTCCAATAGTTGCCCCAGACCTTGAAATGCCAGGTACAATTGCTATAGCCTGTGCTATTCCTATAATGAATGCACTACGTGCATCGATAGGTTTAGAGGTATCTATCACTTTCTGTGATAGGAAAAGGATAATTCCTGTCACTATCAACATAGACCCAACTAAAATTATCTTACGATGAAAAAAGGTCTCAATAAAACTTTCAAATCCTAACCCAATGCAAACTGCAGGAATCATACTTATTACTATATACCAAATGAAAAACCTATCTGATCTGTCTTGAGGTCTAAAAAATCTAGATATGATAGAAAATATATCTTTTCTAAATACCAGAATGGTTGAGATGGCTGTCGCAAAATGAAGAAAGACAGTCGTCATCATACTCTGTTCAGCTAATGAGTCATCATTAAGGATGTACTTCATAATCTCTATATGACCGCTACTGCTTACTGGTAGAAACTCTGTCAATCCCTGAACAATGCCTAATAAGACAGCCTCTACGATTTCCCCCATACCTGAATGGTTAACGTCTTCTGAATCTTTTATCTAAATATTGCATAAATCTGGACTCCTAGTCCTGCAAGAATTAAGATAGGTGCTAGAGTTATTCTTCTAAAGCTATAAATAACTCCTTCGTCAAAAACATTTGGATCCTCATTAAAACCACCCAACATAAGAATCATTCCGAGAGCAATCAGAGCTAAGCCAATCCCAATCCACTTATAATTCTCCTTGCCAAAGACTAAATTTTGATTGTAACTGGCTTTGGATATAGTCGATGTCGCAGTTGTAGACTTTGTTTTAACAAGTACTTTCTTCTTTTGAGGCGCTTTCTTTTGAGAATCTAACTCTTTCTTATTTCTAGATACCTTTACTATTTTCTTTCCCTTTTTAGCCATGGTTTTTGAATTTATAATTCATTACGAGTTAAGATTTTACCTACCATCCATCTCTTTATTAAGAGGACAATTATAAATGATATAAGTGTACAGACAACAAGTTTTACAATGCTAAAATTGATAATTTTTATGTCTAAGATACCCAACAATAGATAAATGGTGCAAACAAATAGAAGTATAGCTATAAACCAAGCTCTCAAGCTCACTTTAGTAACTGATTGATTTAATGACTGTCGTACATATTGGCTCTCAGCCCCATAAGTCATGAATGATTCGAACACCTCTTTATTACTACCAACTATTTCTGAGATGTATCTTTTGAAGTAGACTATTAATAAAATACAGAAAACTATGGTCAGCGGAATCGCAAAACCTAGTGACAAACCTTTAATAATCGAGGTTGAAGTTCTTACTTCCTGTATAAATACATCGTGAATGCCTGCCTTAGTAAGAATATCATCACGGCCTATATTATTAGACATTTCAAATCGAACAACATCTCTAAATGGATTATTAATACCGGCTTCACTTAAAAGCTGAGAGTTAAGCTCACCTTCCATTAATGCAAGTGCTTTATGCTTTGGTATATACTCCACCGTGGACGCTATAATGTTCTCATCAGATTTAAACTGATTTAGAAGCCCTTCTATATCACTTGGGCCCATGTAATCCTCAAGTTCAACCAATATAATGCCTTTAGAAGGAGCTGTAGATGTATCAATTCCTGGAATAATCCACCATAAAGCGATTATTAACATCAGTAAATACTGAAGGATACCTTCAGAAACTACTTTCGATGAATTAGAAGAACTATTTTTGAGAGAGAGACTCATAGGGCAAACATATGAACATTTATATTAAACATTTTTATATATCAGTTTTTATCATACTTGGAAATAGTTTGATTGCTCAGATAGTAATCACAAACAGCTCTTTTGAGGGTAAACCTGCTGATGCAACCATGCCATCGGGTTGGTTTATGGCAAGTGAAGGCACAACTCCAGACATATTACCAGGATATTGGGGGGTATATAATGAACCTTATGATGGAGATACCTACTTGGGGTTGATTACGAGGCAAGATGGTACTTTCGAAAGTATTACACAACGAATGGAAGATACACTTCAAAAAGGAACTTGCTATAGTATGTCACTTGTACTTTCGCATTCTGAAAATTATTCAGGATACAATGTCCCTTTAAAAATAAGGATATGGATTGGAGATAAGAAGTCCGACAGGCAACAAAAAATCTTCGAATCCGATATTATTAATGGAGAGCAATGGCGATACATAAAAATTGATTTTACACCAGAAAAAGAGATGCAATACCTCATCATAGAAGCATACAACTCTAGATATGATCCTGTAAATGGCAATATACTGATAGATGCCTTATCTAATCCTATCTTATGTAATAGAGTATGAGTAAGCAAAAAATCGTTGTTCTATCAGGGGCTGGCATTAGTGCTGAGAGTGGCATTAAAACGTTCAGAGACCATGATGGTTTGTGGGAAGGACACGATGTTATGGCTGTAGCCTCTCCTCAAGGATGGCAGAAGAATATGGAATTGGTGCTTGAGTTCTATAACCAGAGAAGGAAGCAACTAAAGGAGGTCACGTTCAATGATGCTCATAATAATATTGCGAAGCTTGAATCACAATATGACGTTATAGTCATTACACAGAATGTAGATGACCTACATGAAAGAGCCGGAAGCAGTCATGTATTACATCTTCATGGTCAACTCAATCAAGTAAGGTCCACTCGTAATCAAGATCTAGTATATGATTGGTCTGAAGATGTAAACATAGGAGATAAATGCGAATTAGGTAGTCAGTTAAGACCTCATATAGTTTGGTTTGGAGAAGCCGTTCCTATGATAGAGAAAGCTGCTGAGGAAATTATGAACTGTAACATATGCATAATAGTGGGTACCTCATTACAGGTCTATCCAGCAGCAGGACTCATTTCGTATGTTCCTAGAGGAGCTACTGTATATTACATAGACCCTAAGCCTTTTAAATCTAGGGAGCTAGAGCATATAAATCATGAAGTAATCGCAGACAAAGCAACCACAGGGACAAAAGTACTATTAGAAATTCTCATGAATTCAGGATAAGTTATTTAATATCACGTCATCTGAATATAAACCGTATTTTTGACCAACAATAACATTGTAGTTGTTTCTTAAATTTCAAATAGAAATATATCAGTGGCTTGTTCCACTTGTCGCTATCTTCTTCATATGGCGAATTATTAGCCAGTTTAGAGCTAACAGAAGGCTGCTTATTGGCACGGTCATTTGGGTCTCATTCTGGGTTATTTTGGGATTACTAGCTATGCTACCAGATCCAATATCTTTTTCTATCGCAGAGTCATTGGGATTAAAGAGTAACATAAACGCCGTAATCTTTGTTTGGCTGGGTTTTCTATTCATAATGACTTATTACCAATCTTCGACTATTGAAAGATTAGAAAGACAAGTTACTCAGTTAGTCAGGAAGGTTGCACTAGAAAAGCAAGGTAAACAGGATTTGGAAAAAGAGATAGAAGAAAGAATAAGAGCGGAAATAAAAATGGAAACACAATCTTCCCCAGCAAAAAAGGTTAAGACAGTATCAAGTGAATGAAAATTCTATTCGTCCTGGAGAATCACTATCCTAACATAGGAGGAGTAGAAACTCTTTTTAAAAATCTCACTGAATCACTTGTTAAAGAAGGACATCAAATAACTGTACTTACAAATCAATATTCTCCCATTCTCAAAAAGAGAGAGAATTTAAATGGCGTAAATATCATCAGAGTCCCATTCAGGAACAGGTATTTATTTACAATTTTAGGAATATTTCCAGCTTGGAAGGAGGCCCTAAAACATGATATAATTCATACCACCTCATATAATGCAGGCGTGCCAGCATTTTTTGCAGGCATCCTTGCACGTAAAAAGGTAATCATTACTTTCCATGAAGTATGGTCAAAACTATGGTTCAAGCTGCCTTTTATGAACAAATATATACTTTGGCTCCATTACCTCTTCGAACAATTCTTACTGAAGCTTCCATTCTTTAGATTTGTAGCTGTGTCTTCATTCACGAAGACTAGCCTTATTACTGCCGGCATACCTGAACAGAAAATTTCTTTGATCCATAATGGCATACAATATGATGAGTTAAACAAATTGAAATCAGAAATCCGTAAAGGATTTTTAGTGAAAGCTGATGCTCCTTTTACATTCATATATTTTGGAAGACTTGGTATATCCAAAGGATTAGATATAATTCTAGAGAGTGTAAAAAAACTGAAGGAAAGTCTATCAAATCAATTTAAATTTAGTCTAATAATTCCAAGTCAACCCGAAGGTTTTCATCAAAAAATATTAGATGGGATCGACGCAAATAATTTAGACGATATTGTATATGTTGAAAGCGATTTGCCATGGAAAATTCTAGTTGAAAAAATTCTTAAAAGTGACGCGGTTGTGATTCCATCTTATAGCGAAGGATTTTGTTTCACAGCGGTTGAAAGCATGGCTCTAGGTACTCCAATAATTAGCTCAGGAAAGGGTGCTCTTAATGAAGTAATAAGTGGCAAACATATAACTATGAAATCGCAAGATGCTAATGGTCTATATGAAGCCATGGCTCGTGCCTTAGAGGACAACTGGGACAATTTGCCTTATGCAAAATTTCCATTGGCTATCTCGATTGAAAAATACATGTCAATGTATAATGACATCTTTGATCATAAGACTACTTCATAGATTGAATACGCCAAAAAAAATACTCTTTTTAGCTGATTGCCTTGTTACGCAAAAGGCAGGTATTCATTTTTTCGCCAGACAGTTTATTGAACGATGCATCAATCAATATACTGAAAATCAATATTTTATATTACTCCCCTACCCTTATGATGAGCTCAATGCTGAGGAAATAATAGTTCCAATTAAGAAATACATTCCTTACCATTTTAGGTTGAGGTCATTCTTTGATATTCCAAGGGCAGTCAAGAAATTATCACCTGATGTTGTCATTGAGATGGCGCATTTTGGCCCATTCTATATCCCAGAATCTTGTCTTCGAGTGACTGTCATCCATGATTTAACTCCAATTTTATTTCCAGAATGGCACGACAAAATGAGCACTTTGATGCACAAGATACTACTGCCTTATATTCTCAAAAATGCCGAATTCATTGTATCCAACTCTCAAAAGACTAGGTCAGATATTATAGAATATCAGGAAGATACAAGAGACAAAATAATTGTGTCTTATCCATCAATATTGAGTGATACTAAAGAAGAAAAAATATATAAAAACACTATTCTAAAAAATGAAAAATATCTGTTGACCGTTGGGACGATAGAACCACGAAAAAATTATATAACTCTACTAAGAGCCTTTGACAAATTTTGCACCAGAAACAAAGAAATCAAACTGAGAATAGTGGGTTATAAAGGATGGAAAGCAAAACCATTTTTCCAACTATTGAAGCAATCAAGTTTTCAAGACAGAATAATTGTAGAAGGCTATACAAGTAAAGAAAGATTAATCAGTTTATATAATCACGCAACTGCATTCATATTCCCATCACTATATGAAGGATTTGGGTTGCCTTTATTGGAGGCGATGTCTCATAACTTGCCAATCATTTGCTCTGATATACCTACATCGAGAGAAGTCTGCGCAGATGCAGCACTATATTTTGAAAAGACAAATGTAGATGCACTAGTTACTCAACTCATTTTACTCCTTGAGGATGACGCCTTATATCAAGAAAAACAAATTGAAATTGAAGTTCGCTATCTAGCATTCAACCAACAGAAACTACATCTTAGTCAAATCCTTTAATTCTGCAAACATTAGAGAAAAAGAAATATCTATAGATAAAACGCTATCCTTTATCTAAATAGAAAAATAGCTGTTAGGAAAAATATATCTTTATATAGCGAATAACTATCATGATTACATTACAGACTCACGATCTCTCCAAAAGTTACGGATCTATCAAAGCCCTCGATAAGCTCAATATGACTGTAGAGGCTGGTCAAATTATGGGCTTACTTGGTCCTAATGGAAGCGGAAAGACAACTACTCTGGGCATTATACTTTCTGTTCTTAGTGCATCTAGTGGCACCTATGAATGGTTTGGTGGACAATATGGAAAAGAGCATAGAAAACATATTGGATCCATATTAGAGACGCCTAACTTCTTTCCTTATCTCAACGCTGACGAAAATTTAGACATCGTGAGAAGAATCAAAAGAGTCCCTAAACAAGACTTTGGAGAATTACTCAAGTTGGTCAGATTAGTGGGTAGAAGAAAGTCTAATTTTAATACATACTCCCTGGGAATGAAACAACGGTTAGCCATTGCGGCTACCCTTATAGGTGACCCTCAAGTTGTCATATTTGATGAGCCTACCAATGGATTGGACCCTGAAGGAATTGCAGAAGTGAGAAATACTTTGACCAAAATAGCAGAAAGAGGAAAGACAGTATTCATGGCAAGTCATATCCTTGACGAAGTTGAAAAAGTATGTAGTCATGTCACGATTATCAAAAAAGGAAAATTACTTGCTTCCGGTCCAGTAGGATCAATCCTTAGCAGTAACAGGACAGTAATTATCTCCTCTTCAGATAATTATAAACTTATGACTATCCTTAAGTCTATTCCAGAAATCAAGTCGATCAATGAAGTTGCGGGCAGATTAGAGTGCATTGCCGTTGAAGAAGTATCTATTTCTGATATCAATAGAAAAGCTGTTAATAATGGCATTGATATTCTTCATCTTGAAAATCGAAAGAGGAAACTGGAAGAAGAGTTTTTAGAAATCACGAAATCTTAATACCATGCCTATCATAGATTTACTCAAAATAGAATGGTATAAGTTTAGAAAAAACACTGTAATCACGTTGTTACTTTGCTTCTTTCTACTATTCTTTCCTTGTTGTCTTTATTTTGGTCGCTTTCTGGATAACATTCCTGATTTTGTTCCTGGCAAGGTTAATATCTTTACTTTTCCTCACATTTGGGAATATCTAGGATATGCTGGAAACTGGATGGTATTTTTCTTCTTAGGTGTCTTGATAATATATACGGTCACTGTAGAGGTATCCAACAAAACTATGAGACAATCTATTATCAATGGAATGTCTAGGAACACTTTTATACTGGCCAAATGTCTCAATGTAGTTGTCTTGTCAATCGTAGCGACATTGGTTTATGCTATTCTATGTGTCATCTTTGGATGGGTCAATACTGAAGGTGTAAGTATGTCTATTATGATCGACAACGAATTTGCAATCCTTAGATTTTTCCTGATGTGCCTTGGATACATGTTCTTTGCCTTATTGTTAGCTTTCCTATTTAGAAAATCAGGTATTGCTGTCTTTTTTTATTTAGCATATGTCATAATAATGGAGCCATTGCTTAAGGTTTTGACTCGTCAATATTTGTTCAGTAATAAATATCTTAACTATTTCCCTCTTAATTCAATTGAGGATTTGATGCCTTCTCCATTATTTAGGATTGTAGAGATGCTTCCTGATGATATAGACTATCAATTCCTACTCACTTACAAAGAGGCTACAATTTTAACCATATTATACTCCTCGATTTTTATTGCTTGCTCATGGTACTTATTTCAGAAAAGGGATATTTGATAAGATAAAATAGACATATCCCTATATTTGGGAATATGGATAAAAAGACGATTCTAGTTACAGGAGCTACAGGACAAGTCGGTTCAGAGTTAAGGCATATTTCAAATCTATATCAAAACCTTGAAATGACTTTCAAAGATAGGAAGGGTATGGATTTAGCATCGAAAGAATCTATAAAGGCCGCCTTCGAACAAAAATCATATGATTACTGCATCAATGCCGCAGCCTATACTGCAGTAGATTCAGCTGAATCTGATTCTAAAACTGCAAGACTAGTCAATACAACGGCACTCAGCCATATAGCTCAGCATGCTTCTAAGAAAACTAAAATTATTCATATCTCCACAGATTATGTTTATCATCATAATCCAAATCGACCATTGATAGAGACTGACAAAGTTATACCAAAAGGTATCTATGCTAAAACCAAACTTGAAGGAGAGCAGAAACTGTTGCAGAGAAGACCTGATTCTTTAATCATGCGCACGTCTTGGGTTTACTCCAGTTATGGTAATAATTTTGTAAAAACAATGCTACGGTTAGGTAAAGAAAAGGATTCACTTAATATCGTGGCAGATCAATATGGAACCCCAACCTATGCAAGGGACATCGCCACAGCAATAATACGTATCATTCAAAACAGAAATATACAAACCTTCGACAACCTGCCTCAGAATGGCATTTTCAATTATAGTAATCTAGGGTTAACCACTTGGGCGGATTTTGCAAGAGAGATTTTCAAGCAAGCTAAGATCAAATGTGAGGTAGGAGAAACGACTACTAAGGCATATGGTGCTCCAGCGCCACGTCCTCTTTGGAGCATGATGTCTAAGGTTAAAATCCAAAAAACTTTTCACTTATATATACCCAAGTGGCAGCAAAGTTTGAAAAATTGTCTTTTAGAACTAGGATATTAGTAGTTATTGAATTTTAATATTCATAACTTGGAATATAAACTGAGTTAAGTTGAATCAAGTAAAATCAAGTGTCGTTGTAATCTTGCTGCTCTTCATATTCTCAGATATAGGGGCAACACATAATCGTGCAGGAGAAATTACCTATTCTCAGATAGGTCCATTAACTATTAGAGCTACTGTAACGACCTATACAAAAACAACATCCCAAGGAGCTGATAGAGATACTATTATATTGTCTTGGGGTGACGGTCAAATGGATGCTATCCCTAGAGCAAATGGTAATGGTGACCCAATTCAAGGTGAGGATATAAAAGTTAATTTTTATGTAATGGAACATACTTACCCAAGTACTACGACATATACCTTATCCTTTCAAGATCCCAATAGAGTCGCCAATATTCAAAATGTTAATTTTCCTAACTCTGTAGATATCCCATTTTATATAGAAACTACATTTACACTAACTTCTTCGCAATTTCAAGGTCCAAATAATTCTGTCATACTGTTACAGCCCCCCATAGATTTTGGCTGTGTTGGAAAACGATTTATCCATAATCCCAACGCATTTGACCCCGATGGTGACAGTATTAGTTATGAACTGACTATCCCTTTGCAAGAAGAGGGAGTTGAGGTTTCTAGATATATTTTTCCGGATAACTTACCAGGTTCATTTGGTGAGTTAAGCATCAACCCAATATCAGGAGACTTAATATGGGACTCTCCTCATGCACCAGGAGAATACAATGTGGCTATACTCATTAAAGAATTTAGGGATGGGGTACTTCTTAATTCTGTGGTTAGAGATATGCAAATATTGGTTTTGAATTGTGAGGACAATCCTCCAATTGTAGAAGCACCAAGAGAACTATGTGTAATTGCAGGTGAAACAATAAGAATTCCTATTAGAGTAACAGATATCGATACAGGTCAACAAGTTCGAATTTCTGCAACTGGTGGTCCATTCGAACAAGAAATATCTCCTGCATTTATGGACAATCAGAATATATTTCAAGACTCGCCATTGGAAGAATTTTTTGTGTGGGAAACGAAATGTGAGCATATATCTGATGCCTATTATCAAGTTATTTTTAGAGGTCAAGATGATACCAGAATGGGCGCCGGAAACGCTTCCCTTAAAAGTCTTAGAATAAAAGTCCTTGGCCCTCCCCCTGAAAATGTGACAGCAGATCTGGTAAACAATCAAGACATTGTATTGACATGGGATCTTCCTTATGCATGTGAAATAACTAGCAATGATTTTTTCCTTGGTTTTAAAGTGTATAGAAGAGAAGGTCCAGACCCTCTACCACTGGAAGAGTGTGAAAATGGATTGGAAGATCGAGGATATGAGGTTATTGAAATACTAACTACAGAATCTGAAAATGGGAGATATACTTTCAATGATAGATCTGTACCTGATGGTGCAATTTTCTGCTATAGGATAACGGCAAATTTCGCACAAAGAACTTTTAGTAATCAGCCATTTAATCTAGTTGAATCTATAGCTTCAGAGGAAATCTGCATTCAAGTCAATCAAGATGAGCCAATAATAACTGAAGTTTCGGTAATAGAGACGTCGACAACAAGTGGAGAAATAAGGGTTTCATGGAATCGACCAATAGCTGAGGCTGTAGATACGATAACAAATCCAGGGCCCTACAGTTATCGGTTAGAAAGATCAACTGACGGCGCTAATTTCACAGAGGTTGTTAGTATTGCCTCACCAAATTTTCTTCTTCCTAACAATTTTTCTTTTACAGATAGGAATCTCAATACCGAAAATATTCAATATTACTATAGAGTAAGCTTGTATTCCAACAGTTTATTTTTTAATAATTCCTCAATTGCAAGTTCAGTATTCTCTACTCTTATATCAACAGACATGCAGAATTTAATTTCTTGTGAAGAAAGTGTGCCTTGGGTGAATACAACTTATTTTTTGGAAAGGCAAAATATGAGTGGGCCTCAGTTATTATTCGAAACTATAGATGAGTCTAGCATATGTGATTTTGAAGACAGAGGATTAATGAATGACACCACTTTTTGTTATAGAGTACGAACTTTAGGAAGATATGGGATTAGTGAAAGTACAGATAGTCTTATAAATCTTTCGCAGATTATCTGTGGAAGCCCTATAGATACTGTTGGACCTTGTCCACCCATTGCAATGGCCCAAAATCCATGCAGCGATTTATCTGATATCAATGATCTAAATATAGATCAGGAAGATTTTTTCAATCTTATATTTTGGGAATCAGTTAGAAATTTATGTGAAGGAAGCGATGATGTAGAATCTTACAATATCTACTTCGCCGAAGACAGCATATTGCTTGACTATGAATTGATTGGAAATGTAAGTGAACAGGAACGACTTGAATTCCAACACTTACCGGACCTAGGCATCAATGGATGCTATGCTATCACGTCTATAGATGCTTCTGGAAATGAAGGGCCTATTGGGAGTCATATCTGTATTGACAATTGCCCTATATATATTCTTCCCAATACATTCACTCCAAATGGTGATGGTGCAAATGACATTTTTCATCCAAGACAGAACTTATTTGTGACAGAAATAGACTTTAAACTATTCAACAGATGGGGTAATTTGATGTTTGAAACAACCAATCCTGAAATCAATTGGGATGGTAATACTAATAATGGAAGAGAACTAGAAGCAGGCACTTATTATTACACATGCACAGTGTTCGAGCGAGGTACAGATGGATTAGTTGAAGCCCTCCAGCTTCAAGGATATATACAATTATTAAGATAGATTCATGTTTTCAGGAATAATTGAAGAACTAGGTGTCGTTGTAGAAATTGATGACCATGGTAGTGGGAAGGAATTCACTATCAGACATTCCTTTTGCGAACCACTATACATTGACCAAAGTATTTGTCACAATGGCGCATGTCTAACTGTTGTTAGCATTAAGGATAATACCTATAAAGTTGTAGCCATTCTAGAATCACTTAGGGTAACGAACTTAGGCACATTGAAGGTTGGAGATCACGTTAACTTAGAAAGAAGTGTAAGAATGGAAACCCGATTGGATGGTCATATGGTTCAAGGACATGTCGATTGTACTGGCCGAGTGACTAACATCAAAGATGAAAATGGTAGTTGGGAATTCACTATATCCTACCCAACTGAACATCGTGCATTATTAATCCATAAAGGCAGTGTCACTCTAAATGGTATCAGCTTGACAATCATAAATGTCACAAATCAGGAAATCAAAGTGGCAATTATACCATATACATATGAGCATACTAATCTGCAGTATCTTAAGATTGGAGATACAATTAATATTGAATTTGATACAATAGGGAAATATATTGCCAACTATATTAATAAAATAAATGCCTGACTAATTTTAAATTAATCAGGCATTCTATATCACTTAGTTAGTAATTAATCTTGAAAAGATCATTCACCTGGTTCAACTTCTTCTTCCATCTCTTCTTCAGGAATAGCTACTAACTCTTTTGGTTTAACTAATAATTCTCTAAATTTTCTTAATCCAGTACCTGCTGGAATTAATTTACCTGATATTACATTTTCCTTAAGTCCATCAAGCTTATCCACTTTAGCTCCAATAGCTGCCGTACTCAATACTTTAGTGGTCTCTTGGAATGATGCAGCAGATATCCAACTTTCAACTCCTAAGGAAGATTTTGTTATACCCTGAAGTAACGGTTTAGATGTGGCTGAAATCCCATCCCTATACACGACTAACTTTTTGTCATTTCTTTTAAGATAAGAATTTTCCTCTCTTAGCTGTCTTAGAGAAACCAATTGTCCTGGCTTAAGCTTGCTAGATTCGCCAGCATCTTCTACAACCTTCTTATCATATATCCAATCATTCATTTCAAGAAACTTGAATCTATCAACTGCTTCTGACTCAAGGAAAGTAGTATCGCCTGGATCTTCTATCTCTACTCTTCTCATCATTTGACGAGCTATAACTTCTATGTGCTTATCATTAATCGCGATACCCTGAGATCGATATACTTCTTGGATTCCATTTACTAGGTACTGTTGTACGGCAAATGGTCCCATGATGTTTAGAATATCAAAAGGAGATGTTGCTCCTTCAGAAAGTTTAGTACCTGCTCTCACAAAATCTCCATCTTGTACTAACATCAACTTTCCTTTCTTAATGAGATACTTTCTCTTCTGGTTTGTTTTCTCATCAGAAACAAAAACTTCCTGGTTTCCTCTTTTTACTTTTCCAAAACTTACTATTCCATCTATTTCAGAAGTTACAGCAGGATTCGATGGGTTTCTAGCTTCAAAAAGCTCAGTTACTCTTGGAAGACCACCTGTAATATCTGAGATTTGACCAGTCTTTCTCGGAATCTTAGCTAATTTCTCACCTGCTTTTACTTCTTGTCCATTCTGAGCAGTTAAGTATGCGCCAACTGGCATTGTATAAGACTTAAGCTCTTCTCCAGATGGTGAAACAATCTTAATCATAGGAATCACCTTCTTATTCTTAGATTCTACGATTACAATCTCTTCATTACCTGTCAAATCATCTCTCTCCTTTCTGAAAGTAACCATCTCTTCTAATCCGTCAAACTTAACCAAGCCCTTAACTTCAGAAAGAATTACTGCGTTAAATGGATCCCATTGACTTATAAGATCCCCTTCTTTTACTTTCTGCTTATCCTTGATATGTAATGTAGAACCATACTGTATATAGAAAGTCGTGATTAACTTATTAGTTTCTGGCTCTATTAATCTAACCTCACCCGATCTAGAAAGTACAACATTGTTCTTGACACCATTTTCCTCATAAGCTACGAATTCAATATTATCGAATTGCGCTACCCCACTTTTCTTAGAGACAATCTCTGACTCAGCTTTGCTTACAGAAGCGATACCCCCTACGTGGAATGTTCTTAGTGTCAATTGAGTTCCAGGCTCTCCAATACTCTGTGCAGCGATGATACCTACTGCATCTCCTTCCTCTGCTATCCTATTTGTTGCCAAGTTTTTCCCATAACACTTAGCACATACACCTCTCCTAGTCTCACAAGTAAGTACTGATCTTATCTTGAGCTTTTCTATACCTGAAGCTTCTATCTTCTCAGCAATTTTGTGGTCTATATAAGATCCAGCTTCCAATATCACCTCGTCCGTTTCTGGGTGGTGAACATCATTAAGGACAAATCTTCCTTCTATCCTAGATGCCAAGGTCAATACAACTTTGTCATTTTCTATAAAGGCTGTGATAGAAATACCTCTTAACGTATCACAATCTCTATCAGTGATTATAACATCTTGAGATACATCCACTAATCTTCTTGTGAGGTAACCAGCATCTGCAGTTTTAAGTGCTGTGTCGGCAAGACCTTTTCTCGCACCGTGAGTAGAGATAAAGTAATCCTGAACAGAAAGACCTTCCAGGAAATTAGATAGGATTGGGTTCTCAATAATCGCTGGACCGGCATCACCAGATTTCTTTGGCTTTGCCATCAGTCCTCTTAATCCGCATAACTGCTTGATCTGTTGCTTGGAACCCCTAGCACCAGAATCCAACATCATGTACACTGAATTAAATCCTCCCTTATGCTCTTTCAACTCGGTCATAAGGTTTTCAGTAATCTTGTTATCTGCAAATGTCCACTTATCGATAACTTGATTATATCTCTCATTAGGAGTAATTAAACCCATGTTATAATTATCCCAAACTTCATCAACATCTGATTGGGCCTCCAGTAGCGTTTGCTCTCTTTGAGTTGGATTAATTAAATCTCCCAAGTTAAAAGACAATCCACCTTTGAATGACCAATAGAAACCCATTGTTTTAATCTTATCAAGGAAGATAGCCGTTGTCGGGAAATTTGTTCTACTAATTATATCAGATATAACTAGTTTCAAATTTTTCTTAGTCAACAGACTATTTATGAATGGTACACCTTCTGGTCTCATTTCATTAAAAAGGACTCTACCCACAGTTGTCTCAACTAATGAATGAACCAATTCACCTTCTTCATTCTCTGTCAGCGCTCTAACCTTTATACCAGTATGAAGTGATATTTTATCTTCATTATAGGCAATTACTACTTCTTCTGGAGAGTAGAATTTTCTCTCTATACCATCCTGACCAAACTTCATGTCCAAGTTCTCTTTAGTCAAATAGTATAACCCTAATACCATATCCTGAGAAGGTAATGTTATAGGAGTACCATTCTGAGGATTTAGCATGTTGTGTGATGACAACATAAGTACCTGAGCTTCTAGGATAGCCGCATGACTTAGTGGTACGTGAACCGCCATTTGATCACCATCAAAATCGGCATTGAATGCTCCTGTTACTAACGGGTGCAATTGTATCGCTTTACCTTCAACTAATTTTGGCTGGAAGGCTTGTATAGAAAGTCTGTGCAGTGTTGGTGCCCTGTTAAGTAATACTGGATGCCCCTTCAGTACGTTTTCTAAGATCTCCCATATCACTGGGTCCTTTCTGTCAACAAGTTTCTTTGCAGATTTTACCGTTTTGACTATACCTCTCTCAATTAGCTTTCTGATAACAAAAGGCTTAAAAAGCTCGGCAGCCATTCCTTTAGGTAATCCACATTCATGCAACTTCAATTCAGGACCAACTACGATTACCGAACGACCAGAATAATCAACCCTTTTACCTAGTAGATTTTGTCTGAATCGACCTTGCTTTCCTTTTAATATATCACTTAGCGATTTCAATGAACGACCACCTTCTGCTTTTACAGCATTGGATTTTCTAGAATTATCAAAGAGGGAATCTACTGCCTCTTGTAACATTCTCTTTTCATTTCTAAGGATAACTTCTGGAGCTTTTATTTCCAAAAGTCTTTTCAATCTATTATTTCTAATGATAACTCTTCTGTAGAGATCATTTAAATCTGAACTTGCGAAACGACCACCATCTAATGGAACCAAAGGTCTAAGTTCTGGAGGAATAATCGGTAGATACTGAATGATTGCCCATTCTGGCTTGTTCTCTATTCTTGTCTGACCTTCTCTAAAAGATTCTACAACTCTTAATCTCTTAAGTGCTTCCGACTTTCTTTGCTGAGAAGTTTCATTTGCAGCTTGATGACGTAACTGATAAGACAATTCATCAAGGTTTAATCTCTCCAATAACTCCTTAACAGCTTCTGCCCCCATCTTAGCGATGAATTTTTGAGGATCAGTATCGTCTAGCATCTGATTACCTTCAGGAAGCGTCTCTAGAATTTCAAAATATTCTTCTTCAGTATATAAGTCCTTAACCTCTATCTCTTCGGATTTTACACCTGGTTGGATAACCGCATATCTCTCGTAGTAGATAATTGATTCTAATTTCTTAGAAGAGATACCTAGTAGATATCCAATTTTATTAGGCAAAGATTTGAAGAACCAAATATGCACAACCGGCACCACCAATTTAATGTGCCCCATTCTCTCTCTTCTTACTTTCTTCTCTGTGACCTCTACCCCACATCTATCACATACGATACCTTTATATCTAATTCTCTTATACTTACCACAATAGCACTCATAATCTTTAACAGGCCCAAAGATTCTCTCACAGAACAAACCATCTCTTTCTGGTTTATAGGTTCTATAATTTATAGTCTCAGGCTTAAGTACTTCTCCATATGATCTATCAAGGATATCATCAGGAGATGTCAGACAAATAGCAATCGTATCAAATTGCTTCTGAGTAGTGTTGTTATTACGTTTAAATGGCATTTATCTCAAAGTTTCAAGATTAATCAAATTTGATATCTAATGTCAATCCTCTTAATTCGTGAATCAATACATTGAATGATTCAGGAATACTCGGTTTTGGAAGATTTTCACCTTTGACAATAGCTTCATATGCTTTCGCCCTTCCTTGTATATCATCTGACTTGATAGTCAATAATTCTTGGAGAATGTTAGCTGCTCCAAATGCTTCCAGAGCCCAAACCTCCATCTCACCAAATCTCTGACCACCAAACTGCGCTTTACCACCCAACGGCTGCTGAGTAATAAGAGAGTAAGGTCCAATAGATCTTGCGTGCATCTTATCATCGACCATGTGTGATAGCTTAAGCATGTAGATAATACCTACTGTTGCTTCCTGGTGGAATCTATCTCCAGTCTCTCCGTCATATAAGAAGGTTTGACCTAGATTAGGTAGTCCTGCTTTTTGTACAAACTCATCTATTTCATCTAGACTTGCTCCATCGAATATCGGTGTAGCGAATTTGACACCTAGCTTTTGACCTGCCCATCCAAGTACCGTTTCGAAAATCTGGCCTAGATTCATCCGAGAAGGTACACCTAATGGGTTAAGTACTATATCTACAGGTGTACCATCTGCCAAGAATGGCATATCTTCCTGACGTACAATTTTAGATACGATTCCTTTATTACCATGACGACCTGCTAACTTATCTCCTACCTTCAGCTTTCTCTTCTTAGCTAGATAAACCTTGGCCAATTTCAATACGCCTGCTGGAAGTTCATCTCCAATACTGATATTGAATTTCTCTCTTTTATATCTACCAACTTCTTCATTGACTTTGATACTATAGTTATGTATCAATCTTGCAATCAATTTGTTAGTTTCCTCATCATTAGTCCAGTTAGAATAATCTACTTGTGTGTAATCTACATCTTTTAAAACCTTTTGGGTAAACTTCGTACTCCTAGGTATAATCTCCTCATTATATATGCTCTTAACACCAGCAGATGACTTACCTTTTACCAAAGACATCATCTTATCTATCAAAGTCGTCCTTAACTCATTATGTGCTACGGCATGCGTATCCTCCAACTTTGCAAGAAGCTCCTTCTCTTGAACTTTCTGAAACTTATCTTTTTTAGCTCTTGCAAATAATTTCTTGTCTATGATAATACCTCTTGTAGATGGAGGTGCTTTCATAGAAGCATCTTTTACATCACCGGCCTTGTCACCAAATATTGCTCTTAGTAGCTTCTCTTCTGGTGTAGGGTCAGACTCACCTTTAGGTGTGATTTTTCCTATGATGATATCACCCTCTTTAATCCATGCTCCAGTTCTGATGATGCCATTCTCATCCAAATCTTTCGTCGCCTCTTCACTAACGTTAGGAATATCATTAGTCAATTCTTCTTCACCCAGTTTTGTATCCCTTACTTCTAATTCGAAACTTGAGATATGAAGTGAAGTGAAAATATCTTCTCTAACTACCCTCTCAGACAAAACTATTGCATCCTCAAAGTTGTATCCCTTCCAAGGCATAAATGATACGAGTAGATTCTGACCTAAAGCCAACTCACCTCTTTCTGTGGCATAGCCGTCTGATAACAAAGTGCCCAATTTAACTCTGTCGCCTTTATTGACAATAGGCTTAAGGTTTATTGTCGTTCCTTGATTCGTTCTTCTGAATTTAGTAAGAGGGTATGTTTTTACGTTACTTTCAAATGAAACAAGTTCATCTTCTTCAGACCTATCATATTCTATGACTATTTTCTCTGCATCTACGTATTGTACTACCCCTTTTCCTTCGGCATTAATAAGAATTCTAGAGTCCTGTGCAACCTTCTGCTCTATACCTGTTCCTACGATTGGAGAACGTGGCTTTAAGAGAGGTACTGCCTGACGTTGCATGTTAGATCCCATCAGGGCTCTATTGGCATCATCATTTTCTAAGAATGGAATTAGAGATGCTGAAACACCCACAATTTGGTTTGGTGCTACATCTATATACTCTATTGAATCTGGCTCTAATACCGGAAAATCTCCATGCTCTCTACACTTAATTCTATCACTTTCAAATGCACCTTTCTCAGTTATAGGTGCATTCGCTTGTGCAATCTTTTTATAATCTTCTCCTTCAGCACTTAGATATTCTATGCTGGACTTAAGGTCTACAACACCACCTTTTACTTTTCTATATGGTGTCTCCAAGAACCCCATTTTATTCACTTTCGCAAATACACAAAGTGTAGATATTAGTCCAATGTTTGGACCCTCGGGAGTTTCTATTGTACAAAGTCTACCGTAGTGAGAATAATGAACATCTCTTACCTCGAATCCCGCTCTTTCTCTTGATAGTCCACCTGGTCCGAGTGCTGATATTCTTCTCTTGTGTGTTATCTCAGATAGAGGGTTTGTCTGATCTAAAAATTGAGACAATTGACTTGTACCAAAAAATGAATTGATAACTGAAGATAATGTTCTCGCGTTAATCAAATCTATAGGTGTGAATACTTCATTGTCACGAACATTCATTCTTTCTCTAATCGTTCTAGCCATTCTAGCTAGACCTACACCAAACTGTCCATACAATTGCTCACCTACTGTCTTCACCCTTCTGTTACTCAAGTGATCTATATCATCTAATTCAGCCTGTTGGTTAATTAAATCAACGATGTATTTGATAATAGATATGATATCATCTTTGGTCAAAACCAAAGTGTTCAATTCAATATCAAGATTTAACTTTCTATTGATTTTATATCTACCAACTTCTCCAAGATTATATCTCTTATCTGAAAAGAACAACTTATCTATAATACCCCTTGCTGTTTCTTCATCTGGTGGATCAGTACCTCTTAGTTGTCTATAAATCTGCGTAACCGCCTCTAATTCGGAACTAGATGGATCCTTCTGAAGTGTTTGATATATGATTGAGAAATCTTTAGCGTCTTCTCCGGTTCTTTCCTTTTGAAGAATAATTGTTTCTATATCTGATTCTTGGATTAGTAAGATGTTTTCTTCATCCAATGTATCATCTCTTTCTAAGATAATTTCATTTCTTTCTATAGTTACAACCTCTCCTGTATCTTCATCTACAAAATCTTCATTCCACTTCTTCAGAACTCTGGCAGCCAGCTTTCTACCTATTGCTTTTTTAAGAGATTTTTTATCTGCTTTTATCTCTTCAGACAGACCGAAAATCTCAAGAATATCCTTATCCGAATCATAACCTATTGCTCTAAGCAAAGTGGTTACTGGAAATTTTTTCTTTCTGTCAATGTATGCAAACATGACATTATTGATATCTGTAGTAAATTCCATCCAAGCACCTTTGAAAGGTATAACTCTTGCTGAGTATATCTTGGTACCGTTAGGGTGGAAATTTAGACTGAAGAATACACCTGGAGATCTGTGTAATTGAGACACCACGACTCTCTCTGCACCATTGATACAGAAGGTGCCTTTAGGGGTCATATAAGGTATATTACCCAAAAATACGTCTTGAACAATGGTCTGAAAATCTACGTGCTCTTCATCATTACAAGATAATCTCAATTTAGCCTTCAGAGGAACGCTATACGTCAATCCTCTTTCCATACATTCTGCTATACTGTATCTTGGAGGGTCTATGAAATAATCCAAAAACTCAAGCACGAATATGTTTCTTGCGTCAGTTATCGGAAAATTATCCTGGAACACATTGAACAATCCTTCATTTACCCTATTCTCTGGAGTAGTTTCAAGTTGAAAAAACTCTTGGAAGGATTTTATTTGGATACCCAATAAATCAGGATACTTTGCTGCTTTTATCTTCCCAAAGTTATGTCTTGGGGCGGATGCTACTGCGTTTGCTCTTGCCATTGATATAATTGATTCTTATGAATGATGGATAAAAAAACAATAGGACTATAATTCTCAATAATAGAAACAAGTAAAGCTTAGCCATTGTAATCAATGACTAAGCATTACTATTTGTTATAGTGAGATACTATAATCTGCAGCTGACGACTACTTTAATTCGACATCAGCACCTGCACCTTCAAGTGCAGCTTTGATTGATTCTGCCTCTTCTTTAGGTACACCTTCTTTAATTGCAGTAGGTGCTCCATCTACAAGAGCTTTTGCATCTTTAAGTCCTAATCCTAATAGATTTTTAACTTCCTTAACGACTGCTAGTTTTGCAGATCCAGCTGAATTCAACATTACTGTGAAATCAGTTTGCTCTGCTCCTCCGCCATCTCCTCCGCCAGCTGGGCCAGCAGCAACCGCTACAGCTGCAGCAGCAGGTTCAATACCGTGTTCTTCTTTTAAAATCTCAGCGAGCTCATTGACTTCTTTTACTGTCAAACCAACAAGTTGGTCCGCAAGTGACTTTATGTCTGCCATGAAAATATTTTTTTTAATATATGATAAAATAATTACATCTATTAAAGATGCGATTAGCTTGGAAGCCTTAGCTTATTGTGCTCTCTCTTCTAGTGCTTTCACTAAACCAGAAAGTTTGTTACCACCCGACTGAAGGGCAGAAACAACATTCTTAATAGGTGACTGTAATAATAGAATTACGTCCCCTATTAATTCTTCTTTGGACTTGAGTGATGCCAATTGTTTGACTGACTCATCTCCAATGTATATACTTGAATCTATGTAAGCCGCCTTTAGGACTGGCTTATCATGTGACTTCCTAAATTCTTCAATAATCTTAGCAGGTTTATTAGCCACTTCTGAAAACATTATAGAAGTCGGTCCTTTCAGGACACCATATAATTCATCGTATCTCCCATCCTCTCCTACAGCTTGCATTGCTTTCTGTACTAGAGAATTCTTTACTACTTTAATTTCAACACCTTCCTTAAAACAAATACCTCTTAAACTATTGATATCTGCAACTGAAAGCTCTGATGAATCTGCTATATAGAAATGTGCTGCCTCTTGCAGCTTTGTCTTTAGTTCTTCTACTGCGAGTACTTTATCTTCTCTTTTCATGATTAACTTTTTGATTGGTCTGGTAATGGAATTGGTTAAACGTCCTTGATGTCAATTTTAATACCAGGACTCATTGTGGAAGCAACACTTATACTCTCAAAATAGATGCCTTTGGCAGAAGATGGTTTCATTTTTCTCACTAGTCCTAAAAGTTCTGCTGCATTCTGAGTTAGCTTCTCGGCTGAAAACGAAACACGACCTATGGAGCTGTGAATAATACCATATTTATCTACTCTGAAGGCAATCTTTCCTCCTTTCACTTCTTCAACAGCTGCACCTACATTTGGTGTAACAGTCCCAGATTTGGGATTAGGCATCAGACCTCTAGGTCCTAATATTCTACCAATCTTACCCACTTGAGCCATTACATTAGGTGCTGCAATCACAACATCTACATCAGTCCAACCTCCCTGAATTTTTGTAACATACTCATCTAATCCAACATAATCTGCTCCCGCAGCTTTAGCTTCTTCTTCTTTGTCAGGTGTACACATTACTAATACCTTCTTAGTTTTTCCAGTACCGTTTGGTAGTTTGACAGTTCCTCTTATTGCCTGGTCAGGCTTTCTTGGATCCACACCAAGATTGATGTGGAGGTCTACAGATGCGTCAAATTTTGCAGTATTAACCTCTTTAACTAAAGCCATTGCCTCTTGTAAGTCATAGAGTTTATCCGGGTCTACTTTAGAGTTAGAGACTTTACGCTTTTTTGTTACTCTAGCCATTATTAAAAATTTTAAGGTTCAATCGTCCAGACTACAGACTCCCTTTGTTATTTAAAAATTATATTATTTATGCCTTTATTAGGCTTCTGCCTCAACCGGCCATGGAGGCGTTCCTGAAATGGTAACTCCCATACTTCTTGCGGTGCCTGCAATCATCTTCATGCCAGACTCTACAGAAAATGCGTTTAGATCTTCCATTTTATCCTCGGCAATTGCCTTTATCTGATCCCATGATACACTACCAACTTTATTTCTATTTGATTCAGGAGATCCTTTTTTTAGTTTGGCAGCTTCCAGTAACTGAACTGCAGCTGGAACCGTTTTAATCACAAAATCAAAAGACTTGTCTTTGTATACAGTTATAGTGACTGGAAGGAGTTTTCCTCTTGAGTCTTCTGATTTAGCATTAAATCGCTTACAGAATTCCATAATATTCACCCCTTTGGCACCTAATGCTGGACCTACCGGGGGTGATGGATTAGCTGATCCTCCTCTTACCTGTAATTTGATAAACGTTTCTACTTCTTTAGCCATCGCTATTTGATTTCGCTTTTTTTATTGTTTTTCTACTTGAATGAAGTTTAACTCAACTTCAGTTCCTCTACCAAAGATTTTCACAATAACCTTCAGTTTTTTCTTTTCGTCATTAACTTCTTTAATGTCTCCGACAAAGTCATTGAATGGTCCATCAATAATCTTGACAGTCTCACCAACTATAAATGGTTCCAGTATAGATTCGCCAACTTCTTGTGACTCATCTACTTTTCCTAACATCCTATTTGCCTCTGATTGTCTCATAGGAATAGGATTTGTTCTTCCGAGAAAATGTATCACATTTGGTACATTGGTTATAGCTTGGATGATTTCTCCTGAAAACTTAGAGGGATACGCCTCCACCAAAATATAACCTGGAAGAATATTTCGTTCCATTATGACCTTCTTCCCACTTCTTATCTTGTACACTTTCTCTGATGGAACAAGGACCTGCGGGACAAAGTCATTCCACTTTTTCCTCTGTAGTTCTAGCTCTATGTACTCTTTTATTTTCTTCTCCTTACCACTAATTACTCGGAGAGAGTACCATCTTGTTTCTTCTGCCATTGACTACTTTAGAAGTTAACTCCATAAATGGTTGAAAGTACAGCATTAGAAATCGTGTCCATGAAAAAGATTATCAGTGCTAAAATCACAGACGCTATAATAACGAGTCTAGAACTACTAAAAAGCTCAGGCCAGGTAGGCCAAGTTACTTTGTGTATAAGCTCGTTGTAACTTTCTTTTACATATAAAACTATATCATTCATATCCTTCAGATAATGGCAGGGGAAACAGGAATCGAACCCGCAACCTTTGGTTTTGGAGACCACTGCTCTACCAGTTGAGCTATTCCCCTGTATTTCCCATAAGTATAAAAATCAGAAAATTAAGTACCCGAAAACGGATACTTAATTTCTGTAATATCTTCTTAAGAATAACTTCTTATTCCAAAATCTCAGTAACCTGGCCTGCCCCTACTGTTCTTCCTCCTTCTCTAATCGCGAATCTCAATCCTTTTTCCATTGCGATTGGATTGATTAGATTAACTTCTAGAGAAACATTATCACCAGGCATAACCATTTCTACGCCACTAGGTAAAACTACATCACCTGTAACGTCTGTCGTTCTAAAGTAGAACTGTGGTCGGTAACCGTTGAAGAATGGTGTATGTCTTCCACCTTCATCTTTACCAAGTACGTAAACCTCACACTTGAACTTTTTGTGTGGAGTTACTGACCCTGGCTTCACGATAACCATACCCCTCTTAATCTCATTCTTATCGATACCTCTTAGAAGTAAACCTGCATTATCACCTGCTTCTCCTCTTTCAAGTATCTTTCTAAACATCTCAACACCTGTAATTGTAGATGTTAATGGCTTAGCATCGGCAGCCATCATACCAACGATCTCAACCGGATCACCAGAGTTGATAACACCTCTTTCTATTCTTCCTGTTGCAACAGTACCTCTACCAGTAATAGAGAATACATCCTCTATTGGCATCAAGAAATCTTTATCGACATCTCTAACAGGCTCTGGAATTTCTGCATCTACAGCCGCCATAAGGTCCATGATAGCTTTTTTGCCTTCATCTGTTCCTTCTAACGCTTTAAGCGCAGAGCCTTGTATAACTGAAGCATTATCACCATCAAACTCGTACTGAGAAAGAAGTTCTCTTACCTCCATCTCTACAAGTTCAAGCATTTCTGCATCGTCAACTAAGTCAACTTTGTTCATAAATACTACAATCTTAGGAACACCAACCTGACGACAAAGTAAGATGTGCTCTCTTGTCTGAGGCATTGGTCCGTCCGTTGCAGCACATACCAAAATGGCACCATCCATCTGAGCGGCTCCTGTCACCATGTTCTTAACATAATCGGCGTGACCCGGACAATCCACATGCGCATAGTGTCTGTTTGCTGTTTCATACTCTACGTGAGCAGTATTAATCGTAATACCTCTTTCTTTTTCCTCAGGAGCTCCGTCAATGGCATCGTAGTCCATTTTTTCAGATAATCCTGCTTCAGAAAGCACATAGGTAATTGCAGCTGTAAGAGTTGTTTTACCATGGTCTACGTGACCAATCGTACCAATATTGACATGGGGTTTGGTCCTTTGAAAGGTTTCTTTAGCCATTATTAAATTATTTTAAGAATTTATGATTTACTATTTATTATTCCAATTACTAAAAGATAGAGCCGATGACGGGATTTGAACCTGCGACCCCCTCCTTACCATGGAGGTGCTCTA
>CAZMMQ010000028.1:0-42425 GCA_964567435.1 uncultured Saprospiraceae bacterium | reverse complement strand
CGTATAGAAAAAAGAAAATCACCTAAACAAATTAATATTTATTAACTTCATAAAAATGTCAACTTTTTTTAGGACGATACATAAATAAAGCATGAACAGAAATGTAGTAATATCACTAACTGTAATTGTAATATTATTAAGTTGTAATGAATCAAAACAAGTATTCATTCCTATTGATTTTCAATTAGAGGAGAATGATTGGGATAAAGACGCATATAAATTAACAAACGCAATAGTTGATTCAATTATAAATTCAGAAGGTTTTGAAAGTGCAGCTACCGAGTTTTCGATTATTGGTGAAATTGCGAAATCTTACAAACTCTGGGACATTGAATACAATCAAACATATAGTCCTTCCGAAACTGATAAACAACAATTGGATAAGCTACGAAGACAAGATGCTATTCCATATATATTAAGAAAGGCAACAAAGCATGAGATCGTTATAATAAATGAAGCACATCACGTACCTCAACATAGAATATTTACAACTCAATTATTAGATGGTCTAAAGGAACAAGGGTTCACTCATCTTGGTTTGGAAACTACTTTCAATATACCACAAAGGGATTCAATTATAAACTCCAATAAATATCCTGAACTTAAATCTGGTATATATTCTAAAGAACCACAATTTGGAAATCTTATAAGATTAGCAATACAAAAGGGATTTCAGATTTTTAGTTATGAAACAATGGGAAATTTTGGAAAACAACGTGAAATAGATCAAGCCCAAAACATTAAGAATTATATGGACAATCATCCTAACGGCAAATTTTTGATTCATTGTGGTTATTCTCATGGTTATGAAGGAAATTTATCAAATTCATGGGAGAAGGCAATGGCATCTAGATTGAAAGATGTCTCACAGAAAGATCCCCTTACGATTGACCAAACTATATATACTGAAAAGGGAGAAAATGAATATGAAAATCCTTTATATCAACTTGTCGATGTAGAAGTCGCCAGCGTTTATCTAGATAAAGATGGAGATTCGTTTGGTAAATATAAACATGGAGGTTATTTCGACATTGCAGTTTTTCATCCAAGAAGGAAAGATTCTGTTAGACCAAAGTGGATGTTGTATGATGATAGAGAGTATGTGGAAATATCATTTGAACAGGAGTCAATTACATGTCCTTGCTTAGTACTAGCCTACGTTAAAGGAGAGCCAATAGGGTCTGCAATTCCATATGATATTGTACAAGCAGATAACAAAACTGCAACATTAGTTTTATCAAAAGAAGAGTATGATATAGTAATTTGGAATAAAAAAGATACTTCGATTAGAACTACAATAAACAATAAGTGACTATCTGTAACAAGCAGCGATCACAATCATGCTTCCTTTGTCAGCACAACGGATGTTGCCCAGACGTTTATGATCAATGTGGAAATAAACATATAAAGTATTAGAAGCAAGTTGCTTATCTAATAAAAAACTTCTACAAATGCTCACAATTCTAATTATCACCTTTGTTGTAATTTTTATGGGATTTTACATTTACGTGAACGATGCAATAACCCCTGATCTGAATTGCAATGCCATTTGCCAAACAAAGTATACAGAAGAAAAATTTAATTCAATAACACCTAGCGAGAATTATCATAACGTAATTAGAGAGGCTTGGAGAACCAATATCAATAGATACGTCAGAAATGAAGAATATTTATTTGTACTCTAATTCTTTGCGACATATGCGTTTAGAAAAACATATTCCTATTGGATCTCAAGTAATTCCAACTCAAGAGATAATAGAAATAAGAATTAAAGATGAATAACTCAGTATATCAAGCGATCAGGATGATCATAGGCTAACGCCTACGCCACCTATCGCCGATCCGACGATATCTGCAATTCCCCCAATTAGATCAGACAAATTGATTTAAAAAATGATAATTTCTCAACAGCTAATTAATTTCTCTGGCTAACGACTTGGTATATTGTGATAATCAATGACCAAATTCGACTGAAAATGACTATTGATTATCAAAGACTTAACGAACGTTAGTCAGAATTGCTAAAATATATTTAAGAGCAAAATGAATTTATCATAGGTAAGAACAGTGAATAAAATATAAAGTGTAAAATGAAAACATTCCAATTACTATTATTTTTAACTGCTCCTATAATGCCTAAGTGGACCTATGAGAAATTAAAAAATACTAAATTCAAGTTAGTGCTATCCTTAGTTTATTTGATAGTTGTGTTTGGGGTAATATTGTATCTGAATGGGATAGTATACAATTCACGACCTCAGCATCTAGGATACTTAAGTGTTCAAGTGCCATTTAAAATAATTGGTTTAGCTGTTTGGATAATAGTGCTATCTCTAACTTCGGTTTTGATGTTTAAAACACAGTATATAGAAAAATTAAAATTTATTGATGTGTTTGCAATAATTTCTGTCTCAACATTGCCTTTAACTATAGGTAGTATAATTGAATATATCTTTATATCAATAGACTATAAGAGAATTTTAATTGGAAATAATTCAGACCATTTAGAAATAGCGTTAAAAAAGTATGATGACATACTCAAGTTCTTTAATCTTATTGGCGGCGCATTATTCGGGATTCTAATGGCATATGGAATTTCAACACATCTAAAAATTGGTTTTCTTAAGTCAATTATAAAATTAACTTTGGTTTTCGTAATTTCAATTTTGTTAGTATTTTCATTGCAATGGATATTATTTCAAGCACTAAAATAGCCTTACTAAATAGCTGCTAAATCAATTTAATGATCAAACAAAAAAGCAGATAACACATGTTGACGATGGCATACCCTTCGGGATACGCCACGTATCATTATCCGTTCGTAAAGACAATCGAATGATTAAGTCTAATATCATAATGTTTCTTTTAAACTTTGCTTTAATCGGATCGTTGATTTCTCAGAAAGGAAATAACCTGTTTGGTGTTCAAACTGGAATAAATTATAATATGACTTATTCCAATAAATCTATAAAGGCAAATCACAATTTCAAAACCGGTTGGATTATAGGTTTAAACTATGAAAAAATCGTTGCTACTAAATGGAGCTTAAATTTTGAGTGGAATAGAACTGAAAACAAATCAACTATTGAAAACTACTCAACTTTTGAATATAATAGTCAAGTGGGTATAACATCTACAACAATAGGAGATTTAGAATTACATGAAATCAATAATCAGGTTATTATTGGACTTAAAAGGTATTTCACGGCGTCAAGAAAGATATTTTTCGAACTTGGTTATGATATCAAATTTCTAAACAAAAATATTGGAGAATGGAATTATGAATTAACAACGATCTATAGTACATCAAATATCCTGAATCCAATTTTACTTGATGAACCTGAAATTAGAACAGTAAATTCAATGTATTCCAGAAATGGTGGATATGTCGGAATTAATATTGGAATGGGTTACAAATTCAAGATAAGCGAAAAAATACGAGTATTATGTAAAGGACGATTCAGCAACCAAATAAAGAAACCTGCTGAAAGTGGTGAAATAATTTTAAGAAATACTGAAGCTTTAATAGGAGTACAATATATTGTAACAGAAAAAAAGAAAGATGACCTATAAGATGCGATAGGACGGCATACGACGTACAGCCGCCTATCATCATTCTGTTATGTGTGATGAATCAATAGAATGAAGCGATGTGTAAAATTCATGGTTAGTGTTTTGACACTTATGATTTCACAGGGAGTCAATTCTCAAACTTGGTAACGAGCGGAAGTTTTGAAGAATGGGAAAGTGATACATTAAGATACAAATAATTGCAGTCACATAATAAGACAATGATGGTGTTTTCACAGTCTGACAGCTGCTGCAAATAATAGCCGTATGCCCGCACAAACAATAGTTGATCGTCATCACCTAAAATGCGATTATTAATTCAAAGAGTAATACAAATGGTATGGTAAGAATAAATGTCTTGCTAGCTATATCTTTAATGTTTTTGATTATGTTTTTGACAAAATGTAAAGAAATTGATGTCATTGGAAAGGACAAGAGAAAATCATCATTTCAAGATTTTGGTTTCAATTATTTTTATTTCTACGAAACAGATCTTCTAGAAGGGACTTATGCTTTGTGCTTAACTGATTCATTAGTGTATTCATATGCATCATTAGAGAATGGTGTCGCTTTTGAAGAGCCGGAAACTACTCCAGAATATGGAATGCCGAATGGAAAATGGACATCACTAAACGTATATCAACTGAAACAAAGTACCGATTCTATTCATGTATATGAACGAATCAGAAATTATAAATTGGATGGACGGGATGTAATCAGAGAGAAATTAGATAAAAGTGTTCTTGAACTAAAATTTATTGGAAATGACAAGTTAGTTTTTGGGTCTAATGTACAAGTAGAAAACTCAAATTTGTTTGAGAAAAAGCAAAAAGAAGTAGAAACTACTTTATTAATTAGGAAGCTTTTTATTCAAGCTGAGTTATAATAACAAACCATTGTAGGATCAAATTAGTTATTTTGTAATTTGGAAAAGTGTAGCCTTTATTTTAGAATTTGGGATTGATTGTATGTCGATTATAGAATTCTATATTTCTATGTATTATAAGTGTGTATTAGGATTCGGGATATGTAACTTGTCTAGTAAGCTTAGATATCAAAGAATTAACAATTATTGCCAAATAGAAAGATTAATATTGTTTTTGACATGTCTTCTAAGTCTTTTCTATTTGAACAAACCTTGAGAAGGCTTATTTTTGCTGAAAATAATATCTCTGATGAAGTTTAACTTTATGATTCTTATGCTTTTGTCGTTCAATTTGTTATTGACAAGTGGTTGTAAGCAGACTGCCAAGCCTATAGAAGATGTGGTTCTACCAGCCACTGTAAGCACTTCTGCGCCTGTCGGTAAAGCAGCATCTACTTCTAATGTAGATTCAGAGAATTTTCCTTTTGACATCCAGCTTAAAAATGTAGAAGGCGAGACGTTTAACTCAGCTGATATTTTTAAAGATAACGGTAAGCCTACAGTGCTTCTTTTTTGGTTAACGACTTGCAGACCATGTCATATGAAGCTGGCAGCTATCTCACCAGTCTATGAACAGTGGCAAGAAGAAGCTGACTTTAACCTCTATGCTATCTCAGGTGACTTCCCAAATAAATATGAAAGTTTCGTTAGTCAGACAAACAGCAAAGGATGGAAATGGGATACCTACTGGGATATGAATAGAGCATTCAGAGAAGTACTACCAGGACAATTAAATGGCTATCCACAGACTTTCATTTTTGACAAGCACGGAAAGTTGGCGTATCAGGACAAAAAATATCGTGCTGGAGATGCAGATAAATTGTTAGCGACTATAAAGCGGATTAGTAAAGGGTAGGAGGATTAGAGACAAGTACTTCATGAGTTTAATTTCCAAAGTGATGCCATTGAAGGCGTACTACTTTAAATCATATAGACATGTCTAAGTGCATTATCTTCCTTGTATTTATTCCTATAGTTACCTTTTGCCAAGATTTTATTACTGAATCTAGACGACCAGAAGCAGAATTCCATTCAGCAATTAATCCAATTGATACGAATAATATCATTCTCGCGTCGATGAGCAACTTTAATCCATCAGACCAGGAAGAGGCAACACAGTTATCAATATACTATACACTTGATTTTGGCTCTACTTGGATGCTCAGTGAATTTACAGGTAGCTTCTTCCTGGAAAGATCAGTTGGGGATCCAGTTGTTGGCTTTGATGCAGATGGCAATGCTTATCTCACGGCGTTTGATGTGGATTTAGGCGCATTAGGCAATCAAGAGCTAACAGTCTTTAAATCAGAAGATGGGGGTAAAGTATGGCGAGAAGCTTTTAGATATGGTGACTCAGTGGACAAGCCATGGATGGGCATAGACACTTTCCAAAATTCCCAACACATTGGCAACAAGTACTATGTTCTAATAAATAATGAATCTGTAATTTCTAATACAACTGAGTTTATTGCTACAAATAATGATACTTTAATAAATGCGATAGAATTGCCAAATGGAGACTTTGTGCCTACGGTAGTACTTAGAAATGATGGTGATATTTTTTGCACAAATACTTTTTGGGGAAGCAGAAGTAACGATATATATATCCACCATTTTTCGGACGGAGGAAATTCACTATTAAGTAGTAATCTTATTGTATCTCTTCCGAATACAATACAAAATGCTCCCGAGATCTCTATTAGGTTTCAGCAATGTGCCTATATGGCTATTGATAATTCAACTGGAATGTATGCTGGAAGAATTTACCTTGCGTATACTTCCAGCGAAAATAATAGTGACAGTCACTTTGATGTATTTCTAACGTATTCTGATGATGAAGGAGAGTCTTGGTCAGAACCTAAGTCAGTCAGTGGTTCTAGTAATGATCAGCGTAATCAGTTTTATTCTTCCATATATGTAAGTGAGAACGGAAGATTATTAATTGATTGGTATGAGAGTTCTGATGATGCTTCACTATCTCAAACAAGTTATAAATTCGCAATATCCGAAGATGGAGGAAACACCTTTGAAGAACAAATAGCTAATAATATTGCAATTGATTACGACCAGTTAAAAGATGTAAATGGTGGATTCGGAATTGGAGACTATCATCAATCTATCATGACAAATCATACGGCTTTTTTGTTTTGGAACAATCTTGAACCATTTTCTGGAGAGTTGAAAATTTATTATAACAAAGTTAATCTAAGTGATTTTTCTTCAAGTATAAATGAGATTAATCCTTTAAGTGATGGACTTTTAATTGACCTTATTTATCCCAATCCTATTCTCTATCAAAAGTTGTTCTTTGATATAGAAAGCAATAGAAATAGAACTGTAGATGTAGTGATATATTCTAATGATGGAAGATTTATTAAAAAAGAGAAAATAGAATTAGTCAGCGGAAGAAATACCGATTTGTTTATAGACTTAAATAATTTGTCTAGCGGTCATTATTTTGTAAGATTTTTAGAAGGAGGCAACTTTGTAGGAAGTAAGAAATTTGTCATTGATTAAGGGTAGTATTCTACAAACTATGTTTAATAGGTATTGTTTAGTTTGCATTAGTCTTGCCTTTGCCTCTCCACAACTTCTCCACATACCACTTACCCGCATACACACATAGGAGTGGTTCCACAGTAATCACCCTGAATCTATTGATAGGGAAGAAAACAATAAATATGGCAGCACATAGGAAGACTATACTAAGAGTGAAGGCATGAGTCCAAAAATCATCCTTTAGGCTCTGAAATAAAATCCAATAGGCTGGCAAGTAGAGCAAGAGGCCAAAAAGGAGACTCAGTAACCAAAATTTGGTTCGGAATTGTTTGCTATCTAATCCAGGCAGTATCGCTCGTTGGAGGCCATGCCACTTGAGCTCCCAAAATTTTGTAGGATTGGCCTTTATCCAATCGATTGCCATTTGATGTCGGACGCTATTTCTTTCCTTGGGACTCAGTCGATTGAAATAACCATAATTATCATCAAAATAATTAAGGTCAAATACGATATCTGGTTTGCAATCTTGTGCAGAAAATTCGCCTAGTTGGCTGGTTCTTTTGGTGAGGCAGGGGTAAGTTGCATCAGAATGACCTAGCAAGAATAGCGAAGCATTCCCATGACTGGTCAAAGTGTATATGCCATGCTTGTTGAGATTTTCCACTCCATGAGGTATAGTCCATACAAAGAAAATAACGATAAAGGTCAGCAGAAACTTTGCTTTACGCTTTATGAGTAAAATGAGTGCCAGCGGAATGAGGAGTGCTATAATATGTGATTTGGTCAATAGCGCCAGTGACCAAAATGTAGCGGTGAGTATGGGGAATTTATAAGAATCTGACCTGAGGGTTTTATAGAAGAAATAGAGAAAGATCAAAAAATAAGCCTGAAAAGAAGTCTCCTGTGCTAACGTATAATTATACCACAAGGTCAAGGGATAGAAAATATATATTAGACTACCCATGACAGCAAACTGCTGATTATCGAACCATAATAATGATAATCGGTACAGCGCAATGGTGGATAAGGCCACCAGGATAAACTGATAGCTGACAGCAATTATCTGCCAGCTCTCTCCACCAATCCATTTGAATAAAGCCAGGGTATATGGATAAAGAGGTGCTGCCAAATAAGCGACAATGTCCATATTGGCATCTCCCGCAAGGATATCATTACTCATGTTATCATACCTGACGCTATCTCCAAAGAGTTGGAAGTTGTCATACCCTGAGATCAACTTGAAAGCTATTCTACTAGCCAGGCACAATAGAGCCAGTTGTATACTTGTCTTTGCTATTTGATTTGGAGATATTTCTGCTGTGCTCATTATTATGGTCTGAAAGATAGGAATATGTCCACCCATGTCAAAAAGGTCTTAATTTTGGCATATGAAATTATCCATACTCAATACCTTGCTCTCTTTGTTGGTTTGTACCTTTTTGGGTGCTCAGGAAAGGGACATAGCTGGTTTTGAAATGACGCTGGATCAGGATCATCTGGCAGATTTTGTACAGCAGGCCACCCCTACGCAGTTGTTAAGCCGGAATTACACGATAGGCATGAGGATTACGGTATTCGGTTATAATACTGATAGTGATATTTTGGGATTGCCTTATGTCAGAAAGAAGATAGAGAGTTTTGTCGTGGAACCCATTTTGGATGACTTAGGTTTGAAAGTAGAACAATTAAGACATGATATCGCATTCATAACTAATGGATTTACCCCTCAGCACATATCAGATGAGAATGTTGTATTCGGAATTGCTGTAGATGCTGGATATAATCTTAGAGCTGATAGGCCATTCTCTTCTTTCTTTGGGTTCAGGTCTTCCCGGAGATATGAGGGTACTAAGATAGGGGCAACTACAGGAAAGAAGAGAGATTACGCATTGAACTCTTCTTTCACTTTTGGTATAGCTGGAGTTGGAGTACCTGAATTGATGCAGCGTTTTTTTAATGGCATAGATAACTTTGGGGCAACAAGACCTGTCCCTACTTTATGGGACAGAGATACCTCCAAGGATATTCCAACTGGGCAAGCTTTACCTTTTGGGTTTCCGTTACCTATGTATTCCTTGTCGGTAGAATCTGTGATTTGGAAACCAATCAAGACCTTTCAGTTTCAATTAAGACCTGACGTCAATATTGGATATTATACTAACCTAGGATTGGGTTTTGATTTGGGTAAGGTGATGATAGGAGAGCGCTTTATAGATAATCTGGGATATACAGACACCAATAATTTTAGTATCCTGACTATAGCTAAAGACCACTTTGCGTATTCATTGGTGGCAGGAGGTAGTGCCAGGCTCGTGTTATACAATGCACATATCAATGGTCTTTTTGGAGCAGGTAACAGACATTTTATACCTTTTGGAGATACCCGAAAAATAGTTTTGGAAGGATACGCAGGAGGGAAAGTCCAACTATTTAATTATGTTGAATTTACTGCAAGTATATCTACTCGTACTCCAGAGATAAAATCAACGAATGA
The DNA here is from genome assembly GCA_964567435.1 of uncultured Saprospiraceae bacterium. Lineage (GTDB taxonomy): Bacteria > Bacteroidota > Bacteroidia > Chitinophagales > Saprospiraceae > RFSX01. The sequence goes on along the minus strand of CAZMMQ010000028.1, from coordinate 32,937 downwards.
CCAACAGCTCCACTATTGGGCAACCGTAACTATGAAAGTACTATTGAATGAATACAACTAGGTTATTTGCTTTCTGTTATGTTTTGTTATTTATAGGACTGGCTTGTCTGGCTTGTAAGACTAGTCAGAAAATTACAGCCGCAGTTAATGATTTTCAGTACCCTCCAGAATCCGAACTAAGAATTCCTACTATAGATACTGTAGAGATAGCGGGCACGCTTCGATATGCTGGTAAAGATAGATTGATAATATTTATTGCTGGATCTGGGCCTACAGACAGGAATTGCAATGGACCGGGATTTACTTCTGATGCGTTTAAGCTGATGGCAGATACGCTATTCCAATTAGGAGTATCCACCTATAGATATGATAAGCGTGGCATAGGGGAGAGCACTAAGGTAGGGGAGGAACACTGCACGCTTTATAACCGTATAGATGATGTAGAAGCTATTAGTCATCATTTTTCGTCCCAGTTTTCACAATTGTATCTATATGGGCATAGTGAGGGGGCATTGGTAGCGACAGTAGCGGGTAGAGCACCTCAGATTACAGGTTGTATAATTGCGAGCGGTACGAGTATTACCATGGACAAAATTATTCTGCAGCAAACGGCTCAGTACACCAAGTTGACACCCATTCTCGAGAAACATTTTGAGGAGATGCGGGCAGGAGAACCCTTGTCTGAAGTGCATCCTATGGCGCAGTCGCTCATCAGACCTTCCTTGGTCCCCTATTATAGGGCGGCCATGGCCTTAGATCCTACATCTGAGATTGCCAAGCTCAATAGACGAACCCTCGTCATAGGAGGACAGTGTGACATACAAGTGCCAGTCTCCCATGCAGAGATGTTACATAACGCAGCGCCGCAATCAGAGTTGGTATTGATAGACGCTATGGGACATGTGATGAAGAAATTGGACGAAGACTGTAGCAATGCCCGAGCGGCTTACACCGATTCTTCATTAACTATTAACCCGGACTTAATTAGGGGATTAATAACATTCATCGATGAAGAGTAAAATAACTGGAGTTAATAGAACTATTACTTTTGACATATTTTCGAATTATATCAAGGGAGATTAAGCTGCCATGAAATGCCAAATTTATCTTGTACCCATCCAAATTTTTGACTGAATCCATAATTGCCAGCAGGCATCATAACTTGGCCATCTTCAGATAGAGCTGCATATAGTCTGTCTAATTCGCTTTCACTTTTACAGTCAACAAAATTGGATACAGCTGGTGAAAAATCCCAAGCATGTACTGGAGGACTATCACTACACATATATTGCTTACCACTTAGGATAAATTTGGCAGTCATGATGGTTCCCTCTTTGCCAGGGGCATTCTCACCCCACCTTACAAGATCAACGATTTTAGAATCTTCAAAAAGACTAATGTAAAGGTTCATAGCCTCCTCAGCATCCTCTTTTTGAAAGGTAAAGAATGTTGATATGTTGGTTTTTGCATCTTGCGAATCGCTAGTAGTTTCCACTTCCATTTTTTTTGATCGATCAATCATATCGCTCTGAGCAGCTGCATCCCATATTCCAATAATGCCTATGATAGATGAAGCCACCAACAGTCGAATGATATTTGTTAACATATGCTTTGTATTGTAAAAAACTAATCTACAAAATATTCAGGATTGAATAGCATATCATATGTTGATTACTAAGGCTTTAAAGGCTAATTGCCAAATTTGGTTGAAAAGTTGTAGGATTACTAGCTGATACCACAGGCCTTAGTGTATAGACTACTAGAATAGTCATCAGTCTGTATGGTATCATCAGAGAATCCTTAACACCTAGCTTAGAATCTTCGACATGGACCCATTTGTCCAGTGCTTGTTCCTGTGTGATTTCCATAGTGGACTTTTTACCATATGATTTTTTTAATCTTAAAAATATCTCTACATCAAATAGCCATCTAGTTATAAATACTTGGTCAAAAGCCACAGGAATGATACTTCTGCAGAAAACTTTTGCGCCACATTGAGTATCCTCTATAGGTAATCCTAGTATTAGATGAATGATAGACTTGATGATTTTAGAGAGAAAATTTCGAAAAAAATCTCGTTTAATCTCACCCCCTTTTCTTCTTGATCCGTAGACCATCTGAAGTTTGTAATTGTCCTTCAATGTCTGTACTAGTTTTTTTAGGTCAGTGAAATCAGTAGACAGATCCGCATCTATAAATCCTATATATCCTATTTCCGAATTATTATACAAATACCTAGCACCTGACCTTACCGCAGCTGCCTTTCCTGCATTTTGCTTTACATCTATGACACTAACTCTGGTTGGACATTGTCTTTGGATATCTTCTAAGACCTGGAGGGTATTGTCTTTGCTCCCATCATTGACAAAACAGAGGTGATAATCTTTTTCTTGGAGTATAAAGTCTATAAAGGCTTGACTATTGATCCTTTCAGCTTCGTTGTAGCAAGGTATAATGATTCCAGTTTTCATAGTATTAGTTATTTTATTGTTTAAAATTCTATGGCAAACTTAAGGCTGAAAGTCACCTGTCAACCTGATAATTAGTTGCTATACAGAAGTGCTTCGGCTAAGTGTAGATAAGTGTCGATGAATGGAATTGTAGATGGTGATATAGGTCAATGGAATTTGGACACTTGAATATGGAGTGGATTTTTGATTACACTCTAATCGTATAAATAGGGCTCTTTGTCATAAGCCATCATCTTAATCTTATGCATAACTCTTCTCATGTAGATTGGCCAGAAGAATTTGGCGAATAGCCAGTTGAGCGGATAGTAAAGGGGTTTGTTGGCGTGTAAATGATAAGTGTAGTCAACTTGAATTTTTCCTTCTTCGATTTGAGTTGTTTTCCATTCGCCAACAAATTTGTAGAAACCAGCCATCCAAGATTGAAAGTCATCTACCTGAATTTTCCAATATTTATTCTCTTCTCTCTCAAGTATTTTATCCATTGAGGCGTAGCCACTTTTTTGAATGAATGATTTTGCAACAAATATTTTTTTGGAAGAACCGATTTGACCCCAGTTATCATCATCTGTAGTGTGAGTTACTCTTGGAGTCAATCCATATCCAGTGTGCACTTTTGTGACATCACATAATATAGGTGTCTTAAAGGCTCTTTCTAGTGAACAGTTGAAAATTGTAGTTACTTCAATGATGAAAATCATATAGTCATCTATTATAATTCACCTGATTACATTTTTGCAATTTTTATAGTTTTATTTTCAGTTTTAAGGAAGTAAATATTTGGAGATAACATGGATATATCAATGGTATTCACTCCTGATACCAATTGCCCTGTTAGGATCACTTCACCAAGTCTGGAATAGATTTTAAATACATCAGTATCCGCTGTTTCTTTTTCAATGGTAAGTTGATCGACAGCAGGGTTAGGAAATATATTCAAGTTGATGCGTGAGTGGATAGTCTCAGAATTAGAAGTAGGGTAAGTATTCCAAAGCCTAATTTTTCAAGATCGTATGATATTAATTCTATTTTCTTCTCATAAAGTTCTTTTAATTTTTTGTTCATGTCTCTATATTCTCTGTAAAATCTAATTCTATCTAATTGTTTAGTATGATTACTAACTAGATTTGAATCAACAATTTCTATATTTCTAATTTCTAAATTTCGTTCACCTGCTTGAGATTCAAGAACTTTGACTACTTCTTTTTTTGCATCATTTAGAGGATTATTAATGCAAGAAATAAAGTAGATGAATATTATTATTACAATCAATCTGAACTGCAATATTTTATTTAGGAAATGCATATCGGTTTCAAGAAATATTGTCTATTACAACAAATTTAATCGCTCCATCAATACGGGCCGCTTTGATCGAGAAACAGGGATAACATCCTTCTCTATAAGAATACTATTATCTTCTATGTCGATAATCTTAGTGAGATTGATGATGTAAGACCGGTGGACTTTGAGGAAGGTTTGTCCGGGCAATTTGGCTTCTATTTTCTTAAGCGTAGTGTGTACAGTGTAGTTTTTGTCTTTAGTCTTGATTTTGATATAATCCCCTTTGGCTTCTATGAGTAGGATGGTGTCCATTTTTAATTTGATAAGCCGTCTGTCTATATTGATAAAAAGCTCTTCAGCGGTTGTTGTATCTGAGCTGACTTTTGGAGAAGAGACATGTTGTTCGTGTGATTTTTCAGAAGCCATTTTTTGCAATTTGCTTATAGCCTTAGCCATTCGTTCTGAAGTGACAGGTTTCTGTAAGTAATCTACGATAAAGTCATACTCAAAAGCTTTCAAAGCATAATTGGCATCAGAGGTAATGAGGATAATGAGGGGTGGCTTCTTTAGCGTCTGAATAAAATCCATCCCAGAAAAGGCTGGCATATGAATGTCTAGAAAGATGAGGTCTACCTCATGCTGATTTAGATACTTCAGTGCTTCTACTGCATTGTCTAGAGAATCCCTTATCTCTATAAAAGGATAGTCCTTAAGTAATTGTTCTATAACCAGTCTGGAAGTGGCCTCGTCATCTACGATTATACATTTCATATTTTATAAAGTTATGACCAATTAGGTTAATCTCAAAGTATTTTGCTTCGCAGTAGCTAAGGGGATAGCTACTTGCCTTGTATTAATCTAAGTTCTGTCGATATCTATCTTTTTTTAGATAGGGGAGGAACCAAGAGATAAGCTATTGAGTTAACTTTAGTAAATGGCTTATGAGTAAATCATTTTCCATAGATGAGTATAAGTTTGAAGGCACTAACCACTATCCTAAGGTAGTTGGGATTATAAACCTGATGTTGTTTTTCATATTAATGGTGGCTGGCTTTGACTATATTCTTCATCATACATATACTTGGTTTAGTCTCTTTAGTGGTGTCATTTTCCTTTTTATTTCGCGGGCATATGATTGGCGATCATCTACTAGGAATGGTTTGATTATTATTTGTTATGGACTCACTGTGGTCTTGGAATTTTCCTTATTTGGAATTCCTGGTAGTCCTCTTCCTTTTGGATCTGACCTTTCCAAAGGCTTAGTGTTTGATCTTGTAATTGGATTATTACCTCATGTCTATGCTGGACTTAGAACTATGAGTATCTTCTGTCTTGTTCCTGTTTGGTGGTACTCGAGAAAGTTAGCTTAGTGCTATGCAAGCTAGACTTAACTAATGGTCAAGAAAAAAACTTAGTTTATCCAAGTATCCATTGAAAGTAAGATGTCCCACATTATTGCCTGACTTTAGTTCTTCTTCAAAAGTCTTGGCATAGTTATATGCTGATGTCATTTCTACCAAAGAAAACTTATGCTTTATTTTGTGGACTAATAGTGCCGCAGCTGATAAGTCATTTTGTGTTATGGCCGTTTCTAGTTGCAATCTCTCTTTAGGCAATTCATTTTGCATGACTTTCTTAAACTGTTCTAAGCATGCAGCATCTCCCTTGCAAATCATGTCTAGGTGCGACCAACTGGCTTCTTTCTTCATGTGGCTTTTCTTAGGTTAAAAGTAAAGGTAGTATAAACATCAACTTCACTTTCCACTTTTATTTCTGACTGATGTGCTTCCAAAATTTTCTTGACAATAGCTAATCCGACCCCACTGGAAGACTTATTTTTTTCTGAAGTCTCAAATAACTTAAATACTTTTTCTTGTTGCCGTTCATTGATGCCTCTGCCATTGTCATATACAGATATGCATATGTGCTCATTATTTATGTCTTTAAAATTGATTTTTATTTCTCCATGTGCCTTGTTGTTGAACTTGATGGCATTGTCTATGAGGTTTTGAAAGACTTGAAATAGTTTCATTTTGACACCATATACAGAAGGGAAGTTATTTGCAAAATGGAACTTGATATTTTCATTGGTTTTGTATTGTTGGTGGAGTTCTGTGAGTATTTTATTTAAGTTGACATTTTCAAAATACATTGCATCCTTATCTGACTTACTGAAATCAAGAATTTCATGTATCATATTATCCATGCGTTCCAGTGTAGAGAATATCAAGGAAAAATATTCTTTGGTTTTAGGGTCTTTATTCTGATCGACACTTTCTTTTATCCAGGTATTGAGAGTGTATAGATTTCTGAGAGGGGATTTAAGGTCATGGGATATGACATGGGCAAACTCTTCCAGTTCCTGGTTTTGGTGTTTCAGTTTTGTAAGTAAATTTTCTCGGTCTGACTCCAATTTTCTAAGTTCTGTCACGTCCCGTATCAAGGCCTGTACAGCAACTGTTTTATTATTCGAGTCTTTTATCGTGGAGGCATTGAGGAGAATTATTTTTTCTTTGCCAGATGGCGTTATGATATTTAATTCGAAATCAGATAAAGACTCTTTTTTTAGCAAAACTGTGATGCCTTGACTAAGATGTAATTTGTCTTTGTCTGTGATCAATGAATTGAGATTAAAACTACCTGAAGGCTTTAGCTCAAAAATATCTTTGGCACTGTCATTCATCTTAAGTACATAACCCTCCAGATCTGAAATGACATATCCTTCTACCAGACTTTGGAAGAGGCCTTGGAGCTCTTTTTCTTTAGTGTTGAAATTTTGCTGAAGAATAAGATTCTTTGCATTTAATTCTCTGTTTAGTTCGAACAACTCAGATGCTTTCTCTTCGAGAATTTTCTCTGCAGCTTGCCGTGCGGCCTTTTCTCTTTTTAAGGCACGTTCGTATATACCCTTATCATCCTGCATGCAGCTACTCTGCTATTTTTGTAATGATAAATTTGACTTCGGTTCCATCCTCTTTGATTAGCTCTTTGATAACATCTGCTTTGGTTTTATAATACACCAGACTGCTATTCATCAGACCTTGTCCGAAACTGTGCAGTGCTCTACTTGAGGTATATATAGTGACAAGCTTGTCTGCTGTCTTTTCCACTACTCTAAAGGTAGGTAGTTCAGCATCTGGATATATTTTTCTTACCTCTACATGTATGTGATTTTCTATTGAGGCTAGAAACTCTATTGGATCACTATACATTTCAAGCATAGAACTATAACTTTTTTCTAGCACATTAAAAAAATGTTCTCCATAGACGAGCAGCAATTGGTCTACATCAATATCGGTATAGTTACTAAGATTGGTAACTAGGCTAAGCATCTCTGCAAAGTCATACGTCCCTACTGAGGTGTAGACACCATTAGAAGGCAGGTCAGAGTTTTCAATAATCTTGTCCACCATAGCCAGCCCAAACTTGTCTTCCACCAGTTCCAAGAATTCTGTAAATACAATCCCTTTCATGCCTTAATTTATTTAATAATTTGATTAACCATCCAGTAATCCATAATCTTTTTTATTGTTGACTCATATTCCTCGTACTTCAGTGGCTTGAGAATATAACCTGCAATGCCAAGTGCATAACATTGCTTGAGGTCCTGTGTATTCTCTGAGGTGGTCAGGATAACTATTGGTATGTGTTTTAGGTCTTCACTATTATACATATACGTAAGGAATTCAATCCCATTCATTTCTGGCATATTGAGATCTAGTAAAATCAAACTAGGGTGATGGCCACTATTAAGATAGTCTAATCCATCCTGTCCATTGTTCTTCATTATCAGCGATATATCATCATATGCTAGATGATCAAGAATTTTTTCAAATTTCATTTTCTCTATCAGGTCGTCTTCTATAAGAAGCAATTCGAATTTCATTATTAGGTATTTATAATATTCTATAAAGATAAGTCTTAATATAGTTTACTTAGACTACCATAGGTCTACAGACATTTCCTAGCGATCACTGGCATATAAGTGTAGATGAATGGTAAGAATGTATGGTTAAGTTTGTATTTGAAGAGCCAGCTTATTTAGGACTTTCCGCACTTTTTATAGACTATAACGATAATAATAAGGATTAGACACAGCAGATTATTTGACTTGTCTTGGTAAGGTGACTTTTCACCGATCCTAAATGACCACTGACCGAAGAATCTCATTCTCATTTTGATTTCAGATCATCTTTGAACCATCAATAAACAAAATAAGAGAATGAGACAGACAATTTTTACAAATTTACACGAACCAGGTATCAGACCACCACAATTCTTTTTGGGATATAGCCTCATGATGTTATTTGTGATGTTCATTACAGCAAAACAAGCCAAGTCACTTGATGCTGAACTATCAAGTTTGGTTAATTATAAGTCAGTAGAAATATGCGATAACAGAATAGATGATGATGGTGATGGGCTGATAGATTGTTTGGATCCTGACTGTAGTGGGGCAGAAACATGCTGGGATTGTATCACAGAGTTCTATCAGGTCCATAGCAATGATTTCTTGGTTGCCTTAGATCCAACGACAGGGACTTACACTAATCTAGGCAACATCACAGGAGCAGATCAAATAAATGGTGCCCAATTCAATCAGGTAGACGGGCACATTTATGCACCCATTATCAAAGATGGACAACATCAGTTGGGTATGCTATTAGAAACTGGCGAAGTTAGAGAAACTGGATTGGTCCTCCCTGGCACCAGTATCTTCTATGTCGGTTCTATAGATGCGGATGGGACTATGTATGTCAGTAATGCAGGAGGTATCTATTCTATAGAATTAAATACAACAGTACTTGAAGCTGTAGCAACAGGAATTAACAATCCAGGAGTAGCAGATTTTGCATTAGATATCACCCGAGGATTATTCTATGGGATCACAGGAGGTGCTAAACTAAAAGTATTTGATCCCATCAATATGGAAGTTAATACTTATGATCTCGCTGGCACCATCAATAATGATTCAGGGGGTTATGGTGCAGCCTGGTCTTCTAATGATGGCTCTTTCTTTGCGTACAATAATAGCTCTGGAAAAATATATGCTGTAGATGTAGAAACACTAACTGCGACACAAGTCCTTAACGGTACTGGCAACTTATCTATCAATGATGGATTCAATTGTGTGCTGGCGCCACCTCCATTTGAATCTAAATGCAATAATGGAATAGACGACGATGGAGATGGACTCATTGATTGTGAAGATGGAGATTGTTTTACAAGTAATGAATGTACTGTAGAGATATGCGATAATGGGATAGATGATGACGGTGATGGCTGGATAGATTGCAGTGATACAGAATGCTTCAATCTGACTTTCTGTGTAGAAATATGTGACAATGGTATAGATGATAATGGAGATGGATTAGTAGATGGTGAAGATCCTCAGTGTAGTGCACCTTCAGGAGTCACTGGTGGATTAGAATCCAATGGTTCACTAGCAGACCAGATTTCTAAGAGAAATATAAGAGGGGCTATAGAAAAGAATCAGTCAGTTATGATGAAAGAGGAAGGAATTATTCCTTTTACACCTAGAGCAACAAGAAATGGATTTGATATATCCAGTTTTATACCACAGAAATTTCAGGATGCATTTGTAGCAGAAAGTTCTCCAGAAGATCTGGTAGATATCACCAATGCTGAAGATGTCGTAGCAGCTGATTATTATATTAATGACCAGCGTGTGGCGACTATCCTTGCCTTAGAATCTGAGGAAGTATATGAGCATACGAAGTATATCTGTGATAGATTATCTGGATCAAGATTGATAGACATTTCTCAGATGTATCTTAATGGCGGACTGTTTATGACTTACGAGTTACTCAATCCTCAATCAAAGGTGGAGTACGCGGCTAGTTTCTCTATGTATCATGATGCAGAACTGGGCTTCGTCATAGAGAATCACTGGAACCTTCACAACTATCCTTCTGATAAGAACTACTATAACTTCCAGATATGGGCCAGTGATTATGAGCAACTGACTGAGCTACTGAGCAAGACGCTAGATAGAGTGAGGGAAGCTGATGTGATTGATCAGATAAATCATACGCCTTTACCTTCCGTCTTCGTGACTTACGGACAATATAAGAATGGAAATCTCAGATTGCAAGTCCGCAACAAGATTGGTGCAGAATACTTGGACTTCTCAGCGATGGTCAGACGAACTGAGACTAGTGAATGGGAGTCATTGGAGTTAAATATTCTTCTTAGCGGTTCACAAGCAGAACTGATAGATATACCGGTAGGATACTTATATGACCTTGGAGGCTCATTGTATACAATGGGGAGCACAAGTGATGAGATATTTCTTGCTGATGGGAGATGGACAGTAGATATTGAACATATTGGTGCTCAGATTAATGAGTATGAAATTACATCTCAGGATGAGGTAGATATGGAAAATGTTTATCAGGTAGAACGAGGCGTTAAGTTGAATGCTGAGGTGGCAGATTATCTCAATATCTATCGCGCATTTGATGCAAAGTATCAAGCTGTAGATTTGAGTGAATATAATGCCTTGACATTAACTGCGGGAGGTGCTGGCTTGGTGGAAGTGACTTTGGTGAAGGCTTCTATAGATAACTGGGATGAGCAACCTAGAGCTCAGTTCAGACTTAATGGGCAATCAGAGCTTTATGAGTTGTCTAATGATCAATTTATTTCCAAGTCAACAGAATCAACTAATTGGGATGACTTGGTGATGATTGTTTTTTCACTGATAAATGAAGTAGGGGAGAAGCAAACATTTGAAATAGAAATTACAGATGTCTTATTCCAAAGCTTATCTACGACAAGCAATGAGGTGGTGATAGAGAATTCAATGGATGTTAAAGTCAATCCTAATCCTGTATCAGATGTGACTACCTTTTCTTTTATGACTCATCAAGCGACTGAGTCTAAGATTAGTATTTACAATAACACAGGTCAACTAGTCAATAGTCATAGTATGGCCGTTATGCCAGGGCATAATAAAATTAAATTTGATTGTATTGGGTTGCCAAAAGGCGCATACACATACACAATAGCGTGTGGAAATAGCTTAACTCATACAGGAAAATTAGTCAAGATATAAGTGGATGGTGCACCAGCACCCAGTCCTGAAAAACTTAAGGTAAGCTTCAGGATTGGGCTGGTGTTTTTATTATTTATCCCATTAATCCAAGATGTCCGTCGCCAAAAATTTCTGATTCTCATTATAGTACCAGTGTCTTATTTTTGGAATTTTAATACCACCTATCATTTTCGTTTCCTCAAAGAGGATATACTCCCCATCATTCTGTGACTCATCTTTATAGAACTGATAAGCTTCCAGTGCATGCGATTCTGGATTGAAGTAGAAGTACCAAGTATCTGTACCTATGGCAGGATCATAGGTCACTCTAATTCGGTCATAGACTTTATCATAGAAGGATACTCTAAATACAGTGGGGTCTATAATTGTCCCGATATCTCTAAGCTTCATAGGCATCCCATACAGGTAACTAAAGTAGTTGCGAAACATGACAGCCCTTGCTTCTGAGATCTGATATTTGGATGCTTTGTCGGTAGGTATTGTTGTGGATCCATTCCACATGGCTTTAGCACCACCAGCATCAATAGTATACTCTAGTCGCCCTTCAGTATATTCACCTGTAAAATGAAACTCTCCATGTTTATTATTGAGTCTGATAACCCTTTTCCTTTCTGACTTATCTGCCATTAGTGTTTTGAAATTTAGTGTGGCATCAAGACTGTCCCATCGGTTTTGAGGATCGTGATATTTAATGCTTTTGGCTAGTAGTTGAGTGGCAGTTATCTTTATAATTGTCCCTTCTTCTTGTGTTTGGGTATGTCCAATTTTAGTAAGGCCAGCCATCAAAATGACTATGACTGAAATAGTTATCCAATTTATATTCATATTATCAATCTTCGATAAACGAAAATATAAATTAGCTTAGACTATATGCAATTCTTTTTTGCTTAGTGTCTTCTAATCAAGTAACCACTTTACGAGAACGGAGGATTCTATGCTCCACTGCGCTATTATAGAGAAGGAAAGGAAGGGGGTGCATTTCATGTCGACCCTGTGCAGACATCCCCGTACTCGTACGTAGCATTAAAAAAGAGAAACGTAATTAGTGTATGCCTTAATTATGTGAGCACTTATAGGTCTTCTTCAAAGTATATCTCATAGAAATTAGATGCTATGGTATCTCTTGTTGAATTGCCTTCTTCATTTTGATACTACAAAGTTGAATCTTCTGCTTGATAGACCATTCTCCCTTCTGAGTGATATTTTGAGGAGAATTAAATTGAAGTAGATTTGAAAATATGATTACGATAAAGTTAGTGCAAGTCTAAATAGTTAAGCTTGATTGCTAGATTAAGGCCCTGTTGCTGTAAAAAAGACACTTTCCAAATCGACCTTGTGGAGATTTCTTCGTGCTCGTATAGTGAATGAGGTTTTACAAAATATATTGTATTCGAGTTAATAGATTTCTCTGCTCCTTCCAGTCGGTCGAAATGACAAAAATGTAACAGGATGTGAGTGCGGAGGAATAAGCCGATCCATTGAAAAAAAAATGAAGCTCGAAGTAAAAGGATAGCAAACAAAAAATGGGAAGGATATTATACCCTTCCCATTATTAAATGTATTGTAAGAATTAACCAATGCTTAGTTGGCCATTTCTTTTAATTTTTTCAAAGGACGTACCTTTACAGTTGTTGAAGCAGGTTTAGCTTTAAACATCACCTCTTCCTTAGTAAATGGGTTGATACCCTTACGAGCTTTTTTCGCAGGCTTCTTAACAGTCTGGATTTTCATTAGGCCAGGAAGTACAAATTCTCCCACAGACTTTTTATTAATATGAAGTTGAATTATTTCTGATAATGAGTCAAGTACACCTGATACTTGCTTTTTTGAAAGTTCGTTTTCTTCTGCGATTTGATTGACGATTTGTGTCTTAGTGTATTTTACGTCTAATGTTTTTCTTTTTGCAGGCATAAGTATTTGCTTTTAAAAGTTAAATTTTTGAATAATCCATAGTGTTTTCACACTCATTTAAAAGACAAAAGTATGGTTTATATAGCAAAATGTCTAATGTGTATTGGCTGTATTGGAATAATCAGCTTGTCAAAGCCATAACTTGTTGATTTGACTATGATTATTAAAGTTGAAATATCACAATACACCTGCTTTTCTAGGCTAAAAGCCTACTTTTTAAGCTTAGGATATGCCAGTTTTAGTGAATTTCTATATTTAAATCCTAACCTGAGTTAGCCTCGAACTCCCATAAAGACATTATCTCCTTGGACTAAATAGTTGACAACACAATGATGACCATCTAATTGTACACCCCATGACCCACTCTTTGCTGGATCGTCAAACATGTCTATAGATTAAAAAATTGAGTTCCAATTCTGGTTTTTAATTTTATTAAGCCACCCTCAGAATATCATTGACTTTCTTATACCCATCAGCGCTTACAATGAGTGTCATGAAATCTCTTTAAATATTATTACCCTAAACCTTTATAGTTCCTTTTTAAAATCTCCCCACCAATGTTCTATCATAATTATTTTTTGATCTTCTGTTAAGTTAGTTGCCAAGCAATCCTGCAAAAGGTCCTTGTTAAATTCTCGTCTAATAGAATGGATGAAATTGGACAGTACCCTAGGTCCCTCATTGGCTTCTTTTTCTAGTGGAGCACCATCATGTCCGTAACGAATATATTGATACGCAAAGACAATAAGATAAATAAGAAAAGATTTAAAGCGATGAGCATGATGAAGATGAACCACTTCGTGTGAGGAAAGTCTCAGCCAGACAAGTAAATTGTCACCATAGGCTGCTCTCCCAAAGTATGCATTGTCAGTAGAAAAGAAATTTTCTGTGTAGGTAATGCTTGTCCATGACTTATTGCCTAAGGTAATAGCGCCTCCACCTTTGCGGGAAGCATACATAGGGATATAGCGTAGGGGATGTCGTGTGTAAATTTTGGTATTGAGGATGGTCATTTCGTCTACTTGGGATACAAGTGACAAGAGTCTAGACATGGCAGGTCCATATCTGTAGTATTGATTCCTTTCTTCTTTTACTAGAATCTTATGTTCTATAATATTAGGAACCGCCACTGCTTATTATTGCTTATCAGTCAGAAATAATTCGCTCATTATACTATCAGCTATTAATCGACCAGAGGGGCTTAGCGTCATGATATTGTCTTTGATAATCAGGTCTCCCTTCCCGAGTAACTCATTGTATTCTGTTTTTAATATCTCTTTCCAATTAGGGAATATAGAAGAAAGCTGATTCATGTCACAACCCCATATAGTTCTCAGACCTGTCATAATTTGCTCATTGAATCTGTCATAAGTAGATAATAATTCCTTTTGATTAGGGATATGACCACTTGTCATGCCTTTGATATAATTTGGATTATTAGCCACATTCCAGTATCGATAAGTCCCATCAAAAGAATGGGCAGAAGGGCCTATGCCAAGGTAAGGCACTTGTCGCCAGTAGTTTGTGTTATGAAGGGCATACTTATTATCTCTAGCATAATTGGAGATTTCGTATTGGGTATAACCTGCGGATTGGAGCCTATCTGTTGTCAATACAAATTGTTCTGCTTGAAGTTGCTCAGAGGTGACTGTCTTCGTTCCAAGGCGTATGTGATGAGCCAGTGCTGTATTGGGCTCTATGGTCAAACCGTAACAACTAAGATGCGGCACGGCCAACATAATGGCTTTGTCCAGATTATCTGCCCACATAGCAGATGTGGTGGTTTCGCTTCCAAATATGAGATCAAGACTCAGATTCGTCAGGCCTGCATTTTGAGCTGTTTGTATACATTGCTCAGCCTGTGTCGCATCATGACTCCGATTCATCCACTTGAGATCTTTATCATAAAATGATTGCACCCCGACGCTGAGTCTGTTTATCCCAATGGCCATCCAATCGGATAATTTGGCTGGTGTCATGTCATCAGGATTAGCCTCTAGGGTAATTTCTGCATTGTCGGATATACTGTGATACTGACTTATTGTATCTACTAGGGCACTAATATCTGTAGGCGACATTAGTGAGGGAGTCCCTCCTCCGAAGTATATAGTCTCTACAGTTGCTGCTTTGAGGAAGGATTTTTGCAGTTTAATCTCTGTCAGCATGGCACTTTGCATATCAGACATGTTGTGCAAAGACGTAGAAAAGTGGAAATTGCAGTAGTGGCAGGCTTTTCTGCAATAGGGAATATGTAAGTAAATGCCTGCCATCATCGTTGTATTAGGAGTCAAAAGTATATTGTATTGCCTGTTAATTGGTCATATATATTAATAATCATTTTTTTGAGTGCACATCTCAGCTTGTGTGCTCAGTCCTCTGATATCAATAATCAGCCTCCCACCAAAATCCAGCTAATACAAACGAACAATGGTTCATTTTCAATAGGAGAGCCCATAATGGATAATCCTGGTAAACAACCTGTCAAAGTGCTGCTCAAGCCTTGGCTGGACAAATTGGTCGCAGATAATTACCTGGAAGCATCGATGGACTCTCTAAGCGTATCAGATGATGGATTGTCAGCTTTGGCCTATATACATGTCGGACCCAAGTATGATTTTGAAGCCTTGCGCTTAGACTCTATCAGTGAAGATTTGCTAAGGAGATTGGATATTCGAGTCCCCCGCACAGCAGATGAATTTCTTATAGCTAGAGACAAACTAACCGCGTATTATGGTGATCACGGATATCCCTTCGCTTTGGTGAGGCTTCAAGATTTGGAGCTTCATGATGGGGTAGTCAGTGGGTACTTGGAAGTGGAAGAACGCAATAAGATTATCATGGATAGTATTATTATCCACGGAGATGTACAGATAAGACAAGGCTTTCTCAAGAACTATCTAGACATTTACTCCGGAGAATTGTACAGCCATACAAAACTCAAAAGTGTTAAGAGGAAGTTGGACCAATTAGCTTTTCTCAAAACCACAGAAGAGCCTGCTCTTAGTTTTGTGTATGATTATGCGTCAGTCAATATCTATGTGGAGCCAGAGAATACAAGCCGCTTTGATGTAATTTTTGGGGTCATACCTACTAATAATATCATGGGCCGTCAGCTATTTCTTTCTTTGGACTTCAGTGCAGAATTGCTCAATAGGTTAGGTTATGGGGAATATTTGTATGTAGACTTTGAGCGATTGAGGCCTGAGCAGCAGAAGTTTGATTTAGCATTCAACTATCCTTACTTGCTGGATACGCCATTTGCGATAGATGCAACATTCAGCATATTTAGAAATGCACTCAATTTCCAGACTGTAAAGTCTGACCTCGGTGTCCAATATTTGATTAATAGTAGTGATTATATAAAAGTTGCTTGGAATTTGGAATCTTCCAAATTGGTAGAGGTGGATACGACCTCTCTGCTCAGCACTCGCCAGTTGCCTGACCAACTGAGTGTATCACAGACAGGTTTGTCGCTACGGTATTATATGACCAGGCAAGATCATCGCTTCAACCCAAGACGAGGCTTGTCCATAGATATCAGCGCAGTCGGCGGTCAACGAAGGATACTCGTAGATCCAGGAATTATGTCGCTTAGCAATGACAATGTCAACTTTGCTGAGAGTTATGATACGTTGGATTTGGTAACACCAAGATTTGAGCTGAAGGCAGACATTTCATATTTTCTACCTATCAGACGGCGTGGTGTATTTGGTATCCATGCGCAAGGTGGCTGGCGATTTACTTCTGCCGATAACGAGCTGCTGATCAATGAGCAGTTTCAGATAGGAGGTAACAAATTACTAAGAGGATTCGATGAAGCGTCAATATTCACACCTTTCTATGCCGTGGGTACGGCCGAATTTCGACTCTTATTGTCAGATAATTCTTATTTCAGTGCCCCATTTATAGACGTCGGCTTTGTGGATCGTGATATTGGAGGAGGTAACTCTGTCCAAGAATTGGCGGTCGGTATTGGTGCCGGATTAGTGTTTGAGACCAAAGTAGGACTGTTTAATTTTTCTATTGCCTCAGGAAGGAATAATGATCAGGGCTTTGACTTTGGAAGACCCAAGGCACATTTTGGGTTTACTTCGTTGTTTTGAGACTAAGAGTATATAAGTGTCAAAAAATCAAGAAGGAGTTGGATTAGAAGAAGGTCATTCCACCTTAGCCAGATTCAGATTGTTCTGTATAAAACTGATAGTTTCGGAGAGGTCAGAGATGATTTGCACATTTTCAGGCCAGATCATATTAGAAGCCAAGGTCTGAAAACCAGTCATCAGTAATTTGTTATTGCCTAATTCTGTTGAAATTTTATCAACATAAGTTTGCAGACTTGTAAATGGTATCTCTTGATTAATAATGGTAAAAACGAAATTGGGTTTTGCCGTTTTGATAGAGAAGAGCACATCACCTAGTTCTATATCGGTACCTAGATTGATAACTTTGCAACCATTTTTCTTGAGTATGAAATGGAGGTATAATAGGCTAAGTTCTTGCTTTTCGCCAGTAGGGTTGTATATGACATATGTCGCGCCGAATTTATCGGTGTGGGGCAATTTTTCAGTGTGTAAATAAATCTTGGATTTGATAATTTCTATGACAAAGGACTCATGCACTTCCAGAAAAGATCCTGCCAACCATGCAACGCCAATCTTGTCTAATAATGGGTAGACGATATCAGTCATAGCACTTTCCAAGCCTTTCTGGGATATATATTTATCCAAAATCTTTCCAAAGTTGTACCCATCCAATTCTAGAATGAATATCATAAGAGCATCCAGCTCATCTTCAAAACTGAGATTTATCTTAGAGTAGCCTGCAACTTTCTCGCGGATGGTCTCTTCTCCCATCTGACCGATCTTAGAGATTTTATACCCTTTATTATAGAGAAAGCAAATGTTAAGAAGTTTCCGAAGATCTTCGTCAGTATAGTACCGAATGTTTGTTTTTGTTCTCTTGGGCTGGATAAGATTATATCGCTTTTCCCATATCCTAATGGTGTGTGCTTTTACACCCGAGAGGCCTTCCAAATCTTTTATGGAGTACACTACCATATACAGGAATTAAGTTCCTTTCTATTATATGAACTAAAGCAAAATAAATTAGTAATAGTTGTTGAATTTAGTACAGTTAAACCCTAGAATCCTAAATTTGTTTATATGGTGTCGGCACATTGTTAATAAGAGCAATAACTTTGTGTTGCATTCAAACGAATTGAATTATTATGAATATAGGAATTGTCTGCTACCCTACATATGGCGGAAGTGGAGTTTTGGCGACTGAGTTAGGAATAGGATTGGCTAAGAAAGGTCATGATGTTCATTTTATATCATATAAGAGACCCGCAAGATTGACGAACTTTATCAAAGGCGTTTATTTGCACGAAGTCAGCTCTTATGAATATCCTCTCTTCGAACATCCGCCTTATGATAGTCTCTTGGCGAGTAAGATTGTAGATGTCGCCCAACACCAGTCATTAGATGTATTACATGTACACTATGCCGTACCTCATGCCACTGTAGCATATTTGGCTACACAGATACTCAAATCCAAAGGGATTAAACTACCGTTTGTTACCACCTTACATGGTACTGATATAACCTTGGTCGGTTTGGACAAATCTCTATCCAGTGTTGTAGAGTTCAGCATTAATAGTTCAGATTGCGTCACAGCAGTCTCAGGCTCACTTAGGGATCAGACACTTTCTCAGTTTGACGTAAATACAGAAATTAATGTCATTCATAATTTTATCAATTTAAAGAGATTCATGCGCAAGCCTAATCTGGAATATCGTTCTGCATTTGCGCCAGCTAATGAGAAAATCATTATGCATGTATCTAACTTTAGAAAAGTCAAGCGAGTTGAAGACGTGGTAAAAGCCTTTTCTATAGTAAGGAGAGCCTTACCTTCAAAACTGTTGCTAGTAGGTGATGGTCCAGAAAGACTCAAGTTAGAAGGCATGTGTCGTGATCTTGGTATTTGTGGTGATATTCATTTCTTAGGAAGACAGGATGCTGTAGAAGACTTGTTGTCATTAGCTGATGTATTCTTATTGCCATCCGCTAAGGAAAGTTTTGGGCTAGCAGCATTAGAAGCGATGGCTTGTGGCGTACCAGTGGTCTCATCTAATGCCGGAGGATTACCCGAGGTCAATGTTGAAGGTGAGACAGGATATATGTGTAAGATTGGTGATTGGAAAACCATGGGTCAGCGTGTGATATCGATACTTACTGAAGATAATAAGTTATCAGATATGAGGGTTAAAGCCAGACAGAAGGCCATGGAATTTTCTAGAGATCAAATCGTTCCAAAGTACGAGATGATATATGAGAGGAGCATTGCCGAATTAGTTACTGAGCCGTCATAGAAGTTAGTTGTCATCAAAGGTCAAGACTCTAGTATTTTTGATATTAACAATCTTATTGCCACTAGATTTCCAAAAGTAAGTCTCTATTCTATCGAATGGATTATTTGGTTTTCTTATATCTAAAAACAGATTAGTGACTTGGTTAGGTTCCACTTGATTGTGTACCCTTATTGAATGTCTCTTTACTGTTTGGTCTCCATTTTTTACTTCTACGATAAGTTGAGCCATTTGCCATAGGTTCCACTCTTTCTTATCAAAATGTACATCGGATTCCACTCTTATCCAATCATATGAGGTGGGCAGTAGACTGGCAGCAGCTGTTATTTTTGGTGTAAATTTGGTTTCGCTTGATAGGGTGGCCGATGATGTATCTCTCATCACTTCCAACAGATTTTTGGGTTTGCCCTTGTATATTTGATCCACACCATCCAAGAGCTTTAAGTCCTGTTTGTCTATCTCATATTTAAATAAAATCTCCCAAAAATAAGGCTTGGTAACTCTTCCTACAGGTAGTAAGCCACCCAGATGAGCTTGGTGGGTAAACCAAAGGTTGGCATAGATAAAAAGCACAATAAAGCCACCTGATATAATTTTCCACAATAAGTGTGCATTCAAAAGTCTATGGATAATGGCGCATAAAGGGAAGGCCAAAATAGGGTAGGCCTGTACCATCGTCCTTTGCCCTAGAGATCCTCCATACCACCATATAGACCAAGCAAAGGCTATATATATGAATATTCCTGTGAATGCAATTGTTGCAAAAAACAACGATCGATGTTGCATGTATAATGGTATAAAACCTAGCAATGCAAGAATCATTATTGGACTATAGATAAGCCAACCGCTTTTATAGCTTAATATACCTTCAAGGATATGTGGACTTAGCCAATCAAAACCTTGTTCTTCATATGAGTACACGATGAACTCACCAGTGACATATTTCCAATACAGGAGTTGAATGCTTCCTACCATCATTACTATAAGTACTGCTATGGCTAGCTTCTGCCAATGACTTTGGAATATTTGAAGTCTATCGACTATAGAATCCCACTTGACATTTTTAAGTCCCCATAATATTGGTATTATACAAGAGATAATTTCTGTTGGTCTTATGAGCGCTGCTATGCCCACACATAATCCTATTCCCATGCCTGTTACGTATTTTGGCCTCTTGTAGAATTGGATTGTTAGGTAGATTAGTATGCTGTATATAGTAAATAAGGTATTGTGTGTCATGGCGCCATCTATCGCACTATAATTGAGATAGTTCGTGCCCAATATGATCGCGAGTATACCGAGTATACTGACTTTGTCAGAAAAATATGTCCTTAGAATAGTCCATAGAAATAATAAACCAATAGTGGCAATGATCAAGGTCCACATCGACAAACAAAACTGATAGGGTAGAGAGAAACCATCTGCAGGGTATCTGCTGTCATAGCTCGCCCAGACATGGGCTATCACAAATGCAGGACTAAAGACCAAAGCTTGCCCGCTGGAATATTTCATTACATAATTGCCAGATGGCTTGTGTAAGAAGGCTTGCTGAAAATCTGGTGTTGGCCGATATTTTTTTAGAATCTGATTTTGGAATTGACACTGTTTGAGATCCTTGTATATAAAGGTGGCTGGGAGATACATATAATAGCCAGATGCATCCCAGGAGATGGTCGCTTCAGTATGCTTTTTGGTCCATTTAGGGTAGTAGAAAAAGTGGACGGCAAGTATAATTAGGATAGATAATATGAGACCAGTTCTATACAAGGTATTAGTTGTAATTTTTAATTGTATTTAGTCTGAGGTACTAAGTGTGATGATATTCGTAGAGCATTAAGTCGGCCGGATCATTAGGAATGTTGATAATTTTCGAGTATTGAAATTGAAGTTTTTCTAATAGCTTTTGGGATGTTATATTATCCTTGGTAGTGATGGCTCTCAAATGATTAATTCCAAAATCCACTACAGAAGCTTCTCGTATGGCCAAGGACGCTTCATAGGCATAGCCTAATTTTTCGTATTCTGGGAGAAGCGCATAACCGATATCTATACCTTCTAATCCATCTCTATCGAATAACCCACAGGTGCCTACCTTGGCCAGATCATCCTTTCTAATAATGGTATAATTCCCATACCCTAGTTTGTGCAGTTGGGATAACATTTTGTTTTTGATGTACTTGATGGCTGCTTCCTTGGTCTTGACGTTGCGTTCACCAATATATTTGATCCATTTTGGGGTATTAAGTAAAGATAGAATAAACGCTGCATCATCCACTTCAGTAGGTCGTAAGTGTAATCGATCGGTTTCGAAACTTTTGTAAGACATGTAATCAAAGCTACATGAATTCATCTAGAATTCATCCAGGTGTTTTTGGAAAAGAGATTCCAAGTAGGTCAAATTATACGGACGACTAAAGCATATTCTCACATATATCGCTATCTTAGGTTAAAATCGAGTATTCAAATTGTATAAGTATATTCATAGAGGGCTGATCTTTGTTTTTCTGTTAACAATGTGTGCCACATCTGAAGGTTATTCTAGTCAATTAGAGCTCACGTCGACATCTAGTTACGAGTCATTCCAACAACAATCTGAGCCAAAACAAGAACCAGCTAGAAGAAAGTTTTCTATCAGGGAATACGAAGGGAAGGTTGGCTTACTTGAGAATATTATATTGACTGGTTTCATGGTTTTTATTCTTATAGGTGGGATATTATACCTCACCTTACTTCGAAAAAACCACACTACAGTCACTGAAATGAAGACCCAACTAAGCGAATTAGAAATGAAACATGTCACACAGATAGAGACACTAGAGTCTGATAAGGAAAAGGCTATTCTAGGGATAAAGAACAGTGAGTTGACGTCCTCAGTCAAAATGCTAATAGCTCATAATGAAATATTAGATCATCTAAAAGAGAGAAAAAGAACCTCTAAAGAAATTAGTATTTCAGATGTATCAAAAATACTAGAAGAGGCTTTCGAGCAGTCATGTATAAGCTGGTCAGAAATTGAATCCAAATTCGAAACTGTCTATCCAGGATTCTACGATCGTCTCAAACAAAAACATGACAACGTAACCAGTGGGGACCTTAAAATAAGTGCCCTCCTTAAACTGAATTGTTCTACCAAGGATATGGCAAGGCTACTCAATATATCTATAGAATCTGTGCATACTACACGATACAGATTGAGGAAAAAACTAGGATTGTCTCGTACTGATGACCTGATAGAGTATATCGATAAAGTCTAATTTTAAAATCCAATTAGAAACAATGCACTAAACCCATGCAACCATTCATGCATATTGCCCTTTTCTATATAGCCCTTATCTTCTCCGTATCAATCCTTGACAATTCCTTCAGTTGTTTGTTTTCCCACATTTGAGGTAGTGTAGCCAATGGGGTGCCAATTGGCGCCTTGTAATTAATGTAGTCCTGAAATAAAATGCCACCCACTCTTCTTGGATTATATGCTTCTCTAAATCTTACGCCTCCACCATTTACTTTGTAATTATAGGCAAGAAAATCGATGAGCTTGGTGTCAGCATTGATCCAGTAGAAATAGGTATCTTCGAAATCCTGTCCGCCACCCTCCTCATCGAAAGTGACTTTCAAAATTTCGTAAGATTTGTTCGAGATAGTGGTCGAGCCTTCATAAGAGAGATTGACTGCCGGATCATTTAGTTTATGAGGTAAGGTTGCAAAATAGATGACAGAGTTGACGCCTTGACCATATACGGACTTCTGCTTAGCTGTCAATTCCTGTTGGACACCATTCTGCGATCGGGCAAAGCTATTGTTGGCTAGTATATCTCGATAGCCATGACCACCCTTTTGGTAAGCAGAGGTATAAGTATACTCACCTTTATTATTCTTGAATGTGTAGTTCTTATCTCTGAAGACAAAGGCGAAATGTGCAGTTTCATATCTTATTCCTCCATGTGCTTCTATAGTGTTTTGTAATAAAGTTGCCGCTTCTGGCGTACTGGATGAAGATTTGATAACTAAGGTTTTGGAGCTGTTGCAAGCAAAGAGTATCAGCACTGTAATGATGGCAAGCGAAGCGCAAATTTTCGACATATTATAATTTGAATTAAAAATATTTTGGCCCAACACTTAAGTGGGTCTTTCAGATAAGATACTGACATTATAGCTTTGGATCTCATCAGATGATGCAAATATATGTGTCGAAATGGTGTTGTGCTAGAAGCATTTAGCATTTGGGAAAAATAGCCAACAAGTCGGGAAGTCTAGCCCTTTATTACTGTAATGAATAAACTCATATTTGAAAATGTAAATAATTAAAAAAAGAAGAGTATATGAAATCGATTACTTCTAATAAGCAGTTCAACGATCTGGTAAAAAATGGAAAACCATTTGTACTTGATTTTTATGCCGACTGGTGTGGACCTTGCCAAACACTACTTCCCACAGTAGAAAAGCTGGCCAAAGAATATAAAGATGATGTTGAAATAGTAAAGGTCAACATTGACAAGCAGAGGCAACTTGCCGCTAAGTTCAATGTAAGAAGTATTCCTACTATTTTCTTTCTGAAAGGAAATAAGGTAAAGAATATAGTGAATGGACTTGCCTCAGAAAATGATCTGCGAAAGAAGATCAAAGCGTTACTTAACTAAAAAAGCTAAGTGTATTAATAGCCTTCACTGTGTTTTGCATTGAAGGCTATTAGTATTTTTTATTTTATATAAATAGTAAGTTTATACTTACCTAGTATCAGGTGATTTTATTCACAGTATGGACTTGATTAATAAACCTATCCAATCTCTCTGAATTATCTTTTTCAGAGTAAGTGTGCAAATCGGCAATATAATTCATGCCTAAGTAATTAGATGACTCTATGAATGGTAGCCAAAAATTATCTCCTAGATTATTGCCATTAGAGCTACTCAGTACCGCCATGTTTTTTCCACGAAGTTGACGTCCCAAATCCTTTTCTATAGTCAGCAAGTCAGTCAATCGGTCAAAGAAAACTTTCAAGAGCCCACTCATAGAATACCAATACACTGGCGTGGCAAAAATTAGTGTGTCATACTCATTTGTAATCTCTTTCAATAATCCAATAAAGTCATCATGTCGATTCTTATGCTCATAATCATAGTAACTAAAGTTGTAATTATTGAGGTCCAATAATTTCCAATTTGTTTTTGATATCAGATTTTCAACAATTTTTCTGGTATCTCCATTGCTCCTAGAGCTGGCAAGTATGATGACTGTCTTCATCTTGTATGGTTACAAAAGTCTAGCGATTAGTCAGTCATATCTATAGATTCCATTGCCCCAACTCCCGATCACAAACTCTCCCTTGTGCTGCAGTATCTCGGCTATGGTGTCAAAATCTATTTCTTTCACCTTGGTCCAGATGTTTTCAGTATGTATATGTACACCACCTCTCCAACTGCCTATTAATATGACTGGAGTACCACCTTCGTCTCTTTGTACATTAATTTCACTGATGCCTATTTGTGGCACGTCAGCTATTTCATTCCATTCTTCTCCAGCATTGTCGCTGTGATATATTGTACTCAAGGTATCACCTCTGGTACTTGCAGCTACCCATAGATCTAAGCCGTTGTCTTCGACATGCATATCCCATGCAACTTTACCATCTATGTCTAAGGTCTTGTTCCAAGTAGTACCTTGATCCATGGATTTCCATACACCATTATTGAAGGTTTGTGCATAGATTACCCTATCGTCATTTTTGTCTATCTCTATAGACCAAGCAAATTGAAAGGTGCTGTCTATGAGGTCTGGATTATTTCGAGTCCAGCTTTTTCCTCCATCGGTGCTGCGTACAACACCAAAGGCAGAGGTGGAAGCGTAGACAAGTAGTGGATGCTGAATGCCTGTTTTGATACTCCGTATATCTGCAGAAGGGAACGACGAATCATAATGAAATGATTGTCCTGCGTCAGTACTTGTAAATAGACCATTTTTCCAAGTCCCAGCATAGATGGTATTGGATAGATCACTGGCGACGGCAATGGCTTGAATATCTGCTACATAGCCACTAAGTGGTTGTCCGTTATTGATTATTGACCAAGTTTTACCAGAATCAGAACTCTGATATATGTGACCAGTGCCGAGCTTATTTCCTTTGAGTCCTGCGTAGTACACAGGAGGTGAGTCTGAAGACTGAGCTAAGGCTCTGATGATTTTGCCTTTGAGGCCATATTTAATGGTATCAACCTGACTTTGACCTATTTGCAGCCCACTTAGATAGAATATAATTATTAATATATATTTCATCACACAATTATTTTTATTTTGAAGATATGATAGTTATGACATTATGGAAGTTGGTAAATTTAACTCTATTGCTTAAATAAAGTTCTAACCAACTACCAGCCTAGTACATAGGCAAAAACTAGAGGGGCAACTATGGTGGCGTCTGATTCAATAATAAATTTTGGTGTTTCGGGCAGTAGTTTGCCCCAGGTAATCTTCTCATTCGGAACGGCACCAGAGTAAGACCCATAACTAGTTGTACTATCACTGATCTGGCAAAAGTATGACCACATAGGGATATTGTCTAATTCTAAATCTTGATGTAATAATGGCACAACACAAATAGGAAAATCTCCTGATATCCCACCCCCAATTTGGAAGAAGCCGATACTTGAATGCCTTGTGATATTTGGATATAATTTTGCCAGATATATCATGTATTCTATGCCAGATTTTACTGTAGTGGTTTTCATATCATTCTGTATACAATATGAAGCGAAAAAATTACCACAGGTAGAATCTTCCCAACCGGGTACTATAAGTGGCAAGTTTTTCTCCGCTGCAGCCAATAGCCAACTGTCCTTAGGATCTATCTGATATTTTCCTTTTAGCTCTTCACTCAATAAGATTTGATAGAAATACTCGTGAGGAAAATAACTAATGCCTGCTGTATCCGCCGCTTTCCAGACTTTGTATAAGTGGTCTTCTATAGCTCTCATGGCTTTGGCTTCCGGTATGCAGGTATCTGTAACACGATTATAATGTTGGTCAAACAATTCTTTTTCCTGGATAGGTGATAAATCCCTGTAGTTTGGAATCCGCTTGTAGTGCTTATGAGCAACCAGATTAAATACATCCTCTTCCAGATTGGCACCCGTACAAGTTATTATATGCACTTTATCTTGACGTATCATTTCTGCAAGTGATTTTCCTAACTCAGCAGTGCTCATTGCCCCTGCTAAGGTTATCATCATTTTATTACCCTTGTCCAACTCCGCCTCATACGCCTTCGCCGCATCTACTAATGCAGCAGCATTGAAATGCTTGTAATGTTCTAATATGAATTGCGATACCTTTCCTTTAGACATAATCACGAAATTTATAAGACAACATTTTATAATACAATTTTGCAGCAAGAAACTGAGGTGCTCTGAGATTTGGGATGGGAGCAAGTTCAACGATGTCGAAACCAATAACATTTTTTTGCTCAAACACTCTTCGCAAATAATTGGTAAGCATGTACCACGAAAGTCCACCTGGCTCAGGAGTGCCAGTTGCTGGCATGATAGAAGGGTCTAATACATCTAAGTCTAAAGTGATATAGACATCATCAGTCATATTGGATACAGACGCATCTATCCAATTGTTGTTCGTATGCATGTCTTGTGCAAAATATACCTTATTAAAATTCATATGCGCTTTCTCACTTACATCCATACTTCTAATGCCTGCTTGTATAAGGTTGCAATTTTTAGAAACATCATAGACAGCACAGGCATGATTATATGGAGAGCCATTATACTCAGGTCGTAAATCTGCGTGGGCATCTAATTGCAGGACGGTAAGATTATCGTAGTGTTCATAGAATGCTTTAAGTATACCTATACTTACTGAATGTTCTCCACCAAAAAAAGTGAGAAACTTATTAGTATCTAATAAGGACTTTGTTTTCTGATATACTGTAGTAAACATTTCAGAGGGAGTAGAGTAGTCATTCCAGGCGGGAGGCATCGTTATACCCATTTTGTATACTTCTGCGTTAGTTTCTATATCATACAGTTCCATGTTTTCTGCTGCATCTAAGAATGCGATAAAGCCCTTATCAGCACCTTTACCCCAGGTGCTGGTACCATCATAGGGAATGGATTGAAGTATGATACGGCTGGAGCCAGGGTCTGCATATTTTGTATCTATACCTGCAAAATTTCTCTTCATCATTGCACTATTTAATAACCCAGAATATCAAGCATATCCTCTGCTTTCTGTTCTTTTTTAAGTACATAATCTGTCATCTTACCAGAGGCATCCATGTCTACGATGATAATTTTGGGTGCAGGAATAAGGCAATGCTTAATGCCTCCATATCCACCTATGGCTTCTTGGTAAGCACCGCTATGGAAGAATCCAACATACAGTGGCTCTTCATCTTCGTTTTCGTATTTAGGTAAGAATAGTTGTTGGTTAATATCTTCAGTACTATAATTATCAGCATGGTCACAACTGATACCTCCAATATTGAACTTGTCATATTCGTCCTCCCATTTGTTGACGGGAAGTAGTAAAAACTTTTCTTTGATAGACCAAGAATCAGGTAAGGTATTCATCAAACTTCCATCTACTAAATACCATTTCTCACTATCGTTTTGTTGTTTTTTTTCTAGTACCTTAAATATGACTGCGCCACTTTCGCCAACAGTATATCTGCCAAATTCTGTATAGATGTCTGGCTCTATGATGTTTGCCTCTTTGCATACAGCTTTGATTTGACCAACTATTTCATTAGTCATATAGTCATAGTCGTAATTGAAGTGTAGACTATTCTTAATGGGAAAACCGCCACCTAGATTAAATATTGATATATCTGCACCTGCCTGTTTTAGGTCTACAAAAACCTTAAGAGCTTTTTTGAATTCATCCCAATAATATACTTCGTCTCTAATGCCAGAATCAATAAAAAAATGAACCATAGTTAATGTCAACTTATTATCTCCCTTAATCTCTGAAAGATAAAAATCTACAATATCATTCGGTCTGATTCCAAGACGTGAACTGAAGTAAATTGATTGAGGTTCTTCATCGATGGCTATGCGAAGTCCTATCTTAATAACTTCATCATAATTTGATGCCAACGCTTTGACTTTTTTCAATTCTAATTTAGAGTCTAATACAAGGACAGAGTTTATTAATTCGGACTGACTCAGTCTAAATATTTTATGCAGGTAGTCGTTTGTTTTGAGTCCATTATGAATTACTGTTATCTCCTTTGTTAATTCACCTTTCTCTATTAATTTAAATATAAGGTCTATGTCAAAAGAGGATGAAGTCTCCAGATGTACATCTTCTTTAAGTGCCGTCTTTACCATTGGTGCAAAATGACAACACTTAGTACAATAGCAATAATGATATTTGCCAGAGTAATTATTTTTCTCAATAGCATGATTGAAAATAGATCTTGCCTTCCTTATTTGATCTCTTATTTTAGGCAGATAAAATAACTTGAAAGGGGTTCCATATTTTGCAATAAGATTATGCAAAGATATTCCATGAAAGGTCAAAAACTTATTCTCCAAGCTAAATCCCTCTTGAGGAAATTGATAACTCTGACCAATAAGATCCAAGTAAGTATTTTTCATATACACAGAATTTATATGGCTCATCCACTAACTACCTATGATTATCTTTCTTCACCTTGGAGACTCTGCCAATGTTCAAGATAATAATCCATGAGGATGGGTTTGTCGAGTCGGTTTACTTCTACATTATTTTTGCGTATGTCTTTTTCGAAATAGAATATGTGATAGAAGACTTCTTCATCTAAGTAAATTAGATCTAATTCTTCTCTCAGTTTAAGTGTAAATTCTGGATCTCTTTTAGCCATTACAAAACCCCAATTTCCAAAAGAGGGTATATATACCTGATAAGGATATATGTAATTAAAACCTGATGCAGATATGGTAGTTGCTATAGACCAAAATGAATTAGACGTCAAATGGGGACTAGTGGCTTGAGTACACAGTACACCTTTTTTTGTTAATCGTTGCAGACACAATTTGTAAAATGCATCTGTATATAATCTGGATAAAGTTTCATTAGTAGGATCAGGAAGATCAGCAATGATAGCATCATAATGTGCAGTGTCTTTTTTAAGGAATACAAAAGCATCTTCATGCCTTATATGTACACGGTCGTCGTCTAGAGCTTCTTGATTCAGTCTTTTTAATAACTCATTCTCTTGGGCAAGTTGCGTAATCGCAGGATCTATATCGACTAAAGTTACAGAGGATAGTTGGTCGTATTTAAGTAATTCTCTGATGACTAATCCTTCGCCTCCTCCCAAAACCAAAATCCGCTTTGGTTCCGCTACTTGGCTAAGTGGTACATGGACCAATGCCTCGTGGTACCTGTACTCATCTCTGGAAGAAAACTGGATGGCACCATTTAGATATAATCGGAATTCAGAATTATTCTTTGTGAGTTCGATTCTTTGATAATTAGAATTCTCTGAGTAAACAAGAGGATGTTTGTAGATTGAGTTGCTCCAGCGCTTAAGATAATCTGAGGACTTCACTATCATAAATCCAATAATTGCAATTAAGCAAATATTTCCAAAGAAAAGCAAGAAACCCTTTCTCCCTTCAGCAGCTAACCTTTTTCTATATATACGAAGCGTTATGAGAGAAATAACGATATTGATAATCCCAAAAAGTAGAGATGATCGATAAAGTCCTACAAAGGGTAATAGTAAAAACGGAAAAAGTAGAGTGGCACCAAGAGCACCTAAGTAATCAAATGTGAGTACATCACTTACACTTTCACCCTGTTCGTTTTCATCGTTTATCATTCGTATAAGAAGAGGTATTTCAAAACCTGTTAGTGTGCCTATTATGGTAACCAAAGAGAGCACAAAAAACTGATACCCTGAGGAATCACTCATTGCAAAGAAAAGGTAACAGGCGGGAACGGAAAAAGCACCTATCGTACCAAGTATCATCTCCACACTTACAAATCCAAAGATGAGTTCACTATCCTTTATCATTCGTGATAGAAATGCACCTAATCCCATAGATGCTAGATAGAAGCCAATAATTAGAGAGAACTGTACGATGCTGTCTCCCATCAAATAAGAACTTATCGTACTAATTAGGAGCTCATAGACTATAGAGCATAGGCCTACAATAAAACTTAATATGATAACAAATCTGTTTTTGATGGGATTTTGGATTTATAATTCTATTTTAGAAGTTTAATACTCAAATATATAAAATCATAAACATGGAAGAGCAAAAACAAAGTATTCCCTGGAGGTGGATCATTTATGGATGCATAGGACTATATGTCGTTTTCAATATTATTTCAGATGATAGCAGTAGTTCGTCAGATTACGTAGAAGAAACACTAGAGGAACCGACACAAGGTATCATTGTAGAGCTTCAAGAAACTAAGAAGGATTTATTCAAGATTACCAATGAGGAAATTATAGCACAAAGAGATCAAAGTCAGATCATTGCTACATTTCTAGACGGAACTATAGATACATTCTCAATAGATGAGGTTAAATTGTCAGAGGCTAATGATCCAAAAAGATCTCTTCTTAGGACAGCTGCTTATGCAGGCATGTTCGGTTACATGATGGGTAGGCCAATGAAATCTGGTGTCGCCAGAAGCGCTTATGCCTCAGATGCTGCGCATCAAAAATCTACTTCCTCTAGAAATACGCTTAGATCTACAGCTAGAAAAACTACCGTGAGGAAGCCAACATCTGCATCTAAAGGATACGGTTCTGGTAAGTCTTCAAAGTCTTATGGGGGATAGACAGATGGACTTGTCAGGTATTCCTGATAAAGTTATTAAAGAAAATGAATTAGAATTCCTTCTGGATGACGAGTATATCGTTCCAGAGGGAATCTTTCTTTATCAGGATGAGGTAGACGACTTTAAGAAGGCTAGTGATGCCACTTATAAGATGTTTGAGGAGGAATTGGAGGAAATAGTTAGAAGAAGAGATTTTCGATTTCTCAACCTTCCAACTAAAATGATTGACCTGATTATCCACAGCTTCCAAAAGCAACACCAACATCTTATAGGGAGATTTGATTTTTCGGGAGGTATAAATGAGCTCCCAATCAAGCTGCTTGAGTTCAATGCAGATATGCCCACCTTATTGCCAGAATCTATTACGATACAGAATGGCTTTAATCCTATAATGAATGGTCAATCGTTTTCGGAATTGCAATGGCGTTTAGAAGTGGCATTCAATAAATTATTTGTCAAGGAAAATAATTTCTCTAAAACCATGCTTGGCTCCTCTCTAGGTAATGCAGAGGATGTAGCTAATGTAGATTTGATAATGCAAGCTGCTCACAAAGAAGGATTCGAAACCTATTATGCTGATTTGCCAGAAGTCACTTTTGCACAGAACGAAGGAGTCTTTGTAGAGGATCAGGCTGGAAACTATGTCCGATTTGATTACTTTCTCAAACTGGTGCCTTGGGAATTTATCTGCTTTGAAGAACCAGGATTAATGGATGACCTACATAACTTAGTCTTAAATGATTTGGTCTATGTGATTAATCCTGCTCATACAATGGTCTATCAATCTAAGGCCTTCCTGGCCAGACTGTCCTCCAAGTACGATTCTGATTACTTGCTCAAAACAAGTACTAACCAAAGAGATTTCGCAGGCTGGCCCCATGTCAGGAAAGCTGCCTACGGGAGATTAGGGGAGAATATTACTATATACGATAGCACAGGAAGAGTGGTAGAGGAGACTGAAGGAAATTTAGACTTAAGTCATTGTATCTATCAAGAATTTGCAGATTTATATAAAGATGATTTCGGAGAATACTACCAACCTGGTGTCTATAATATCTTGGGATCAGCAGCTGGATTGTCATTTAGAAGAGCAGACAGACTGATTGTGGATAATGATTGCCAATTTATCCCCCATATGATCAGATGAGCAAGTCAGCTCTAAATGTGCTTGGAAAGCATACAATTATTGATCTCTATGATTGTAATCGGGAGAAAATAGATGATTTAGCCCTGCTTGAAGAAACTTTGCTAAGGGCTGCTAAAGCTGCAAATGCAACTATTATTAACTCTCACTTCCATAAATTCTCTCCGCAAGGCGTATCTGGTACTATAATTATCGCAGAAAGCCACTTTAACCTGCATAGTTGGCCTGAGCATGGCTATGTAGCACTTGACTTATTTACCTGCGGCACAAGCTTAGATAGTAGTAAAGCCACCGAAATTCTCATCGAAGAATTAGAATCAAAGAACTATAATATCCAAGAGTTGGACAGGGGCAAAGGATTTAAAACTTCACTCTAAATAACAAATCTTAGAAAAATATAGCTTTCCAAAATCCGAATCAAAGGTGAGATATCTTCATCAGTTAAGTCTTGATGTCTGCTATATGTTTACTGACACAACCAATAATTGTTTTGACGAAAAGTACTTAAAAGCATCCCTTATTACTGACGTATTTAATTTTTTAATCAGTTAACCATCGTGACACTTCTTGCTCGAGAAGTAAACTTTTGTGATTTTCTTAGAGTATGTGCTTATGATTAAAGACAATGAAGGTAGAATCTTATTTGACACATTTGTAAAGTCTTAGTTGGATAGTCTATCCCATTGGTGGGATTATGATTTGTGTGCATTCGGAGCGCTTAAGTAAGTAATCTGGATGTACACGATATTAATTTCCAGATTGATTCTGTAGTTTGTTAATATTATTAAATCCAAATCGCTGGATCATTTACTAAAAAATTGTAGTGTGTGTTATCATAAGTAGTAATTTTCAATGGTCTCAAAAGTTAGTTGAATCTATGGACTTTCAGTCCACTACTTTCAGT
>CAZMMQ010000027.1:35244-44157 GCA_964567435.1 uncultured Saprospiraceae bacterium | reverse complement strand
ACTTCTTTTAATCTCTCTGCAGCATAGCGGGGTTAGCTGAGAGCAGCTCATTGCGAAAGCTGAGCAAAACGGGGTATAGCGTATTTAAAATTAGTCTGAGCATGTAGACAAAGTAAAGCTTGATACTAACAGTACCATCATGTACACCAATTGTGTAAGACGTTTCATTTTTGCATAACAAATTTTCACCTATGAGGTGGCTTTTAGGGTCACCCCTACTTAATTAAGGTCTATATAATGCTTACTAAAGAATTGCCTATACTTAGATGCTGATCTTTGTTTAATAACTTCACGATAATTCTTCTGTGTGGCTGCAAACAAATCAAACTCTACTTTGTCTACATCCTGGACACCATTTTGTCTAATTACAAATTCGTCCCTGTTGTTCAGCACCCCTTTGTAGTAGTTCATCGCTTGGTCCTTACCTTTCTTAAATGATCGCACAATAATGACCTGTGAGCCAACAGCAGGATTAAGAGTAATATCTGAGATAAGGAGATTATCTCTTCGGTGATACTTTTTATTATAATCGGACATGGCGATTTTAATATCCTGAAGTTGCTTTTGGTCTTTATTATAAACGACAACGAATATATAATGCAACTTATCATCGTCTAAGGTAAATTCCTCTTGAGCTTCATCATATAATATATCATCAAAAGCTTCTTGGTCACCTTTTAGAAACCGAAGAATTTCATTAGCCTTAACCTCTTCTGGGGTGTTTTTATGTTTTCTGATTAGATTCTCAAGTTGCTTAATATATTGTTGTTTTCCTTGAGTTGAGCCATAACTCATTGCCAACAAGAGGTCAAACTTTGCATCATAAGAATTATCATTAGGAAACAACTCTGCTTTCTCATTATACCTGTCTATAACCGCATCAAATTGACCGTTATCGAATAGCTTATAACTCCTCTCATAATAAGCAGCAATTGTTGCTTCATCACTTCTCATTTTCTTAGAAAAGTTAGGGTCCAGCGCCAATTTGGTGAATTTGGAATCTGGAAATTCCGACTGCAACTTATTGAGGACTCGACTAGCTTGTATATTGTTATTTATATCTTGATGTGATCTATATAAATAATATAGAGCCTCATCTCGCTTTTCGAAAGAAGGAAATTCTCTTTCCAATCTTTCTAAGGCTTCAATAGATCGATCGAAATTTTGCAGTCTTTCTCTAAAGAGTACTCCTAGATTAAATAGGGACGTTGCAATTTTTCCTTTGACCAGTGATTGTTTCGCATCTGTCGTTGGTATTTCTCTGAGATACTCAGCTATTTGCACGTCAGATATTTCTATTTCTTCAGGATCTAAATTCTCTTCCTCTTGGCTTTCCAAGAGACCTGCATCTGCTCTCAAAGATCTTCTCCAATTATCTTCTACGATCCTATCACCCCACTGTCTTTTAAAACTGACTTTACCCTGTACAACCGTGGCTTGGTTGTAAGCAAAAAAGTTACTATTGCCAAATCCAGCTTGTCTGTTTGCGCCAGTAGTGAATACATTACTTTCTCTAGCGAGAATGGGATCTTTAGTATCAGGTTGCTGAACGGTTTGGTCTGCGATAGCATTTCTAGCCAGTTCTTCTAATTCTCCTTGAGGTAGTTGGCTCATTCTTAATAGACTATCTTGGTATTCAATCACCTCTATATTCCGAGCAATTCCAGACAGATTTTCGGATAATCTCTTGACCTGTCTACGTCTATCATCTGTAAGTGCCATTTGCTTGAGCACTTCATCATAATTCTTTTTGGCCTTGGCATAATATCCTTGAGCATAAAGCAATTCTGCTAGTTTGTAGTAAGCTTCTAACTTGACATTCTTATTTCCTCCAGCTGAAGCGATGGCCTCATTAAAGTCATCTATGGCACCGTCTACATCTCCAGCATTCAACTTTATCTGGGCTCTGGTAAAATAGATTTGATCTCCGTAGTTAAAGTTCTTTCTATCGACAGACATCTTATCCAATCTAGCCAAAGCTTTTTCCTTTGATATTTGTCCTGTCTTATATGACAGTTTTAATTCATTGAGCTCAGCATTAAACTTCATCTCATATCCTGGGCTAAATTTCTTAGCACGCTTGTATTCTGTGTAAGCCAGTGCCGCATTATCTTGTTGCTCATATATTTGTCCTTTGATAAAAGCAAATCTAGCTTTGAGCCTTTTATCTTTTTCCAAGTCTATAGCCTGATCTAATTCTATTAAGGCATTATCCAACTCACCTAACTTCATATGCATATGTGCTTTGACAGCTGGTAGCTTTTTTGACAGGTCATCGTCCAAATAGGATGTCGTTTCTAACCGCTCAACTATATTTCGTGCTGAAGAAAATCTTTCTGTTTCAAGATAAGTTCTGGCTAACCAATACAAGCCATTGTAGAATGCCGTTTTATTTTTAAAGATAGCGCCCTCGCCTTGAGGTCTTTGTAGCTTAGCTTGCTTCTCTTCTTCTTCCTTTCTTAACTTCTCTTTTTCCTTTTCATATCTCTCTTTTTCTTTCTGCGCTTCCTCTGCTGCTTCAACTACTGCTTTTTTTGCCTCCCGCTCTTCCTTCGTCATACTATCTGTTGGAATCGCTGTTTGCTTTGCTAATTCTGCCTTTTCTTTTTCAAGCGCTGCATTTCTCTCTTCCCTAGTTTTATATTTTTTCTTTTTTTTCTTTTTCCCTTTTCGTGATCTTTCATCTCTCAATTTTCTTTCAGCCTCTTTTGCTTTTTCTTCTGCTTTTCTTTTTTCCTCTCTTTCCTTTTCCTTTTCTTGTCTTTCCTTATCCTTCTCCTTTCTGGCTGCTTCTCTTTCCTTCTTTACTTCCTTGGGAGATTTTCGTTTGGCTTTAGTGTATTCTCTTCCATAAGGATTGAGCGGGTCAAACTCTTCTTCGAAAAATTGAAAAGTTTCCTCCGCCGATGCATAATCCTGCTTGAGATATTGTGCTTTGCCCATCAAGACATAACAATCATCCACATAATTACCTACGTCATGTATAGTCGCAACCGTAATCACTTTTTCTATAGCCTTATCCATCTGAGGCGCAATAGAGGTAGGGTTATCAAACTCAATAGAAGCATACACTGGTAAAATCTTATTGTAATTGTTGTGAACAGCAGATTCCATTTCTTGCTCTGTTAAGGACATGATCTCCTGAGCATTAAAATAGCCATTGTACTTAGAGGTGGTGTTATGGTAAAACTTCTTAAATTTTTTCACCTCATCTGTGGATCTAGTTGTAGAACAACTTGTCCATACAGAAAGAGTGATTATTATTATTAGAAAATGCAGTGTATTCTTCAAAATATCTAAATCATCAGATTATATAAATGTCTTGTTTTCGGGAGTCGCCATACGTTTCGATATAAGGCACTGATTACAAACGATTTATCGTGCTACGATAGTATATCTTAATGAGGAGGATTCTCCAAGACTAAAACGTCCAAGTTGGCTAATTCTTGTACAAAGAAAATGCAAATTTTAAATGGATGTCGCATTCGATAAAATTGTCAAGAGGATTAAATATATAACAAGCTTATAATCAACAGATTATAAATATTTTTTTCTACTATGAGGTTATAATTTATTTAATCTAATGAGGTTACAGTAGCTTTAATATGAAGGTCTTAGCTTTGTGGGCAAATTATTACATACATCTGAGAGATTGATGTCGGAATTGACCGAAAATAGAAATTTAAACCAGACGGATAGATATCGAATAGTTGTCTATGATGACGAAACCTTAGCTGAAATCCGTACAGCTAAGGTGACAAAATCTGGTATACTGATAGGTCTAATCCTCTTTTTCCTTATTTCTAGTTTGTTAACGGCGTTATTAATAGCATATACACCATTGAGATACTTGGTACCTGGGTATGCTGACATAACCAATAACAGAACCTATATGGAAATCAGTCATAAGATTGAAGTATTGGAAGATGAATTAGATGCACAGAGGACTTACACCAGTGGACTTAAAAATATGCTTAATCCAACTGGGACTAAGATTTCTGATATCTCAGGATTAGAGAAAGCAAGTGGAGGAAAGATGGCTTCTGATCGTTCTGTTCTGGACATTCCACTTGACCATTATTATTTCTATAGTCCATCGAATGGAACAGTCAGCTCTGTTTTTGATATTGAGCGCAAGCATTTTGGTGTAGACATTGTTGCTGAAAAAGATAGTCCTATTAAAAGCGTTTTGGATGGTGTGGTCATCAATGCTGATTGGTCAGCAAAGACAGGTAACACGATTAGTATACAACACAACAATGACATTATTTCAGTATATAAGCACAATTCCAAATTATTAAAAAATATTGGCGAACAAGTGCAAGCAGGTGAAGCCATTGCCATCATAGGTAATACTGGATTACATAGCAGTGGGCCTCATGTACATTTCGAATTATGGCAAAAGGGAAAGCCCATTAATCCATTAAAATATATCGACTTAAAAAAATAATTGACTAAGGATATGAACAAGCAACTTAACGAACTAAGAGACAAAGACGGTAATACTCTAAGCCCGATATTGGCAGATGATACAAAAAACTTCCTAATCGATATTGATGGGACTATCTGTGATGATATCCCAAATGAAGAACCAGAAAGAATGGTAACGGCTGAGCTGTACCCAGATGCACTAGAAATCCTAAACAAGTGGTATGACGAAGGACATATCATTACCTTCTTTACCTCCAGAACTGAAGCACATAGAGAAGTGACTGAAGCATGGTTAAACAAACATGGATTTAAGTACCACGGCATGTTAATGGGCAAACCACGTGGCGGCAACTATCATTGGATAGATAATCATCTTGTGAAAGCAACACGGTTCAAAGGTAAATTTACAGACCTGGTTATGGCTCAGAAAAACATTGAAGTTTTTCAGGATTAAAAGCTACACTTTCCTTGATAGAATATCTCGAATAGCCACTTCGGGATCCGTGTAAAGGAATCGATAGCCTTGATGATTAAGTTTTGTCGGTTCTACTCTCATGCTGTCTGTCAGCATCTGGGTCATCTCACCGAGCATCAGCTTCAGTGCCAGACTAGGTACAGGAACAGACAGACCAAAGCCTGCTTTCACTTTTTTCATGGCATGGACTAAGGTCTTTATAGTTACAGGCTGAGGTGCTGTGGCATTATACGTACCTGCATAGGATTTATCTATAATGCACTGTGCTATAATCTCGCAGATATCATCGATATGTACCCAGCTATAATAAGCTGAACCATTGCCAAAATATCCATATACACCAAATGTGGCTGGCTTAAGCATTTCTTTTAATGCGCCTCCGTGGGTAGATAATACAATGCCTATTCTTAGTAGTACTTCACGGTCAAAGTGGGTGAATATTTGCTGATGGGCTTTCTCCCACTTATCAGTTACATCTGCAAGAAATCCAGTACCAGCGTCATCCGTTTCCGTTCGCACTTTGTCTTTATGATGTCCATAATATCCTATGGCAGATGCGCCGATATACAATGGTAATTTGTCCAGAGATGACATGGCATCTTTCAGCGTAAGTATACTATCTATCCTACTGCTCAGCAATTCTTCTTTGCGCGACTTCGTCCACCGTTTATCAGCGATACCTGCCCCTGCCATATTAATAACAACAGACACATTCTCCCAGGCGGCCATATCCATAGTACGAGACTCCGTATCCCAGGTGAAGTATTTAATGCGATCAGTACTTTTTCTTTTGGACCTAGATAAGACATGGAACTGATAATTATCTGGAAGGTACTCCGTGAGCCGTGTGCCTATAAGTCCAGAACCTCCTGCTATAAGAATGGTATTATGCATACTGATTAAATGGGAATGAGGGTTGAAGGTTCATTGATTTACCGATAAGCCTTTTGACGTATAGGAACAGGTGGATAAGTTCGTGTCCAGCGGCCACCACTATAAATCATAACCAATCTCCGGTGACAGCAATTTTTTGCTCTTCGAAAAGTTACCTGTACCAAAAGCTATCTCTTTGCCATCTTCATCATATAAAGTAGATTCCGCTACAAATATATTATTTGACTTAAACCTTAATTTTCCAATTGCTGTTATT
The DNA here is from genome assembly GCA_964567435.1 of uncultured Saprospiraceae bacterium. Taxonomy (GTDB): domain Bacteria; phylum Bacteroidota; class Bacteroidia; order Chitinophagales; family Saprospiraceae; genus RFSX01. Next base: position 38,101 of record CAZMMQ010000027.1, on the reverse strand, counting down.
TTGCCACTACTAACTGGTCTGAGTATATTGGTACTAAAAGATGTCGTTAATAAAAAAACGTCTGTCACAATTGAATGTGCCGCAAAATATGATGAATCATCTAATAACTTGAAATATACAGACCCATGTATTGCACCTAAAGCGTGAAAGTACTTATCCGAAATGTCTATTGAAATTGTGGCTTTTTCATGTTCTATCTCACATTTAGTCGATTCGTAAAAGGATGCATTTATCTTTACCTTCGCATACATATTTAGGAGCTTCAAAAAATGCTGTTTATTCATATATTTAATTTGATATGTCTTTGCCACAGTGATTTACCGTATTCCCACACCTGACATATTTTCACATTGTAGCATTGTTTTAAAACACAATTATACAAACTATAAATCCAGCATATAGAATGAATCACATCCTGAATGTCCAGTATTACCCTGACATTTCTCCAATCGTCTAAAACCAAATTTTTGATAAAGCTGTGCTGCTGCTTCCATCCTTTCCACTGTTTCCAGATAGCATTGGGTGTACCCAAACTTTCTCGCATCTTCTAGTAATAAAGCAAGTACTTCTCTACCATATCCTTTGCCCCTGATTTCTGGATAGTAATACATCTTCTTTAGTTCACAAGTATTTTCTGCGCCACCTTCTAGAGGGGCTACCCCTGCCCCACCGTAGATTTTATCTTGATACGCCAGCACATAATATCTCGAACGCTTGCCCTGATAGTTAGTATACATGTCCTCGACTTCAGGATCTTGAATAGAATATCCATCCCCTACACAATTGTAGGCTGACATAACTTGTCTGATGAGTTGACTGACTTGTGGATTATCCTCAGGTTGTATGCCTCTGATGTTAATCTGAATGTCTTGAGGATTAATTCCTAATTTATTTTTGATATTGGTTTATCGTATTGTGAGTTACTAAGATATGAATTTGTCATAAATAGATGTTTTATTTGAAAATAATCTCTCTAAATTGAACATTGTTAACAATACATTTTTCGCTTTTTTCATTGATAAAAAAGCTAGCAAAAAATCTAGTCAAATCAAATGCATGGCACTATGCCGCTCCCACCACCCACTATGATTTGACAGTTGCTCGGCTCTGGCTTACCACATGGTCAATTGTACAGCTTTTTTATAAATGAAATATCAGAAATTAGCATAAATGGCATCGCCCCATGGATGTATATCTTGACTATTACAATAAGAAGTAACTTACTATCAGATCAGAAATTTTTCTATATTAAAGTAACCAACTTTGAACAACAACTATAGATATTCAAACTATCTATTATGCATTGTTAGAAACTGACAGCAATTAAGTAAACGAATTACAAAAGGAGGTTATTTATAGTTGAGAATAGAAAAATAATGTTTAGATATTTATTAAGTCTCTTTGTGCTTTTCTTTATCTCAAGTAAAGTAGTAGATTTAACTGTTGGATATTTTTTCTTTAGATTTTTATTATCACAGAGAGCGGTGTTGGAATAACAACTTTCAAGCAATAGAAATATAAATGAGATATTGGCTCTTACTACTTACCATTTTTATTTTAAATGACTCTTTGTTGAGTCAATCTATATCAGAAGACTCCATTCAATTTAGTAGCGAAAATGTAATATCGGAGGTTAAGCTAATTTTAAATAAATTAGAATATGCTAAAGAACTTAAAGAAAAGTACATTAATGACTTAATTTCTATCATTGAGGATGAAGATATAAATAGAGCCTCTAAAGAATTAGCAACTCAAAAACTTGCTGAGTCAAGAGATTTTAGAGCCGCAGACTATATAATAAAGAATCATGCTTGGATGAACTATTTTGACCTCAGTCAATTTAAGTCAAATGAAGAATTTATGGAATTTAACCAAATTGCGTTTGGGTTCCAGAAAACTGGATTATTTAAGTTGATTCAGATGTTCACCACATATAATGGTAATCAACCTAGCGGAAGGTTGAATGAGCATGATTGGTGGTATCTCTTTCCTTTGTTTATTGAATATTTTGATGATATGACTGAAGAAAGTTTGAGTCCTTCAGCAAATTATTATTTGATTAAAACCTTTATGATTAAAAGCATATTCGAAAGTTATAATGAACCTTGGCTACTTACAGATTTTATGTACGCAAACATGAGTAATAAAGACTCAGTATTTGCAAAGGAAATAAAACAATCATTTGATTCCCAAAAAAACAACAGAAGTGATAAAAATTAAAAAATGTTTAGCATTCTGTTTAGTCTATTTTTTATGGAAATAAAATAAAAAGATAATTCGAGGCTGACTAACTATGAGTCGTCTATTATGCAATCTTATGATACGACATTCACCAATACTAATAATTATCATTTTTACTCAATTAAGAATGGTCTCTTATTCACAGAATATTGTTGTAAACGGAGATATAGAAAATCCAAATAGATGTTTTCCAAGCCATTGGAAGGTATCAGATATTCCTAAGGTCCAACAGTTCGCGGTACAAAGGTGCAACGGAGCGAATTAGAATCATGTTCATCCCATAATCCTAAAAATCCTAATCCAGACAAAAGGCATGAGTGGGTAGGTCATCCTTCCCCTCCTTATATTGTTGTTGAGGTTCGATCCTTCTCTTAAAGCAAGATTTTGATGAATCAGAAATAATCAGTCACCTTAACGAGAACGGAGAACTCTCCGCACCGCTTCGCTATGGTCGAGTTGAAAAAATTGTGGAAAATAAAGACGCCAACCAAATAGGAGACAACGCTTCTAGGTGCAGTGTATAACGGAAAAATTAAATAATCATGTTCATCCAATAATCCTAAAAATCCTGTTCAGACAAAAGGCATGAGTGGGCAGGACTTCCCATTCGACCTCA
>CAZMMQ010000027.1:0-35144 GCA_964567435.1 uncultured Saprospiraceae bacterium | reverse complement strand
ACGGAGAACTCTCCGCACCGCTTCGCTATGGTCGAGTTGAAAAAATTGTGGAAAATAAAGACGCCAACCATTCTATTTCGCGAGACGTCAGTAGTCGAGACCTTGTTTGAGTCAAGCGGTTCTCCCTGAAGGGAGTTAGAGGGTAGGGTTGGCAATTAGTATAAATGGCTTAACACGACAAGCACATGGAAAAAGAGGAGATGAAAGCTTTCTGTCCCCTACTCACTATAGACCCAAGTCAAAGGCAATGGCACTTTCATGCGTCTCTTATAGTCATACGGTACGATGTGTTGGTGAGACACGGCAACGATACGATCTTGGGTGACACTATACACCTTGGCTTCCAGCACAATCCGATCATCCAGAATTTCTGAACGATCTATGCCTACAAGGACGGTATCTGGAAACGATACGGGTCTTATATACTTGATTTCTTGCCAGGCTAGTACAGGGCCGATATCTTCTTTCTGAGTATATCGTCCATTATTAAGGTCTAAGAAATAGGAAATTCTGGCGCTTTCAGTCCATTTCAAATAGACCACATTATTCACATGTAAGCCAGCGTCCATATCTCGCCATTGGACCTCAATTTTCTTCACTATTCTATAATCATCCAACAAAACTTATATGTTTTTGGTTAATAGCTTAAATATATAGCAATAATGACAATTGTAGAGTTGGATTAGAAATAGATGTTGCCTTTGACCTAAAATTAAAATAACTTGGGTTAGACATCGGGTAAGAAGTTACCTGACATACCTTTTAGAATTAGTAAACTAAATAGTATAAATAATGGATATCAAAGTAGAAAGAAATGTAACAGAAGGGAAAAATTATTTTGAAACGTACGCCAGAGAAAATCTCCAAAAGTACTTTTCACATTATCCATTTATCGAATCCATAAAAGTCTTTTTTAGAGGGAGTAAGCACCCTTCCAAGAAGATAAAGCTCCAAGCCCGTATGAAGGGAAAGGATGTCTTTGTGGAAGCCTCAGGCGCTCGTCATGATTTGGCGATTGATGCTGCAGGAGACAAACTTCGCCACCAGCTAGAAAAGCACAAATCCAAGCTCTACAGAAGAGCTAATTAAATTATCTACCTATATAAGCCTTAATCTTGCCTCATAGAGTTGCTTTGCTTGCAAGTCTCCAAGACCGTATTGTCCTTCTTCAATACAGAAGGCACTGAAAAAATCAGGAAAGGTCTTGTACTTGGCAATCAGGTCATCAACTCTAACGTAAAATGCGCAATCGCCTAGCTCATCTGGCATGCGTTGGCGTTGTGCCAGTAGTGCTGTATGCAGATAATCAGTCCAGTTATCCTGTGCTAATGATTGCGTTAGTAGGTCACCATCTTGTGAGATATATAGCTTTAAGGCTTTTTCCATAAGCACTAATTCTCTGTCTTGCAAAAGTCTAGCATTGGTATATACCTCAGATAGGTCATCAGTAGACAGGGCACCAAATCCTCGCCAATCATTTGGCTTAGGTGCCGCCCAATAGAAAGACACATCCGTGAGTGTTATCTTTATCCATGTGACGGCGGCCCACATATTCACCTGACAGAAGAGATCGTACTCGAACCACAAATATATCTTTGATCCCGCAGCCATTTGCTGGAGGCGCATCAGCTCTGGGACTACATAGCTTCTATAAAAATCCTCCTGTGAAGCATCGTACTGGGAGAGATACTTCTCTCGCTGCACAAATAAGGCCTCATCCAAAGACGCAGATAGTGGGCCATCCATGAGCATCTCCCTGAATACTATCTGCTGACCATAGATATCCTGTGGAAACTGTACTCTTAAGGCATCTCCATTGAGAATATGGTATGTATCTTCTGAATTGTTAGGCATATTTTTGTCTACCTTGAGCACAATATATGAACTATCTCACTCTAGATAAGGTCAGCAAATCATTCGGAGAGAAAATCCTGTTTTCTAATCTGAATCTCACTATAGCAAAGGGCCAGAAGATTGCACTTATAGCCAAAAATGGTACAGGGAAGACGACGCTTCTCAGGGTCATCGCTAGAGAAGAAGCGCCAGAAGGCGAACAATCTAAAATCCTGGTCTCCAAAGAAATTCGGATAGGCTATCTCAAGCAGGATCCAGAATTTAACCTAGAGGCTACTGTGCTGGAAGGGGCACTGGATTCTGAAAATAAAAAGGTCAAAGCCATTAAAGAGTTGGAATTAGCCACCATCCTAGACAAGCAGGATGAGATTCAGCAAGCCATAGAAAAAGTGGATAATCTCAAGGCTTGGGATATAGAAGCCCGCATTAAGGAGATATTAGGTAAGCTAAAAGTCTCCAATTTCACACAGAAGATAGGCACTCTATCAGGGGGTCAAAGAAAAAGATTAGCACTTGCAAAAATCCTCATTGAAGAACCTGACTTTCTGATTCTGGATGAGCCCACCAACCACTTGGACTTGGATATGATAGAATGGTTGGAAGCGTACTTGTCAAATCAGAACCTAACACTATTTATGGTAACGCATGATCGTTACTTTCTCGAAAGAGTCTGTAACGAAATAGTGGAATTAGATGATGGACAACTATACACATATCGTGGCAACTATAGTGATTACCTTGAGAAGAAAGCCAATAGAGAATTAAATGAAAAAGCCAACCTCGAAAAAACAAAAAAACTATATAGAAAGGAATTAGCATGGGTAAGACGACAACCACAAGCCAGAGGAACCAAGGCCAAATCGCGGGTGGATAAGTTTTATGAAATAGAAGCCAAAGCCAAGAAAAAAGTAGCTGACGAAGAAATGGTCTTACCCATAGACATGGCCAGACTTGGCGGTAAAATATTAGAGGCGCACAATGTGAGTAAATCTTATGACGACCTACATATTATCAAAGGCTTCAACTATAAATTCAAAAAAGGGGAACGTGTAGGACTCGCTGGACCTAATGGCGTGGGAAAAACAACTTTTATAAAACTACTCACACAAGAAGTCAAACCGGATACTGGGAAAGTGGTTGTAGGTGACACCGTGGTTTTCGGCCATTATACGCAGGACAATGCGTCACTTAATGAAGACCATAGGGTCATAGATAGTATTAGAGAAATTGCAGAGTTCATTCCGCTTAAAAAAGGAAAAAAACTTACTGCAGAATCTTTATTAGAGAAGTTCCTGTTTCCTAGGTCACACCAGCAAGTCTATGTGTCACAGCTGAGCGGTGGAGAAAAAAGACGTCTGTTGCTGCTGAGAATACTGATGAAGAATCCAAACTTCTTGATTCTGGATGAGCCGACTAATGACTTGGATATATTGACTTTGAATGTATTAGAGGATTTTCTACAATCCTATCCAGGTTGTTTGTTGGTCATATCTCACGATAGATTCTTTATGGACAAGCTGGTAGATCATCTATTCATTCTTAAGGGTGGCGGTGAGTACAAAGATTTTAATGGCTCATACAGTGAGTACAAAAATGCTGAACGCAATAGCCTTAAAACCTCCTCAACGGGTGCTGCGCCTGAGATAGAAGCAAAGAAAGAAGAAACCACTGAAGTCAGGAAGCTGAATTACCATGAAAAAAAAGAGTTCGCTGGACTAGAAGATGAGATTGCAAAGTTGGAAAAGAGGAAAAAGGAAATAGAAGAATTATTTATGACTGGAGACTTGGAAGGGGAAAAGATAAGCACGCTTTCTCAAGAGCTAGGTGATATACAGAAAAGCATTGCACAGAAGGAGGATAGGTGGTTGGAGTTATCTGAGTTTGTGTAATAATTTATTTACTCACCCTACCTTACCCAATAATACTTAGTCATACACTCCACGCAGGCACTTCCATCCCTAGCTTCAAATTGAATCTCAAATAATGCGGTTTTAAGTACTTCAGTTATTTCTGGATTATCTCTGGTGTCATATTCCATAGCTACAATCTGGCCAACAGAATTAAAACAACTCTTAGTCACTAATCGATTACTGTGTGTATCTGACTTCGTGTTTTGAATCACAGTGTCGTCAGTATTGATAACACGTCTGGGTAGTCTGTCATCCTTATCTCCGGTATGATTTTGCATGATTGACATGACTAAGTCATCTCCTTCTAACTGATGAAAGTTACAGTCCACTATTGTCTTATCCTGTCTGATGAGGTAGGTAAGGGGACCGCGTTCCAGACTTGATATAGGAACAACGGTCTCTACTATTTCTTTCTTTGGAGAACAGCTTAAAAGTAGACCTATCAAGATGCTAAAACATAGATATTTTTTCACCTCTCTCTATTCTAGAATATTCTCAATTCTCATCTTCAAGTCCGTTTTATGCATCTGCTCTATGTTACTGAACTTCCTCTTTGTTTTAATAGATTTACTGATAGTCTGTAGTGTAGCAGTTGCAGCTGCCTGTATATCACTAATCATGACATCTCTGTCATCCATTTCTTTGATATCTTTTAATTTCTCTACATAGATTCTTTGTAGATTTCTTTGATACAAGTCCAGGTCACCTCCTTTAAAGATTGATTTTCTTGTGTCTTCAAATAATTCGTATACAGTATAGGCCGAGTTGCCATTAAGTGCTTCATTTTCACTCATACGATTAAGCCTGGCTGTATTGAATAAAATATTCAGACTTCGAGATTGCAGACTCCCAATTCTATCTACCAAGCCTTCTGCTTCAAACTTCCTCGCCAACTCCTCATTAAGCAACCAGTCTGGCGTCGTAAACAAATGCTTATCGAGAAATTGCATTGCTCGTTTCTGTTTAGATTTACTCACATGATTATAGACTACATCATCTTGGTCATGGGTTTTGCTTATTTCTACCACTCCGCCTACATTGGCAATCACATGTCCTACATATCTTCTGAATTGGTTGATGACTTGATTGTACAAGTCTTCTGTCTCATCAAAATCCTCTCCCTCTTCATAGGACCACTCCCCAATATTAGGGATGATACGCTTCAGATTCTTTATCCCATACTCACTTGCCAACATAGAATCATCGCCAAGGTCTTCTGTCTGAGCAGTTGGATCCAAAGGTAATCCTCGTTGTCGACCATATCTATAGAGTGGATCTCCTGATCTTTTCTTTACCCAGTTATTCAAAGTTGATTTCTCTTGATCCTTACTCATTCCATCTACTAACTTATAACCGTATATGATAGACCAAGTATCGTAAGGTCCTATGTTAGGCATCAGACCCACATCACCATCTTCAGGTTGCGCCACATAATTAAATCGAGCATAATCCATAATAGAAGGTGCTGTCCCCATTTTCTGACTGAATGTTACTGATCTGAGTGAATCCACTGGATAAGCAACACTGGAGCCCATATTATGAGGTAATCCTAAAGTATGCCCAACCTCATGAGCAGCTACAAACTGAATCAACCTACCCATCACTTCTTCCTTAAAGTTGACACCTCTGGCTTCTGGATTGATAGCGGCTGTTTGGATAAAGAACCAATTTCTCAATAATCTCATCACATTATGATACCAAATGATATCTGACTCCAATATTTCTCCTGTTCGCGGATCGTGTACATGAGGGCCCTGTGCATTTTGGATGTCAGTCGCAACATACCTAATAACAGAATATCTTGTATCCTCCGGAGACCAATCAGGGTTTTCCTCTTCGCTTGGTGCTTCGAGTGCATATATCGCATTCTTAAATCCTGCTTTCTCGAAGGCTATCTGCCAATCATTGACACCTTGCATCAAATAAGGTACCCACTTAGTCGGAGTCGCAGGGTCTATGTAATAGACAATTGGCTTAACGGGTTCTACCAATTCTCCTCTGGCATAAGCCTCTGGATCTTTCGGCTCCATACGCCATTTCGTTATATATCTATTACTTGTTGTAAATTGATTATCAGAGCTATAATCAGTCTGTCTGACAGAGAAATATCCTACACGGTCATCGTAGTAACGTGGTTGCATAGGCACTTCTGGAAGTGTGATAAATGACTGGTTCATTTCTACTGACAGCGTACCTGTAACTCTATTATCGGGTAACTTATCTCCGCCCTTATATGTCAGGACGTGTTTCACTTCTACATTATTAGGAAAGCTTTTCATAGAGGATACAAAACTTCTTTTGCTGTCTAGGCCCTTAATACCAAAATTCTTTCTTTGCCCTTCTGAGACCGCACCAATCATAGCAACATCAGTGGTAAAAAACTTATCTACTTCGATGACAGAGCTGCCTTCGCCTTTAGTCACTATATCAAAGATCATGATTACTGGTTCAAAATTGTTGTTCTTAACGGATTCGTATATTGGATCATCGAAGCTCGCGACACTATTATATGATACTGATCGCATCATAATCTTTTCTCCCATCTTTTGCCATCTTATAACTTGCTGAGGTCTTGATTTAACACCGGCACCTCCGAAGTTGAGATTCTTTACAAAACCACCAATTCGACTCACCACTAATATTTCTTTTTCTAAAATACTATCTGGAATTTCAAAATAGCTTTTGCCTTTTACGGTATGGGTATGAAATAACCCTTTAGAACTTACCGCTTCATCCGTGATGATGTCAGAATATACTTTTTCCTTATTTTCTTTTTTATCGCCTTTCTTATCTGGTTTGTCTTGAGCAGAAATAAATGCAACTTGCGTCAAGAGAATGGCTAGGATTATGAGATGTTTCATTATATAGGTTGTATGATTAGTCAATTTTTAGACGACCTCACAATTATAAGGCCTCAGCAAAGAAATACGATGCTAAAAGAAGAAAAATAACAATACAAATTACGGTTATGTTCTTTTCTGTACATATATTTCAGTCTTAATTTATATCCCTACATAAGTACGTTGAAGCTCTCATGACAGAAGTACTCCAAGATGTATTAGCAACTTATAATCCAGATCCTGAAAAACTAGAACAAGCAGTTTCCACATTTAGTATCTAGCTAATCGTACTTGCCTACCGGCGGTTTTCTTTTTCATTGAAAAAAGCCTGCCCTGAGCAAAGTCGCACGGGAAACAAAATTCTTGGCTCTACCCATTTAATTCAGCTTTATATAGCTAAACAAGCGCCCAAACTCCTCCTTGCACTCGTCAAACAGCGAGCATTGTTTTTAACGCCATCTAAAACCTCCTTAGCTATAATGGCTAAAGGCCGTCCAATCAACTATCTGCAATAAAAATCGGGTAGCCTAAATGGTCTATTAAGTAATTCAATTTGCTATCCTTTCTCAAAACGGTTATCGACATATTCGAAGGTGACACTTTCTTTGAGATCTGCCTCAATTATATTGAATAATAATCTATCACCATCTTCTGGAGTGTATTCAAAGTCAAAACAAGAAAGTTCATTGAGATTTTTTTTAGACCCAATTATATTTCTTTAATACATCAAATCCTTCTTAGATCATACCAGTGACAATTGGATTTGCTTGATTAGCTTGCATTAAAATCCAATGTATCTTATCCTGCGGAATCGTGCTGCAAGCACATAATTTGAATCCATCTGAGATTGTGTACATCACATAATTTTGAACCAATGTATTCATCAACGTGCATCATACATAGATGGTCAACCTACATCAAAATTCAATTATTTGCATACATCTTCTTTGAGTATAGTTTTATTCACATGATCCCATGTTGCATCCCCAATAGGTTGTGGGGATAATCGGAATATATAGATATGCTTATTTAATATGCTACAGTAATCGTAATGTCCATTGACATGAAGAGTAATCATCTCTAAAGAAAAGAAAGCATCATATAACCTGATTTTACCAGTGTAGTCAAGTTTCTTATCGCTGTGATTTGCCTTGGATATAAATAAAGCATTGGTTAGAGGCACTACCTTTGTTTTGTCTCTGTTGACTACTTTCATCAAACCATCAAAGTACAATTGTAGATAATGCTCAAGTTCTGCATCTGTTAGTTTTTCTTCTATCTTCCATGCAAATGCATAAGACCAAAAATGAGGGCTATCCACATCTGACCATCCTTTTGTAAATCTCACATCAGCAACACCATTAAAATTCACTTCCGGTGCAAAGGGCTTGGGAAAGGTAAAAGCCTCTTTACGCCAGCTATCCTCTGTGACCATCAAATTGATATTGGGATCATCTTGTTGTGCATAGATCGACATACTCGAAAATATTATCATCAGAAAGGAAATATGCTTTATCATTGCCTGCTTATTTTAATCCATAGTGACAACGGGGTATAACTCTGATTGTTTATATATTTAGAGACTTCCTCTGATTAAAAAGAAGTGGAATTACCTATTATAAAGGCAATGACAAAATCTAATATCCTTAAGGCTTCATTAGCTTGGCTCGAAGACCCAACAGTTTTCAGAATTGGGCAAACTTTGCCACACGCTTCATTTATACCTTATGGAGAAGAGCCTCCTACTCTCTCTTTGAATGGAGAATGGTCATTTAAGTATAGCAACAATCTTCATGAGCGACCAACAGACTTCTTCCAAATAAATTATAATGATACAGATTGGAATAAAATCCAAGTACCCGGCAACTGGGAATTGCAAGGCTATGGTGTCCCCATTTACGTCAATGATCGCTATCCTTTCCCTAAGAATCCACCATTCGTGCCACATGATGACAATCCCGTTGGTAGTTATTTGAAAACCTTCGAATTCCCCACTAAGTGGCGTGATAAAAGGATATTTCTATACATGGGTGCCGTAAAGTCTGCAGCCTACTTTTGGATTAATGGAACCTTTATTGGTTATAATCAAGATTCCAAGACAGCAGCAGAATTTGAAATAACAGAATGGATTCAACCTGGCAGAAATAGAATTGCCATCCAAGTATTTAGATACTCAGATGGCTCTTATTTGGAATGTCAGGACTTTTGGCGTATAAGTGGTATAGAAAGAGATGTGTATTTATATGCAACACCACAATGTAGAATCGAAGACTTTGACGTACTCGCTAATGTATCCTTGATAGATAAATTGGGTTTATTTAAACTCAAGGTGATGACAGAGGGCCAAGTCTCAGCAGAACATAAATTATATTGGACCCTCAAAAATAACAACAACCAAATAGTCGCATCAGGTACTGAAGCCATAGTAGATAATACCGTATTGGTTCAATCAAACCTGCACAAGGTGGCCCTATGGTCAGCAGAAAATCCCAATCTCTATGACCTATGTATAGAATTAATGTATAAGGATACGGCCATACAAACCATAAAGCATCAGGTAGGCTTTAGAACAATACAGATTATTAATGGGCAGTTGCTACTCAATGGAAAAGCGATAACCCTAAGAGGAGTTAACCGACATGAGCATCATCATACAAAGGGACACGTCGTGACCGAAGAAGATATGAAAGCGGATATCAAGCTCATGAAAGCATACAACATCAATGCCGTCAGAAATAGCCATTACCCCAACGATCCTAAATGGTACAGTCTGTGTGACAAATATGGTTTGTATGTCATAGATGAAGCTAACATAGAAGCCCATGGAATGGGTGCTAGATTTCAAAAGCCCTACGATAAGCAAAAACATACCTCGGCACTAACATCATATAAAGAAGCACATTGGGAACGTGTCAAGCATATGTACCATCGATCCAAAAATCATGCATCTATCATTACCTGGTCATTAGGCAATGAAGCTGGTAATGGTGCGAATATGTCCTATGCCTATGATGAATTGAAAAAATTAGAAAAGTTCCGTCCAGTCCAATACGAACAAGCAGGTACTGACAGAAATACAGATATTATTTGTCCTATGTATCCCTTATTGGAGGAACTAGAAATATATGCGCAAAGTCATCCATCTCGACCATATATCATGTGTGAATATGCCCATGCAATGGGAAATAGTGTTGGTAACTTGCAAGACTACTGGGAGGTCATAGGTAAATATCCTTCATTACAAGGTGGATTTATCTGGGATTGGCAAGACCAAGGTATACTTTCAACATCAGAAGAAGGTATGCTCTACTGGAAATTTGGTGGTGACTTTGGACCAGAAGGTACGCCGAGTGATGCCAATTTTTGTATCAATGGATTATTATTCCCTGATAGAACTCCCCATCCATCCATCTATGAAGTCAAAAAAGTCTATCAACCTATAGATGTAGAGCTCATTAGTAGCTCCCCAGTAAAATTCAAAGTTATCAACAAGTATGATTTTAAATCATTGGATAATATATATCTAGAATGGGAAATTTTGGATGAAGGCCATGGCACTCTAAGTGGTCGTATAAATGAGATCCACCATAAAAGTGACTATAGTATAACCTCTCCAAAACTGACATCAGAATCGTTCCTCAATATTTACTTTAAACTCAAGTCTGATGAACTCTTATTACCTACTGATCATGAAATTGCCAAGTGTCAATTTAAGCTTAGTGCACCCTCGCCACAAAAATTGGATAATTCTAAAATCGCCGGCATATTAAATACATATCAATCCAGTCATGAAATCAGAATCAAAACAAAGAATGCTACAATCGAAGTAGATAAAAATTCTGGTTTCATTCATTCTATAAAATTAAATAGCAAAGAATTATTAATCCATCCTATCAAACCCAATTTCTGGAGACCGTTAACTGATAATGACATAGGAAATAACACAGAAGAAAGATTAGCTGTTTGGAAGGACTATGCCAACAAACTGGTCTTACTTGATCTAGTTGTCATTAAAGATTCGGAAAAGGTAAAAGTCTCTGCAATATTTAAAGGATTAGAAAACACAACCTATCGGTTAGAATATATAGTAGCACATTCTGGTGTATTATCCATCATAGCTACCCTATCTCCTAATAATGCGATAATGCCCGAACTCCCAAGATTTGGACTGACTATGGCTATCGCACCAGACTTATCCGACCTTAGCTATTATGGCAGAGGACCACATGAAAACTATATCGATCGTAGAAGTAGTGCCTTCATCGGCATACATAATCACACCGTGACAGACTTTTACCATCCATACATCAGACCACAAGCCACTGGCAACAGGACGGATTGTCGATGGATACTTTTACAAAACACTAATCAGAACTGTCAATTCAACATTATTGGGGTGCCGACTGTAGACTTTTCTGCCTTGCCCTATGATGACGAAGACTTAGATCTTACTACAATAAGTGGGCGGCATAAGCACACTATAGACATAGAGGAGAAGGAGCACATTAGGCTCAATCTTGACCTTAAGCAACAAGGTGTGGGTGGAGATAATAGCTGGGGTGCTCATGTGCATGAGCAATACAAATTGTCATTCAAAGCATATAGGTTTGAGATTACCATGGACTTTAATGGACCTGACCCATCCTTGTAATAGTTAATACCAAATCAATTAATGTTTCGTCTCAGAAAATTATTATCAGAAATAAAGGACTTTTACTCTAAGCCTGCTTCGGCTGAAAGATTCAAAGAATATCTTGCCAAACTACAGGGAGGTACCAAAGGAGAATTGGTCTTGCCAATCGTGGGATTTAATCCAATGGCAAAAGACCATATCCTTACCAAAATAGTGGAGCTGGAAAAGTTAGATGCTGAAGACATCATGCAGGAAACCATTAACGAATTTAACGCAACTCTCAAAGATTCAAGTAGTGATGAATTCACAGTTATCCTTAATATCGCCGATGATCTAAAAGGTGGTTGGACTAATTACTATGCCGCTGATTTCGATAGCAAATTCAAACTCAATGCCTTTGTAGAGCGCCAATTTTGTGTCCCCTACTTCTGGACAAGTGAAACCTTCTCCAAGGAAATGATTAAAGTAAGAACTAAAGAGTACTTGTCCAGAACCTTATATAGAATACATAATCCTCAGCCCTTTTCACTTGCTGATCATTTTGCACAAGAAGTCATGGTCTCTCGAGCAAGTGACAACTACTCAGTGGATTATACGCCGTCAGATTACAAGAAAATAGAATCCTATTATTTAGAGCATAAGGATTCAGAAGAACATGACAGGATATTGAATTTCTTCTATGGCAATGATGGCTCTTATAGTCTTGGCTATAAAACTTATATTTCTAGAAATATTCAGGGCTTTGAATATGCTCGGATTCTCGCTGATAAAAGAACAAACAACACCTAGAAGTTTGTACTTTGGTTGTGAATTATTGACTAATAAACTAAATCGAATTTATATATGGGAATGACCGTGACAGCAGAAAAGAATGAAAAAATTGGCAATATGATTTTTGGGTCTATCTACCCTCTTTACTTAAATAGGCTGGAGAAAAATGGCAGAACTAAAGAAGAGTTTCATCAAATCATAAAATGGTTTACTGGCTATAATGAAACTAAGCTACAGAAGCTTATAGACAAAAAAGTTGATTTCAAAACCTTTTTTTCCAAAGCGAAAATTCATCCTAATGCACACATGATAAAAGGGGTTGTGTGTGGTTACAGAATTGAAGAGATACCTGATGAATTTGAATTATACAGACAATGCAGAAGTTTCGAGAAATTAATCGATGAGTTAGCGAAGGGTCGGAAGATGGAAAAGATACTTAGAAAGGAAAAATAAATTTATTTGAACCATGCAATTATAGGGGCTAGGATAGGAAATTTGACTTTGTGTATCACCATTGAACAATAAAGGAACTGGTCTTAGAAACGTATTACTAAAAAACGTCCAAAAAAATTTTTACTCCAAAAGGTCATTCAGAAAGTAAATAGATAATTAGTATTGATTATCTAAATAAAATAATTGTAAAAGTAAATGTTATGCTCTTAACCTCAGAAGCCAACCTTCAAATCGTAAAAAAACCATCTGAAGTTTTTGATACAATTATTAATCCAAGCCACTTGACTCAATTTTTTATCAGCGAAAGTTCAGGACCACTTGAATCAGGCAAGGAATTGTTGTGGAAGTTTCCAGAATTTGATGATCAATTTCCTATTACTCAAATTAAAATTGAAAAAGACGAATTGATTTCGTTTGTATGGG
Organism: uncultured Saprospiraceae bacterium; assembly: GCA_964567435.1. GTDB lineage: Bacteria > Bacteroidota > Bacteroidia > Chitinophagales > Saprospiraceae > RFSX01. Next base: position 22,260 of record CAZMMQ010000027.1, on the reverse strand, counting down.
ATCCGGACACCGTTGTCAATATTAGATTAGAATTATTTAATGGTGATAGTACCGTAATCTATGTAACTGAGGGCCCCAAGCACTTATCTGAAGTCAATCTCAATTGGTTAATCAGTAATACAGCAGGCTGGTCTAATTTTTTGGCTTCTATGAAAGCCTATATGGAATATGGGGTACGTCTGAGGAAAGGCGCATATGAATTTATGAAGCCCTAAATAGACTAGTGCCCTAGCCCAACTGCATAGGGACATCCATCAATAAGACTTTGGCATCACTATCCGCAGTGATAATAACCTCTTCCGTTTCCCAAAGGCCAAAACCATCTCTTTGTTCCAAAGCTTGATTTTCTATAGTGACCGACCCTTCAAGAATAAATGCATAGACACCATTACCTTTATCCTTTATAGTATATGTGGTGTCACATCCTTTCTCTAGATAACCTATATGGAACCAAGCATTCTGGTGAGCCCATACGCCGTCATCATCTTCAGAGGGTGAAAGGATCTGAAAAAACTGATTTTGAAGCGCCGTCTTTTCTAACTTAATCTGATCATATCTGGGTGTCACATTCTTCTTATTGGGAAACATCCATATCTGCAAAAACTTGACAGCAATAGTACTATTCTTATTCTTCTCACTATGATAGATGCCTGTGCCAGCACTCATGACTTGGACATCACCTTGCTCTATAACGGCCACATTGCCCATGCTATCTTCGTGCTGTAGAGCCCCTTCAAGTGGAATAGAAATGATCTCCATATTATCATGCGGGTGGGCATTAAAGCCTCTCCCTCCTGCAACCACGTCATCGTTGAGTACTCTTAGCACACCAAAATTCATTCGCTCTGGATTTCTATAATTGGCAAAGCTGAAGGTATGATGCGTATCCAGCCAGCCATGATTTGCATGTCCTCTGGTGTTGGCTTTATGTAGTACTGATTTCACTGTCTTTGTTTCGTGGTTAGGTAAATGATTGAAGCCTACTTGATCCATTAATTTGTCATAAGTAGACGCCTCTTCCTTGATTAGCTTTTTAGAACCAGCAAGGGCTGCTGCACTCAATAATGATTTCTTAATAAAGTCCTTTCTATCCATTTTGCTTCAATATTACTAATTAGGAATCTGCTAATACGCAAGTTAACAAGACAAGCTCCTTAAGTCAATTAATAGAACCAATCAATTTTAAAATTACGGAACGCAAGACAGTTTACATTGTAGCGGGTTTGTAGATTTTAGTATAGTGTTTGTAGCTGCTTTCATTGTCTTAGATATACCAAAACTCGAAACCTTGAACAAAAGGCATTACTTAATTTTAAAAATGACTGCTATCTATCACCTAATACTCAAGCAAGCCTTCCCTTTTCTGTACAAGGCTTATACTCAAATAACTCTAGACATTTTTCTACCAGATGGCATGGAGCGACAAGCTATCCCAGTCTCTCAAACAAACCCATATTTCGACTCAAGAAAAAACGAAAGAGGAATATAATTGGCAGTAAATAAAATGAGTTGCAGCAAAGTGACTAAGTGCTGTTCTTACAATAATTGATGTCAATAAAAAATACGTGAGAATATCTTCTACTCTTAATTGGGGAGAAGTATTTAGCTGCACATACTCTGCATGTGTGGCTTTTTTCTATTTCGACATCATTTAATGACAGAAAATCCGATATGGGTATTACCTGTTTCCTTATCTACAAATAACTCTCTGTTAGGTTGGGTTCCATTACATGTATTTGGATGACACAAATAAGATCCTCCTGCCAGTCTTATGTTTCCTTTTCTATCTTCAGTCCGAGTTATTTCCCAAGTATTGCCTACAATATTACTTTGAGCAATCCGATATATGCGATCTGAATCTTGATTGATATGGCGTTTATCTTCCTTTACTAAGGTCCAATACTCCTCATAACTAGGTAGTCGAGTATCAGTCCAGTTGCAGTAGGCCATGGCATCGTTAAAGCTCACTTGTGTTACAGGAAATCCATGCTGTGAAGAATCTATACCATTAGGAATCTGCCATGTCAAACTACTGTCTACTCTAAAATTATATACATCTTCCTGTATAACAGACCAGCCATATCTTTCAGCATCTGTTACATATTCTGTCGTCGCTACAAACGCTTCAAAATCCTCTACACTTACCAGCATAAGCTTTTCATTTTCAGCACAACCCATACACAGGCTTACTATTAATATGAATGCTAATTTTTCCTTCATGGATATAAAATTAACATCATATCCCTTTTCTAATTCAATATTTTATACCTTAAGACTCCTTGAAAACAACGAGAGCAAATACACTTCTTTTCTTTTTGAGTATACCATTTATAGTCGCTGCTCAGTACAGCATAACTGGCCAAATCACAAGACTCATAAATAGCTCAATGAGAAGGCAGCAGCTACCTTGCAATCATTATTCACTTATAAAAAATCACCATGTCTACTTTAATCAAAAGCACCATTTTCCTTCTATTTTCAATCAATCTTTTTGCTCAACAGCCAATCATAACTGAGGACTATATAGAAGTTAAGTTTACAAATAAAACGACTCAACAAAATCTCAATGATATCAAAAAAGCTCTAAAAGAACGCAACATAGATATCGAATATACAGAGACTACCTTCGATAAGACTGGCCAATTAGAGGGTATTTCTTTTAAGGTAGATTGTAATGATGGGCATAGTGGCTCCGCATCTATGAGTACTAAGGGTTTTGTAGGATTACTAACTGATTTGGATGTGGGGTTCTACAGAGACTATCGAGAGTATAGTAGTACTACCTTTGGAAGCGGCACATTTGAATCCAAGAAATAAACATGATAATAGTCGACTTACTTCTGTGTGGGAAACTATGCAGAAGAAAGTTTATCCCATTCTCAACCAGCCAACCACATCATCGGCATTAATGGTATAAGTCCCGTTGCTTTTAACCAATGGGAATCTTCCTCGGCTTGGATTCCTCGAACCAGGATTCTGCTGAACAAATTCGACAGCATCGTTCGTCACATTTGTGACTATAAATAAGTGGCCAAAGCTGTTAAAGGAAGAAGGACCAATAATCACTAGATCATCCACTTTGGGCTTTTCTCTACTTCCATTTCGAAACTGATACATATCCCTAGCACGATTAAGCTGCCCATCTCTGAGGCTACTATCGAAGAAATCCTTCGCATGCCCATAACTGTCTGGCATCTTATGCTTGTAGGCCTCGTAGTAGAATCGCTTGGCAAATTCCACACATTGATATTTTAGCCCCAAATTATATCCATCCGAAGTCAGATTTCTACCTGACACGTTGGTAACATTGCCATTATAATAAACTTTGACGCCTTTATAACTATCTATAACCTGACCTGTATTATACTTAGAATTAGAACTCTTGCGATTGCTTTTGGTCTTATTTGTAGTAGTTTTTGCAGTTGTTTTATTACTGGAGAACTTTTCCTTTATACCACTAAAATCAAAGTCAGGTAAAGCGATACCGCCAGTAAAATACCAAGCCAATCCTCCAAATAGCAAAACAATTATGGCTATCGACTTCAATTGTGCACTCTTCATCTCAAAATCATATTTGAAAAATATACAATGTATAAAAACGGCAAAAATAAGGTCTTGTTCTCCTTCTTGCCCAAATAGTTAACTTAATTATTGAATCTAAAGCTCAGTATGGCTTAATGACTATCTCATGCAGATGTTCTACCTTTGCTGGCATAATAAAAGCACAAATTATGCATCAAAATGGTGTGCCTACTACGGCAAGGGTTGATAAATTTCAATATCACGACTATTATAATGTAGATGAGTTATTATCAGAGGACCATCTTATAGCCAGAGCAGCTGTAAGAGATTGGGTAAAAAAAGAGGTAACCCCAATCATAGAAGACTATGCAGAGCGGGCAGAATGTCCACAGCACCTCTTCAAAGGATTAGCAGACATAGGCGCCTTTGGGCCTAGTCTACCTGCAGAATATGGAGGTGGCGGTATGGATGAAATTGCTTATGGTATCATCATGCAAGAACTGGAAAGAGGAGATTCGGGCATTAGAAGTATGGCTTCTGTACAGGGGTCCCTCGTGATGTATCCTATATATCGTTTTGGTTCTGAAGAACAAAAGCAAAAATACTTGCCTAAGTTAGGGTCTGGTGAGATGATCGGTTGTTTTGGATTGACAGAGCCTGATCATGGATCTAATCCAGGGGGTATGATTACCAACTTCAAAGAAGATGGTGACCATATCATACTGAATGGTGCTAAGATGTGGATTACTAATAGTCCAGTGGCAGATATGGCTGTGGTATGGGCCAAAGATCCTGAAGGCAAAATCAGAGGTATCATCGTAGATAAAGGAACACCAGGCTTTTCTGCACCCGAGATACATGGCAAGTGGTCATTACGTGCAAGTATAACTGGAGAATTAGTTTTTGAAGATTGCCGTGTGCCTAAGTCAAATATTCTTCCTGAAGTATCAGGGCTCAAAGGGCCACTCTCTTGCCTCTCAAAAGCAAGATATGGCATAGCTTGGGGTGCCATAGGTGCTGCTCTAGATTGCTATGATTCTGCGCTTAGATATAGTATGGAACGTATACAGTTTGACAAGCCATTAGCTCAATTCCAACTGACACAGAAGAAACTGGCTGAGATGATCACTGAAATCACCAAAGCACAATTATTAGCTTGGCGACTAGGCACACTTGCTAATGAAGGCAAGGCCTCTCCAGCACAGATATCTATGGCAAAAAGAAACAATGTCCATATGGCCTTGGAGATCGCAAGAGAAGCCAGACAAATACATGGTGGTATGGGTATCACCAATGAATACCCTATCATGAGGCACATGATGAATCTGGAAACAGTACTTACTTATGAAGGCACGCATGACATTCACTTACTAATCACAGGTATGGATGTCACTGGACTAAATGCATTCAAATAAACTACTAGCATAGTCCCATACTGACGTCACCTTTGTAAGAAGAAAACCGAACACATATCCAAGCGCCGTAGGTGCGACACCAAAGAAAACATAAGACTCACTAGGGATGCATCACTCCTTACGGAGTAAGTCTTTTTGTTGTTTGATCATATATGCTGACAGAAGGCAATGGTTTTGTATCTTGCTCAAATAATAACTTTCACATATGCTTGTAAAGACATTTGCCGCAGCGGTCCAAGGAGTAGAAGCCCAAAAAATCATTGTCGAAGTAAATGCCGGAGGTACTGTCGCCGCTGGTAAGCAAATGTTCTTTATGGTGGGTCTACCTGACAAAGCAGTCAGCGAAGGATTCCAACGCATAGAGGCTGCAGTCAAAAATGTAGGCTATAAGATGCCTCGCATGAAACTTGTGATTAATCTAGCCCCTGCCGACATTAGGAAAGAAGGGTCTGCGTACGACCTACCCATATCACTAGGCATCCTTGGTGCCACCAAGCAAATAGAATCAGAAAGACTCGAGAAATATATGATCATCGGCGAGCTGGCACTAGATGGAAGCTTGCGCCCCATTAAAGGTGCACTACCGATAGCCATCCAAGCTCGGACAGACAAAATGGATGGCCTCATACTACCTTATCAGAATGCACGAGAGGCAGCCATCGTAGATGGCCTCAAGGTGTACGGTGTCAAAACCATCATAGAAGCTATATCCATCCTAGAAGGTCAACCCTCTATTCTACCCTATGAATATGATACTCGCGAAGCATTTAATGATCAGGTAAGTGATTACAAAGAAGACTTCTCAGATGTCAAAGGTCAGGAAAATATTAAGCGATCACTGGAGATAGCAGCATCAGGAGGTCACAATGCCATTCTTATAGGCCCACCAGGCGCTGGCAAAACCATGTTGGCCAGGCGCTTGCCATCGATTCTACCGCCATTAGATTTGTACGAAGCACTGGAGACAACTAAGATACATTCGGTGTCTGGCCTCCTTGGCTCCGAGTCTTCTTTAGTGACACAGCGACCATTTCGGTCTCCTCATCATACCATCAGCGATGTCGCGCTAGTGGGTGGTGGTTCCAATCCTAACCCTGGTGAGATATCTCTAGCTCATAATGGGGTACTCTTCTTAGATGAGTTGCCAGAATTCAAAAGATCAGTACTGGAAGTACTACGACAGCCTATGGAAGAGCGCAAAGTCACGATATCACGGGCTAGAGTAACTGTAGATTATCCATCCAGCTTCATGTTGGTCGCTTCTATGAATCCCTGTCCTTGTGGCTTCTATAATCATCCAGAAAAAGATTGTGTATGTGGTGCAGGAGTTGTCAAAAAATATCTCAATAAAATATCAGGGCCTCTATTAGACAGAATAGATTTGCATGTAGAGGTTACTCCTGTCTCTTATGATGAATTAGCAGAATTCCAACCTGCACAAATATCTAGTAAGGACATCTCAAAACGGGTGGTGGCCGCACGAAAAATTCAGATAGAAAGGTTCAAAAAATTCAAGAACATCCATTCCAATGCGCAGATGCCTTCGCGCATGGTAAGGGAAGTATGTCAGATAAATACAGCTGGGCAAACACTTCTTAAGACGGCCATGACCAAACTACAATTATCTGCCAGAGCCTATGATCGCATTCTCAAAGTAGCCAGGACAGCAGCAGATTTAGGCAATAGTGAGGATATCAAAATAGAACATCTCGCAGAGGCTATCCAATACCGTAGCCTTGACAGAGAGGGATGGGCAGGATAAGCTATAAAGAATTTACTTTTGATAGTAAGCAGAGAAAAGATCAAAATGAATTTGAAGACTTGTCATGGAAATTTGTTCTTGGGTAAAAATGAGAGAGTGATCTTTTGCAGTCATCATAAATGAGAGAAACTTTTGAAATTAAATTCGCAAGAAGATTAGAATTCATATTAGAAGAGATCCAGATCCTGATTCTGAAAAATCAAAAGCCGCTACACATCAGACAACACCAGCTACCACAGTAGAGATTGCCGGCAGATAATTAATTATATCTTTTCTATCGTCTTCAGGTAGTCAATGGCCTTATCTGTATCCAAATGATAATCATTAAACACTACTTGGCCTTTCTGGTCTATAAATATAAACCATGGGGTTCCTCCTGTTCTATAGCTATTCATGGTTGTAGATCTGTGTCTGCTGGTCGCATCTCCTGGGTCATGTCCAAATGGAATATCTAGATCATACTGCTTTTGTATCTCTACCATCCTGTCATAGGTATTAGAACTCTCTCCCTCGAAGACTGTTTGTATAGCCATGAATTCTACATTAGGATTATCTTTTAGCTCGGCAGACATTTTCTTTAGAGAAGGCAAGCCTCTGCTGTGACAACCAGGGCACCACGCTTGAAAGCAATAGATGACTTTAAATTTTCCATCTAATTCAGATAGCCTTATGTCTTCTGTAGCTGCTCCCTGACCATCTATCCATTGGCTGACTTTAAGCTCAGGGGCTGATTGTCCTACTATTCCATATCTGGTAGCACGATTATTCATTGATAATTCTTTTTGTAAATCCTGACTATTTCCTTCACTTACAGCACCAAGCATCATCATAAGTGATATAAACTTAATATATCTCATATCTATTCAATTTTTTAGAAACTGATAACTAACGACATATATAACCTCAGGACTTAGGATGTAGTTTTTGACTTATGGATTTACAATTAGAATCACCATATAGAAGACAATTAAATACTAAGGTTATATTAAAGATTTGCAAATAGATGCAATATAGAATGGTATTAAAGTAAAAGAGGCTACCTCTTATGAGACAGCCTCTTTTTTATACCTGTATATTTTGTTACTAGCTTATTACTTCAATCTTCCTCCTACATTCAAGCCTAGCCTAATACCTAAATAATTCGGCACAGCCTCATCAAATGCTAGATTATATTCTAAGCCTAATCTAATGAATCCCAATTCATAACCAACTCTAGGCACAATGCCAATTGAAGAGCCACCATCATTTTCTATCTCATTTCCATTTGGATCTGTGACAGTAACTGAAGCCCCTCCAAAGTTACCTATCCCTAATCCTGCATAAAACCTTTTGTTGGCATTATTAGAAATGTAGTAGTCCCCAAAAAGAGCTATTGACCCTGAAGCCCCTATATCTCCTCCAAAATCATCACTACTGCCAAATAAAGCAAGTTCCCACCTGATACTAGCAGAAAAAGTATTTCCAATATTAACTCTAGGTTCTGTGCCTAACAGAATACCTCCAGAAACACCGTCACCCCCTGGAATAGCATATCCAAAATGAATGACATCCCACTCAAGAAGCTGATAATCCTGACTAAAAGAATAAGAGATAGAAGCTGCAAATAATGTAAAAGAAAATAGTAGTTTTTTCAACATAATTGTTTTGTTTGAATGATTTAGAAAAACATCTAATATATATCTTTTTACATCATATAATTAGAATATAATATATCATAAAAACCCATTAACCTCTGTACTGTTATCATATCATGAGCATCAAAACACTAATCAATGCATGGAAGTATATGTGTCCACGTTGTCGCAGCGCCCCATTATTCACTATTCCTTTCGAAATAGGCAATCCACTCGCTATGCATACAAAATGCAGTCATTGCAATCAGCCTTTCGAACCTGAACCAGGATACTATTATGGGGCGATGTTTATCTCTTATGGTCTATCAGTATTCATCCTATTGCCGCTGGCACTTTTGCTCGTATTTTACTTTAAAGTCTCAGTTAACGCAGCTATGGGTATTATAATTTTACTGGGTGTCCTATCATTCATGAGATTACTCCGATTTTCTAGATCGCTTTGGATACACATCATGGTCAAATACAATCCAAAGCTCAATAAGTAGAATGATTCTCAATATCAGTTATAAGAGCAAAAAGAATGATCGGCAGATAGAAGAATGCATCGGTCCCTCATTTTCTTTTTTGAATCGTTTCAAAATGGGTGGCATTGGTTGTGCCAAACTTCAAATTGTAGAATCAAGTCCTGAGATCCAACATATCATATCTGCCAATAGAAATACGGCTTATTGCAATATAGAAATGCGTCAAAAAGGTCTCTTGGTTGGTTTTAATTCTACTATGCGCATCTATGCCTGGTGCATCCCGTACTATAGACTCAATATCTACTATAACGGGGGTCAACTCACAATATATGGCCCAGCTAATCATATTAAGCTCAAACCACCCTTTAATGGCACTTTAGATAAGAAGTTTCTTAAAAAAGTACTGGCTCAGAAAGGCCAATGGCAAAGCGATTTCCCCTAGATATTCTCTGTATTTATACAACCAATGTACTTAATCACGACTTACACATTAGAATAATTTGTAATTTGTAATTTTGTAACGTCATGGCCAAGTCCAAAAAATCAGGTAAAAAGGGTAAAAAAGCCCAATCTCACGACCGCTCTCCACAAGAGAATGAGTCGTCAACTAAGCCACAATCATCAGTGTTAGGTCATTACAGATGGCACCCTTGGATCATCTTAGCCGTAGGGGTTCTGTTGTATGCCAATACGATCACAAATGAGTATACCCAAGACGATGCTATCGTTATTACACAAAATATGTTTACCCAAGATGGGATAAGTGGCATACCTGGTATTCTAGGCAACGATACGTTCTTTGGATTTTTTAAGGAAGAAGGTAAGGCCAAATTAGTCAGTGGTGGACGATACCGTCCATTCACTCTTATGATGTATGCTATAGAATACCAGTTGTTTGGAGAGAATCCTCATATAGGTCATTTTATCAGTATAATGCTCTATGGGTTTCTGGGTTTCATGATATACAAGATGTTATCGCTCATGTTGCTCGGGATGAATAAGGCTGGCAAGAAAGAAGGTCAGGTACGAACCTTTATCCTAGTGGCCTGCCTGCTTTATATAGCACATCCAATCCACACTGAGGCGGTTGCTAATATCAAAGGTCGTGATGAGATAATGACTATGTTAGGATCTGTGGCTGCTTTGTGGGCAAGTCTAAAGTTCTATCATACCAAAGCACTAAAGTGGAACATATGGGCTATGATATTTTTCTTTATTGCCTTGATGAGTAAGGAGAACGCCATTACCTTCTTGGCAGTAGTACCACTGGTCTATGTATTTTTTAAAAGAGTATCAGTTTTGAACGCCTTCAAATACCTGTGGCCATTCCTTGTAAGTACCATCATATTTCTGGGCATTAGAACAGCTATCCTTGGGATGGACTTTGGTGGCCAATCTATGGAACTGATGAATAACCCGTTTCTCAAAATGGTCAATGGGGTCTATACTGACTTTAGTGGTGGAGAGAAATTCGCTACTATACTCTTTACACTAGGCAGGTACATAACACTGCTAATATTTCCCCATCCATTAAGCCATGATTATTATCCAAGGGCCGTAGAGATTATGGGTTTCGGAGATTGGCAAGTGCTGCTTAGTTTGTTACTCTACGTCGCAATTATTGCTGGTGGGTTTTTCTTTTGGAAGCGGGATAAGCTGATCAGCTTTGGTTTATTGTACTACATCATTACCTTGTCGATCGTATCTAATGTTGTTTTCCCTATTGGGACCAACATGAGTGAGCGATTTCTATTTATGCCTTCTTTAGGTATTATGATAGTTATTGCTCGAGTACTCACCAAATGGATTTCAAGCAAAAATGTATTATATGGCGTACTGGGAGTCATATTGATAGGATTTGCTGTCAAGACCGTCACTAGAAATATAGTCTGGAAAGATGATTTTACCCTATTTACGACGGATGTAAAAAATCAGCCACGAAGTGCCAAACTCCTCAATGCTGCGGGCGGTACCCTAACTACAACAGCTAGTAAGATGAAAAATGGCCTAGAGAAAACTAAATATTTAAATCAAGCTATCGGCTATCTTAATAAAGCTGTAGAGATCCACCCCACTTACAGAAATGCCTACTTATTGTTGGGTAATGCGCACTATTACAAAGATGACTTTGTGCCAGCTATCGCACAGTACGAGAAGTTGAGGCAGCTATATCCTGATTTTAATGATGCTAATAAGAACTATCCCGTCATCTTGAGGGATGCTGGCAAATACTATGGTCAAGTCAAAAACGACATTGCCAAGAGTGAAGAATATTTAACAAGATCTTATCAGCTTAGTGCCAATGATCCAGAGACGCTAAGACTGCTTGGAATCGTTAATGGTATAAAGAATGACCATGATAAAGCTATTAGCTATTTTGAGAAAGCACTCCAGTTAGATCCTAATGTGGCAACGTCATATGTCAACCTTGCGACGGCGTACAGAAATAAAGGCGATGCTGTCAAAGCCGCAGAATATTATAATAAGGCACAAGAGATAGACCCCAATGCACTAGATCAGATTACAAGGCAATGAGAATAACGGCGATATATTTAACCCTTTTACTACTACCTCTGGCAGGCATAAGCCAGGATCAATCTCTTATTGATCCCGATGAGATGTGGGCACAGACCAAGTTGTCTGCAATGACTTTGGAGGAAAAAATCGGGCAACTATTTATGATAAGAGCCCATTCTGATAAAGGACCTGACCATATCAAAAGTGTAGAAGAGCAGATTAAAAAATATAAGGTGGGCGGTTTGTGCTTTTTTCAAGGCACCCCGACTAAGCAAGCAGAATTAACCAATCAATATCAGAGACTATCAGATACCCCCTTGATGGTGGCTATAGATGCAGAATGGGGTTTGGGCATGAGACATCTTGGAGATGCCATATCATTTCCCAAACAACTTACGCTGGGAGCGGTTTCTGATAATACCTTAATCTATGAGATGGGACAGTCGATCGCTGGTCACCTAAAAAGGATCGGCGTACACATTAATTTCGCTCCTGTCGTAGATGTCAATAACAACCCTGCCAATCCGGTTATACATAACCGTTCGTTTGGAGAAGATATATTTGAAGTCGCCACTAAGTCCTATGCCTATGCCAAGGGGCTGCAGGATGCAGGTGTCATAGCGTGCATGAAGCATTTCCCTGGTCACGGAGATACAGATGTAGATTCACATTATGACCTCCCACTCATTAATCATAACAGAGCACGACTTGACAGTCTTGAAATAACGCCTTTCAGAGTACTATCTCAATTAGGCATTAAAAGTACCATGACTGCTCACTTGGCTATTCCGGCACTGGATAATGAAAAAAACAGACCGACCTCTTTGTCCAAAAAAGTAGTCACAGACGTGCTGCAAGACGAACTACACTTCGACGGATTAATATTTACCGATGGATTAGAAATGCAAGGTGTCGCCAAACATTACAAACCTGGCATCATGGAATTGGAAGCTATAAAAGCCGGTAATGACATCATGCTGCTTCCGATCGATATAAAAGTGGCTATTGAGAAACTCGTATCAGAAGTAAAGGCCGGTCGCTTGGATGAAGCCATTATTGATCAAAAAGCTTTGAAAATATTAAAATCAAAATATAATCTTCGATTAACTGGTAAGCCATATATCAAAAATACCAACCTCATCTCCAGAGAGGTCAACGACAGAGCTGCACTCCTTATCAAAGAGCAGCTATATCGGAAAGCCATTACACTGGTTACTGACGACACCAATCAGATTCCTATTAGAAAAATCACAAAAAGCATCGCTAGCTTGTCTCTGGGATCTACTACTGAAACAATCTTTCAAAAAGAATTAAGCAAAATTGGCCTTACGGCACATTTCCATGCAGGCAGTAAACTGAGTAGTGCAGAAATCAAAATTCTAGTCAATAAGTTGGCTGCATACGAAACGGTGATCGTCTCACTTCATGATATGTCGATATATGCTTCAAAGGATTTTGGGATTAGCCAATATATGTTTGATCTGATCTACCAACTTCAGAGCAGGCACAAGCTTATACTGGTGAATAACGGTAGTCCTTATGCGCTAAAGTTTTTTCCTGAGATATCGACTATCCTTCAAACTTTCGAGGAAGACGAGATGATGCAGAAGGCAGCAGCACAGGCTATATTTGGCATCCACAAAATAGCTGGAAAACTCCCCGTCACTTCGCACCCCAAGTTCCCAGTCAAGACGGGAATTACTAGGTCCTCACTATACAGGTTGGGTCACGCCTCACCTGAGGATGTCATGATGTCATCTGATACGCTGCTAAGGATAGATACCATCGTACAAGAAATGCTGGACAAAAAAGCGGCTCCAGGCTGTCAGATTCTTGGGGTTAGAAATGGTAAAATCTTCTACAACAAAGCTTTTGGCCACCACACACCTAACAATAAGCAAAAAGTATCCACCTCAGACATATATGATGTGGCTAGTGTCACTAAAATATTGGCTTCTACCATTGCTATGATGAAATTATATGACGAAGGAAAGATTAACATCAACAAGAAGTTGTCTCATTACATCACTCATTTGGATACCACAAATAAAGGCAATTTAATTATTGAAGATGTGTTGGCACATCATTCGGGCCTACCAGGGTGGATTCCTTTCTATGAAGACACGATGGAAAAGGATGTCAAAAATCCAAAACGTCTGGACAAGTATTATCGTACGACAAGGTCTGACACCCATCCTTATCAGGTAACCGATAATCTATATCTTAGACGAGACTTCAGAGATACCATATATAAGTACATTTATAACTGTGATCTAAGAGAGAATAGAAACTATAGATATAGTGACTTAGGTTTTTATATCTTCCAGCAGATTATAGAGAAGGTAACAGGACAGACCCTTGATGCCTACGTCCATGAACAATTCTATGAACCACTTGGACTAAGAAATACCTTATATAAGCCATTAAAAAAAATACCTAAAAACCGAATCCCGCCCTCGGAGAAAGATGAATATTTCAGAGATGAGGTGATACACGGGCATGTACATGACATGGGCGCAGCGATGCTGGGCGGTGTGGCTGGTCATGCTGGTCTCTTCTCCAATGCGGAAGAACTGGCTGTCTTAATGCAAATGTTGCTCAATGGTGGATCTTATGCCGGCAACCAATATATCCAACCTCAGACGGTCAGAAAATTCACAAAAAGATATTATCGCTCCACAAGAAGAGGCATTGGCTTTGATATGAAAGAACTGGACAAAGACAAAACAGAAAATATGTCAGAATTAGCGTCCGATCTAGCCTTTGGGCATTTAGGATTTACAGGAATATCTGTCTTTGCAGACCCTAAGTATGATTTGATCTATATATTTTTATCCAATAGGACCTACCCGACTATGGAAAACAGAGTATTCTCTAGAAAAAATTATAGACCTCGCATCCAGTCTGTGTTCTATCAGGCTATCATGGATGATCGCCTGAATTGATATATGGCTTCACTGACCATTGATATAGCCAGACGATATCTTTTTAGTAAGAAATCTACTAACTCCATTAATATCATTACAGGTATTTCTATTCTGGGTATATCTATAGGCACCACTGCCTTACTTCTGATACTTAGTGTATTTAATGGTTTTGAAGGATTGTTATCCGGACTTTTCGATGCCTTCAACCCAGATATCAAAATTGTTCCTAAGGAAGGCAAATTTTTTCCTGTCAATGAAGAAGACCTTCTAGAGCTTTCTCAGATCACTGGCGTGGATGCTGTATCCCTAACGATAGAAGAAGTCGCTCTATTTGAGTACAAAGGAGTACAAGAAATCGGCATGATCAAAGGCGTTGACCAATCTTATCTAAAGGTCACTCGACTAGACACCTTGCTGGTGGATGGGTCTTATAAAACCAAAGAAGGTAATACCCACTTCGCCATGGTAGGCGTTGGTATGAAAAACAAGTTATCGCTTAATGTCTCTGATAAGCTGACGCCTATGACGGTCTATATGCCAGCAAAGAGAAAATCTATGCTTGGTTCTAAGGACTTTATAACCAGAAGTCTGTATCCAGTTGGTGTATTCTCCGTTAGAAGCGAAAGTGATTATCAGTATATCCTCACCTCTTATGATTTGGCATCCAATCTATTGGACAAAGGAGGACAGGCCTCCTATCTGGAAATCAAGAAGTCTCCGACAGTATCTGATACCGATCTTAAAGCCTCACTGACTAAGATTCTCGGCTCAGATCTGGATTATAAGAACAGATACGAACAAGACGAATCCACCCTTAAGGTCATGCAAGTGGAAAAATGGATCAGTTTCCTCATTACAGGTTTGACCATGCTCCTTATTGCCTTTAATCTGCTCGGGGCATTGTGGATGATAGGCTTGGATAAGAAAAAGGATATTTCTGTTCTAAAAGCCTTAGGGTTTGAATCCAAGGATGTTAGACGCCTTTTCATACAACTAGGCGCAATGATTACCTTGATTGGCATCTTTGCAGGATTCATATTAGCCTTAATCTTCTATTTTATACAGAAGAAATTTGGCATTATTGGTGTGCCTTCAGGATTTTTGATGGATGCTTATCCTATCCAATTGAGAGCAGGGGATTTTATTATCGTTGCATTGACTGTATTGTTAATCGGCATCCTTGCCGCCATACTTCCAGCCGTCAAAGCCAGTAAAAACCTCCTTGTTTTGAGGTCTTAAAAGGCGATTCTACCCTTGATGTTGGTGTTAAATTACCTCTTTTAGACTTTAGAAGGGCCTATTTCTTTCAATAGTACATTTTTTCCTTCATCATCAGACAGATTGGTTGAGATTGGCAAGATATATGCTATTTGTACCATGTTCAGATTATTGGAGAGGAATACTTAGCGATAAGGAATCCTTCTTCAGGCCGGTTCGTAGGGGGAAAACTAGGACCGGCTTTTTTTATGTAGGTAGGTCAAATCTTAAGGTAATTTGAATAGATAAAAATGTAAGATAATAGTCATATCTATCAATGTCATAATGTGATTTTGCTAAGGCAATCTTATCGAAAGCAATTTTTCTTATACTTAGGAATCACAAATCAAGTGTATGGTAGTCTTTGTTTGGACACCTTAAAGACAACTCTATGAAACTCGCTTCCACCTTCTATTTCTGTTATTTGCATCTTTTGCCTTAGCCCAAACCATTCAATGGGCTACCATCGCTGAATCCAGAAGTAGGGGAGGTCAGATTACATTTGACGAGCAAGGAGATATATATATCAGGCAAGAACCAGTTATGATGGTAATTCTTTCGCTGTCTATTCTTCTGGTGGTGAACTTAGATTTGACCATAATCTTTGTAATGGATGTGATATGGAATACATCTCATATGGTTATCCCATAAGTGAAGATAGCATCATATATATATTGTTGGTCGTAATGAAGTGTACTATAGGTCTACACAAACGAGAACTGCTTTGACCAAGAAATTCATTATAGAACATCCCTAGATAAATAGCTCTTCATCCCAAAAATGAGCCAATCCATATCCAATCTGACAACCTCTTGTCACTTTTTATCCCATTTTCAATAGTTGTAGGGTGTCCGTAGATAGGCTGTGTAGAGCCTGTAGAGTGGATGATTCAGGGTAGATTTCAGATTTCCTGTCTTATAAGCGTAACACGTAAAAACATAAAAACATGAAAAACATAATTACAACTCTAGGAATCATCATACTCACACTAACTTCAGTATTCGCTAATATAACTCCAGAAGTGTTGATCTCAACATCGGAAATAGAAGTATTATCATTCAATGATTTGGATATATTTGCTTCAGCAGAATTTGATGTAGAGACAGAGAATTTGGTTTTCAATACAAATGATAACATCTCAATGGTTCTGATATTAGACAACTCAGGAGAAATCATCTACTTACGACCAGTGAAGTCTGACTATGTGCAGATCAAAAAGAAACTTTTCGAGTCTGGACATTACAAATTAGGATTTGTAATAGACGGAAAGACTGAAGTTCACTTAACAGATGTTACAATCAAATAATAACAAAAAGGGAGAGAGTCTAGTCAACTCTCGAATAATAAAAATATAGAGTATTTAAGGTGAAAGAGCGGCATGAAATGCAGGATTGACTAAATGTCAATCCGAGAGACCGCCCTTCAAAAAACAACGAGATTAGTCATCTCGAAAAAACAGCCTCTGAGCAATCGGAGGCTGTTTTTTTTTAATAGTAGCATATGAGAGAGTAATAGCCACTATAATTACCTCCTACTCTACCAGTTCAAGTTCTAAAAACTGTCAATATTTTTTGTAGATTTAGTTAGACAGATGTGAAATATGCCTATCCAATCTAGCATATTTATAAGTTAGGACATAGGTGAAGAGAAGTTGCACTGACTGGAAAGAAAAAAAGAGCATAACACTTGAACTACAATTCTACAAGTAAAAAAAACTCAAAATTTCATTTCCAATTGTCAATGCTATCCTCATATCGTTAGTTTCCTATGTCAAGCGAAATAAATGAGAATTGCCATATTATTACTTCTAGTCTTTTACTCTTGTGATGAGAAAAATATCGACGATACTTCTCAATTGAAAGCTTCCATGAATCTGGTTTTTCAGGACGAATTTGAAAAATCTATATTGGACACAACTAAATGGAATTGTTATACGAAAAGCCCAAAACCCTACGACAAAATATTACCTAGGGGTAATTGCAACTTTGAAAATGCAGCATTATTACAAAAAAGAAACGTAGTCGTAGCAAATGGCTATTTAAATCTAATCGCCAAAAATGAACCCATAAGCTACCTAGGAAAAGTCGATGCTAATCAAGGAAAGGATCTTGGTTGTGATCTTGTTGGACAAAGTGAGTTCGAGTTCAATCTATCATTTACATCAGCATCCATATTTTCTAAAAAAGGATATAATCTAGGATATTTTGAATGTAGAGCAAAGATCCCTTGTGCAAGAGGATTATATCCAGTTTTTTGGTTATGGCACCATGATGAAATTGTCGTATTTGAATTTTTTGGCAACAGTGCAGAACATTTTGTCAGCTCACATAATAAAGAAAAGTACGTGACCACAAAATTCTCGAAAGCAGACTATTGCCAAGACTTTCATGTCTACTCAGTTCAGTGGACAGTAGACGAAATCACCTGGTATTTTGATCATCAAGAAATATGGAAAATTTGTCGTGACGAATTACAGAACGAGGAAATATCAAATTATTTACCTGCTCCAATAAATGATACATACAATATTTCCGAATCTCTTCCCGATACTAAAGATAGATGGCTTAGTCCAAACATAAGTCTAAGAATTTATGAATGGAGCAGAGAGATTGATACTGAAGCTTTGCCTGATACACTTGTTATAGACTACATCAATATATATCAAAATGAATCAACTGACTAACCAACACTTGCTCCTATTTGTATCTATCATCGTTCTTACCTTATGTAATTCTATTAGAGCTCAATACATAGATGGTGGTAATCAACATACCGTATTCTTAACCAAGGATAAAGAAGTGTGGACAATGGGCAAAAATGAATTCGGAGAATTAGGTGATTCCACCTTCACTAGAAGAATATATCCAGTCAGGGTAAATGGTCTTCCTCCTATAGATTTTGTATCGAGGGGATACAAGCACACGCTTGCAATAGATGTAAATAAAAATGTATGGACTTGGGGATGGAATAACTATGGACAATTAGCAGCCGAATTACCTCTAGACTACAACTATCCCCAGAAAGTGGATGGTATCAGCAATGCGATTGCTGTAGAAGGTGGCCATTGGCATTCATTAGCTCTACTTAAGGATGGTAGAGTCATGAGTTGGGGTCATAACTTTTATGGAGAACTAGGCAACGGCAACAGAGAACATACAGAAATCCCCACCTATGTGTCAGGCCTCAAAGACATCGTCAAAATCGCATCTGTAGGCTATTTCTCATTAGCCCTTGATAAGCATGGAGATCTATGGTCTTGGGGATCTAACAACTATGGAAATCTTGGGGACGGCACTACTGCCTTAAAGAAAGAACCAGTAAGAGTCAAAGGTATATCTGACGTTACTGATATGGCGACAGGCTGGCATCATGCCATTGCCTTAAAAAAAGATGGCAGTGTATGGGTATGGGGTGACAATCCTTATGGTCAGTTAGGTACTGGAAACTGTGAAGATATACATCTGCCTCACAAACTGACCTCTGTACCACCAGCTAAAAAAATTGCGTGTGGAAGTTGGCACACTATGATAATTGACAATGAAGATAAGGTATGGTGCTGGGGGAGAAATGAAAACGGAATGCTAGGAAACAACTCTGAAAAAAACTCAACCATACCCATACAGTTGGATATCACTAGTATAAAAGATATTGGTGCAGGCTGTTTTCAGTCCATAGCCATAGATCAAAATGAAGATATTCTTGTGTGGGGAGAAAACTGGAACGGACAACTTGGAATTGGAAATTACCAAAGACAACTGACACCTACAAAATCAATTATAAATAATCTAAATGAATTTAATCTGAGTGAAGAACACCTCCAAAAAATCCATGATGATGCAGCCCTAGCGATAGGTATAAAAAAACTCGCTGAAGAAATAAAAGAAGAATCCAAACAAGAAACAATAGAAGAATCCAAACAAGAAGAAATAGAAGAAATTGTAGAATTACCAGAAGAAAACCTTCAGAGCACTCTTGAGAATAATCAAGCCGCTGTTATCCCTCAACATCCAATCAATATGTTTGTGAAACACAACAAAAAATTTATTCTTAGTTTTCTTCTAAATATTTTTCTAATACGGACATTAATAAAATATAGACGGGTGATAACAAGTCAAGATAAGAATAGTACTCTATCGACATGAATCAAATAGTTCGTATGGATTTTACATCAAAAGAAATCAGAAAAGAGGTTTCTTTTCTATATAGCTAATCAGTTTGAGAAATTACTTGGCAAGGCACTTGAAGTCAATCTTTGACTGATCCATAATAATAATACTGAATAGACCATATAGGCTACACGATTTTTATTGCGGGATAGATGGTGGGACAGCCTTTAGCCATTATGGCTAAGGAGGTTTTAGATGGCGTTAAAAACAATGGTCGTTGTTTGACGACTGGAAGGAGGAGTTTGGCGCTTGTTTAGCTATATAAAGCTGAATTAATTGGGTAGAGTCTAGAATTTTGTTTCCCGTCCGACTTTGCTCAGGGCAGGCTTTTTTCAATAAAATAAAAAACCGCTGGTAGGCAAGTACGATTAGCTAGATACTAAATGTGGAAGCTGCTCATTTTCGACAACAGTTTAGCATTATTATCTATGTGCATCTGTTGATTTATGGTGCATCTTAGATGCGCTATTCAGCAATAATAATTAAATGCTAATCAACTACTAACCTCACACAAAAACTATTAGGTTGTAGAATACGGTTAATCAAACCGCAGGCAATAAAATATATAGAATACGTGAATTTATAGCCCAAGGCTTATGCACAGCGATTATAGGACTTGTGACAAATTATCACAGTTTGCGCCACATTTAACAACAATTAACACTCCACTAAGTCCAGATATTATTATTTTTAATAACAGTATGAAACTTACTCTGAGTATATAGAATGAGAGATATGTGGTTGTGATTATATTCTCAGCAGAAGACATTATAGAATAATAACAAACTATACCATTGAAGACTTCACGTTATCAATCTGAAATAGTAACTCTAAAGAAAATAGAGCACAGAGGACGACCAATCATTCTTATGCAGTTTTATAATCGAGAAGATTGGTTAAAGAAAGTCAAAACTATTCCAGGTGTAAGATATACTAGGACACATGGTTCCTATTTTCTAGAAAATAATAACAAGGCATTGGAAGCCTTTGAGGCACTAGAGCTGCCTTTTATAGTCTATAAGCAAGCACAAAGAAATACTACTGATACTAAAGGTCATGCTCAGGGAGTACTCTCCGCACAGCATACACCCTTCATAGAAGCACAAAAGTCAGCTTCGATATCTGGACTTACTGATAAGAGTACACAATCAGTGACAGACATATCCAATGCCAATATTGGAGATATAGAAGTAGTTCTATCAAATAATCATTTTATTATCACTTTAAAATATTCAAAAGAACATGTAAAGAAAATTAAAAAGATAAATAAGGTATGGTGGGATACTAAAGCCAAAAAGTGGATATGTCGAGCTTCGTTATATAACCTGGAAAAGCTACAGGAATATTTTTCTTGTTGGCGTGATACGCAGTACCAAGAAATTGAGACTATTCTACTTACAATACAAAAACCAAGCAAGGTTACCTTGTATGCATTACCAGATAGAAAAAAGGAGGTTTTTGTAGAAGTAAGTGGATTCAAAAAAGTAATTTCTCCTATACATAAGCTAACTAACAGATATTATGACAAACAACTAGAAAGATGGGTCATACCCTATGATACAAAGGTAATCCAACGACTAAAGGAAGATTATCTCCAGTATGATATTACTGTCACAGATCGTCTAGCTAGTACTGATACTCCTTACAAACCTAAGCCTAATAGCAATAAGGATAGGCTCCGAAAGTTAATATCCAAATTTAAAAATGATGATCAGCAATCAGCTTATAGGATATCTAGTCGTATGATGGCTGAGCGATATAGCTGGAGTACAATTAGCGCCTATACTGTAGCTGTGGTAAAGTATAATCAATGGCTAGGTAACAAAACAAAGTTAGATGATACGACGCAAGAGCACATTACCAATTATACAATCTTTCTGAGTGGTCAAAAGCTATCATCCAGTTATATGAATATTCAAATAAGTGCCTTGAAATATTTATTTACTAAAGTCTATCCTAAGAATAGTCTTGATGTCAGAATGATAGACAGACCCAAGACCAGATTTAGATTGCCTCGTATACTAAGTCAAAAAGAAGTGCTGCGTATGATAGAAGTCACTACTAACATCAAGCATCGTAATATTCTCTACGCTATATACTCATCAGGTCTACGCCTCACAGAGCTTATTAATCTCAAAATCCAGGATATAAATTACGACCGCCGTCAGATCATCGTCAGAGCAGGCAAGGGTAAAAAAGATAGATCGGTTATGCTCAGCGATCATCTTGCAGAAGTCCTGAGAGCCTACTTTCATCAGCACAAACCAGTGACTTATCTTTTTGAATCATTTATACCTGGTAAGCAATATAGTACAACCAGTATCCAGAAAGTAGTAAAGAGTGCAGCTAAGAAAGCGCAGATAACCCAAAAGGTCACTCCTCATGTGCTTAGACATTGCTTTGCCACACATCTACATGATAGAGGCATCAGCATTGCCTCCATACAAGAGCTCTTGGGTCATAAAGATATAAAGACCACCTTAATATATACCCACATCAGCACTCAAAGTCTTAATAATATCGTTAGTCCACTTGACGAGATGATACAAAAAAAGAAACCATGATTGTCAAAAAAGTGTGTAAATAAGTTAGTTAT
>CAZMMQ010000026.1:0-45493 GCA_964567435.1 uncultured Saprospiraceae bacterium | reverse complement strand
ATTAGGTTCTGATTCTTTTTCTGAACCTCAAGGAGATCGACCTCTAGTTGCTTCTGAGAGACTTCATGTTCGGTCCGCATATTGGCTAGGTCTTGTACTGTCTCTACATTATTAAAACTATCTCGGTAGATTATGGAGTTTTTATAATATTCCAAGGCCTTGGTATCATTACCTGTATGCTCATAGATGTTAGATAGAACGAAGCTAGCTTCACTAATCTGCTCCTTGAGACCATAAGAATTGGCCAACGCCAAGCTACGCTTTGCATATTTTATAGCATTCGTATTATCGTTCTTCTCTAGATAGATGTCAGACAAATAGGTTAGATACACGGAAATAGAATAATAATCCCCTAGTTTTTCCAGAATCGCTAAGCCCAAATTCAGTTTTTCCTCTGCCAATTGATTATTATCCAGACCGGCGTAGGCAATGCCTTGATTACCCATCAAATAGGCTAACCCCACTTCATAATTTGTTTCTCTGAATAACGGTTCTGCTTCGTCAAAATATTCTAACGCTTTAGAGTACTCGCCTTGATTAAGAAATTCATCACCAGCATTTAGAATCGCAGATGCTAATGATATGGTATCTGGTGTTTGCCATAAGGCCAAAATGGCTTTGTCATAATACAATATAGCGTTCTCAGAATTACCACTTTCAGAATATACATCAGCTATAGTGATACAATAAATTGCGGATGCCCGTAAATCATTGCGGGCATCCGATATCTTCAAACTTTTAAAAAAATAAGATTGTGCTTCCGTCAATTTTCCTTGTAGTCGCAAGGCCGATCCCTTATGCATATAGCCGTTTGACAAAAAATGGTCAGCGTAGCTAGCTTTACTTCGAGAAGATTTTGCTATTAACGAATCAGCAAATGTCTCAGCCTTAGATGGATTCTGCTCATTGAAACAAACAGTAACAAGTCGATCCAAATAATTGGAATCCACCTCTGGGTGTTTTTTTAATAAAATCAAAACACTGTCAGCAATTCTTTGCTCCTGAGAATAGGCTGTAACTCCTACACCTAATATGAGAAGCCATGCGAGTATTATTTTAGGAAAATCTTCACTCAAATTATGATCCTCTTAATCTCAACTTTGGATCCTCTTCAATCACATCTCCCCTCTCCGAGGCTTTATACAGTACAAAGAAAGTCTCCAACAAATCGCCATGAGAAGTGCCAGCTTGTGGGTCGACGACCGTTGCAGTAATCGTATCTTTGGTAGTAACAATATTGGAAAGTAAGTTTACATTGTCCGACACATTTTGATACATGGATATGCCTTCGAACGAATAGATGCCAGAATTTTGTGACTTCCTCCATACAATTGTATCACCATTCTTAACATCAGAAAGAAAGTGGGCGCCATCATCTACATTGTTACCTTCTTTGAACTGAAGATGTGGGCCATCCCCGATTACATTGACATAAATATTATGTTCTGCCATTTTGAAAAGTTTTAAAGGGTTAAAAATTATTTTAATTGTCTATTTCTAATACAACATTGATTTTTCTAGTTGGAAAACAATTTTTGAAATTTATTGACGACACCTTGTAGAATAGAAAAGATGGCATCAGAAGAAAAACCACCTAACAACGCTAAGGTCATCTTATGGATAACCAAGAAATTATTTTGCAAGGTGTCACTGGTCAGGGTAAATAACTCTGTAATGATAAATCCCGATATAATGCCGATGATTATGGATGCATTAATTTCAATATTATCATGTGGCAACAGGGTCGTCGACTTGATCTTATCGCCTATCGTTTTAAGCAAATAAAACATGACACCTAGTAATGAGGCTGCACATATAAATGTCAGATTGAATAATAGTGTATGACCGGATGCATCTAAGAGGCCTACGTTTTGATTGATTTCATTGACAGATGGATGCATACTCACTGCTACCAGTAGGACTAATGCTAAGGCAGCAAGAACTATACACTTTGTAAATATGGGTATGAGATACCACTTGCCATCCCTACCTACATGGGTCAGCTCAGCATTAAGATATAAAATAGACTCAGGTGTAACTGGTTGTATGACCTTAAGCAAAGCATTATAATCTGAAATTAGTGTGGGATAGTCTGCATTATCAGAGAGATTCAAATTACTGGGTAGTTCTTTACCAGTATTTACAGCAAACTTAAACATCAAGCATATATCCGCTTTCAAAACCTCCTTACCTGAGATTTTCTCATTAGCCTCAAGACGTATCTCTTCTAGACGAATATCGTCATCCACTGATTCAATGATTGGGGTCATTGCAAATTGTTTTCACTCTAAAATAGAGAATTATTCTCTAAAAAAGGAAGTAGTAACTCTAATGAGAACTTCTCTGGGTTGAAAACAATGAGAGATATTTCCTGATGCAAATGAATATTAAAACAGCAAAATTGGCCACATTGATTGCTAAGACCATTCCCTATTTATCAGGAAATTGTCTTAAATGATGAATATGCAACTAACTATTGTCTTACCCGCTAATTTCGACTAATGCCAATACAATTGTCACTAGGACAAAAGTCATCCACAGGTGATAATATAACACAAGCGGTTGTATCTGTCCACTAAGGACATAGCTACAACAAGAGAAATAGAGACTTAAAAGACAGCATAACTTAGTTTTCTTTGAATGAACGAAATGAAGTAGGGAAAATCTGTCGTAATGCTATTCATAAATATAATATGTTAAAATTTTTGAGGATTAACCAAAGTATTTTCCAGACTACTTGCATAAAATCTGACGACTTGACATCCAATTTGAAAGAAATCTTAGTTGCAAAGTAGATGTGGCAATCCAAATTAAGAGCATCCTAATTATTTAGAAATAGCTAAATACGCTTAATGAAGGGGACAAAAAAAGCCTTACACGAAGTAAGGCTTAAAATGCTTGGAGGTCGCGACCAGATTCGAACTGGTGTACAAGGTTTTGCAGACCTCTGCCTAGCCACTCGGCCACGCGACCATATATTGGACGGCAAATATATATCAAAAATAATGCTAATGTTAGCATAGACCGATAGAAATTACGCTATCGAACTACCAATATCTTGGTTACATGAGAGTCTATATCTCTTAGCTGATCTGTAGAAGAACTGAATACCAGGTAGACCCCACTTGAAACCTCACTTCCATGAAAGTCACGGCCATCCCATATAGCCTGTCCACCAAGTGCCCTAGTCTTGAACACCAAATGGCCATCTATATCAGTAATTCGTACCTCTGCGTCAGTCGCTAAGCCTCTTATAGCGATAGGACCAGTATGATTTGCTCTCACTGGATTAGGAAAAGCAAACACATCAGATTCATGGACATCTCTTGACCCAGTTGTCTCTGTTCTTACAGATTGCAAGCCCAGATCTGTACCGATATACATCAAGCCAGACCTTGGGTCATAATCCATAGATCTAATGGTGTTGTCAAATAAGGGACTATTCCTTGTATCAAACCGCATCACTTCTTCTTCTCCGTCAGGTGACTGGACAAAAATCCCATTCCTTGTACCAAACCACTTTCTGTCCGCTCCATCTATGGCAATAGACAATACATCTTCAGACTCCAGCAGAAATGCGGTGATACCATCTACCTGTACTCGGCGTCTATTACCCACACAATCCTCATCTTCTGCCGCAGATCCTCCACACTCAAAAACCACTGCACCTGCCCCTGTACCGACCCACACAGAACCACTCCTGTCTACTCTGACTGCATTGACAGAATTCGATGCTATCTCTGAGTTACCCTGATTAAGAAATCGTTGTCTATCATCACTAGTGTCTGCTAAGTCGGCACCCTTGTCATAGATTAATAACCCGCCAGGCGTACCACCAACAGCTACCCACACTATTCCCTGATCATCTGCTACCAAGTCCGTAACAAATAAGGCATCATTCCTATCCACTCTGAAGGAAAACCACTCCCCTTCTGCGCTGAGTGCACTGAGGGGTTCTGTTGCTCCAAAATTAGATACCCAAAGCGTATTATCACTATCGAAAGCCAATCCAGATATTCTTACACGAGCATCTCCTTGCTGAAATTGTAATGAGCTGTTCGTCTCATTATACAAAGTATCAAAGGTTTGTGTGGCCACATCATACTGAGCAACACCTGCCCAAAACGAACCGAAATAAGCCTTATCCCCATCAGGACTGGCAGCAACCTGAAACAACTGTATAAAATCGTTACCTTTTATAAATTGACTGGTATTGTCATGCAAATTAGTCCAGCTGCCTTCTTGAAAAATATATACCCCATTCCGACCAGCCAAATCCCCAAAGTTATCTCTAATACCTCCAGAAGCCACATACACTCGTCCGTCTTGCACAGCTATATCTCGCAATTCCGAATCATAAGGGCTATCAACAACGATGGGTACACAAGGGCCATTTCGTGACTCGAGATAAGATATATCTTTCCATAAGTCGGAAAAATAAATTCGTCCTTCGTCATCAATCACTGCATCCATGAGATTCCTGATACAAAAAGTCACATCACTAATGATGTCATCATTCTCATTCAAAAACATCAAGGCACCGCGACCATTCCTTCCACCACGTTCATATGATCCAATCATGATACCCTCTGGCGAAGGTTCCATAAATAATAACTCATAATCGGCGAAGGTATTCTCATATACCAATTCAAAATTACGACTGCCATCATCCACATAAATCTCCTCTTCCAAACTGATATATAACTTACTACCCAGCATGAGAACATCTTTTGCCGTATAATTTTGGGGCAGTCCTTGCTCAGGCTCTAATCGTTCCCATATTGGAAAGAACCCCGGTGTATTTGTAGTCGTCAAGTTTAGTACATAACTGCCTACTTGGTCATTAGTAGGACTATCTAAGGCAATGACAACCACATCTCCAGAACCGTCAACTTTAGATACCCTCTGCGCTATATTCATCGTAAATCCAAATTCTAAGGCCTGTAGATCATACTCTACCAAGCCAAACCCAGTCGCCAAGTATAGCTTCTGACCATCTCGGATGTACATATCATAGATGAGCTTATCTCCTTGGATATCAGAACGATCACTTATGTCTCTGATGGTGATGATATCATCGCTTCTCACTATGTCTATAGTACTATTCCTATAGGCAATAATTAACTGCTGATTAACCTCATCAAACAATATCTGCTGAATACCCGTTTCGGTCAGTCCTTCTATTCGAGAAAGAAAATCCACTGTCAATTCCTCCTTATCCAGAATCATGATTGACTCTTCTGTAGCATAAAAGACCTGATCTGCACTCTGAGTGACCATTACAGTCTGAGAATAAGAATGGTGTGACTGCCATTGACCGATAGCTAAGTTTGATTGGGCACTGGCCTCTGCACTCAATAGAGTCATTAGAACTAAATTGAAGTATAATATCTTTTTCATCGCTTATAGAGACATATTAAATGGTACAACAAGTTGCTCCAAATTTGAGTGTTAGTATTGATTTGCGGTATATAAACGATAATTAAACATAATTATTGATTGCTTCAGGACTTCAATTACTCATAAGTCGCTGATATATCGGATTATCAAGTAGATATTTATACACTGGAGCTGGAACCAGGTATTGAATAGACTTTTTTTCCATGATTAGTTGTCTGATGTAAGAAGATGAGATAGAAAGCAGTGGTGCTTCGCATAAGGTAATAGATGGATGAGTAGCCAGCTCAGGTACCTCATAGGTTGGTCGTTTGTACACATAGATCTTATAATGGGAAAGAATCTGCTCATAATTTTTCCACTTATGGAAAGTGGTCAGATTATCTCCACCCATAATAAGAGAAAAGTTATGCTGAGGATACTTCTCAGATACATAGGTCAAGGTATCTACAGTATAAGAAGGCTGTGGGAGTTTAAACTCAATACTAGATGATCGCAGGAGGTCATTATCTTCTATAGCTAGATTAACCATATGTAATCGATCATAATTATCTGCCAGAGATTTTTTCGTCTTATGTGGATTATGCGGCGTAACGACTATCCATATCTGGTCCATATCTGTATGCTGAACCATATAATTGGCGATTATGAGATGACCAACGTGTATGGGGTTAAATGATCCGAAATATAGACCTACCGTCATTTATTATAAAAATCTGGGTTGGTAAATTGGGTCCTAGTGGCTCATCATGACTGGCATCACCAGCATCATTAGGTCTGCACCTTCTTCTTGCTCTGATGGCAATAAAATACCGGCCTTGTTAGGTGCTGATAATTCCAATACAATCTCATCCGTATTGATGATGCCTAACATTTCTACAAGAAACTTGGCATTGAACCCTATGCTGATACTATCTCCTTTATAACTGCATCCTACTTGTTCTGTCGCTTCGTTAGAGAAATCCAAATCTTGTGCAGAAATAGTCATTCCATCCTCTACGATATTTAGTAATACCTGATTGGTCGTTTTGTTAGAATAGATCACGATACGTCTGAGTGAACTCTGAAAGTCTGCTCTGTTGACAGTGACTAACTTATTATTATTGACTGGAATCACCGAATTGTAATCAGGGTATTTCGCATCTATCAATCTACTTATTACTAAGGTATCCCCACATCTCATAAAGATGTTTTTGTTATTGTAAGAGATACTTGTTGTCTCATCATCCATCGAACTGATGGCATTTTTAAATAGGTTTAAACCCTTTCTAGGAATGATGATGGACTCAGAAAGCTCTGTATTGATTCCGCCGACAGTATACTTGACTAGCTTGTGAGCATCTGTAGCTACAAAGATGACTTTATTGAAATCTATCTGCATCAGCACCCCTGTCATTGCTAATCTCAACTCATCATCGCTCGCTGCAAATACCGTATTATTTATTGCTTTTACAAATGGGTCAACGTGTAGGTCTATGCTATTGACATTTTCATCAGATGGTATTTCAGGAAAGTCCTCGTGGCTATCCCCTGCTAATTTGTACTCTCCATAGGCAGACTTTAATTTTATCCCGTTAGTCTTACTGTCTACTTCGAAATTGAGCGACTGATCGGGCAAGGCTTTCAGGGTCTCTAATAATATTTTGGCAGGAATGGCCACTTTGCCATCTTTACTACCTGACACCGTCAGACTAGAGATAATGGTCACCTCCAGGTTAGTCGCCGAAAGAGTGAGTTCATTGCCTTCCAACTCAAACAGGACGTCCTCCAAGATGGGCATGACTGGCTTGGATCCAATGGCACCATTGGCTACCTGGAGCTTCTTTAGTAATTCACTAGACGAGACTTGGAAAACCATTATGAGGATTTATTGTTTGCAAAAGTTAATATTGACTTCGGATATTTGCTCCAAATAACGCAAAATACCGAAATCGCACCAAAGATAATGATAGACAGACAGAAGGGACCGAAAATACACACTGAATTTGACCTATCACTGACAGGTGTCTCTGCCAGCCAACTGGCCAATGGGGTACAGCTCTATGAAGTGAATTCAGGTACTCAGAAGATTATAAAAATTGAATTGGTCTTCAGAACAGGCCGTATTCATGAGCAATCTAAGGCTATTGCTCGCTCTACCTTAAATCTTATCAGAGAAGGCTCTACCAGACATAGTGCAGAAGAATTGGCCTATCACTATGATTTTTATGGCGCCAATGTAAAGGCTTCCTGCAATATGGAGCATGCTTCTATCAGTCTTGTAGTCCTTGAGAGATACTTCAAAGAGGTCTGGCCAGTATGGTTTCACATGGTATTCTATCCGGCCTTTGCTGAAGAAGAAATAGAGAAATACGCCACAGTACACAGCCAACGGCTAGCTAACCAATTAGCTAAGAATGATGTCCTATCCTATCGTGAGCTCACAGAACAACTATTTGGGCAGTCCCATCCCTATGGTTATAATACTGAGCCAAAAGATATCAAAAACATCAGTAGAGACAAGATTCTTGAATTTTACAATAAAAACCTAGGGCTTGATAAGGCTTTTATGCTCATTAGTGGCCAATATAGTGATGAGACCCGACAGATAGTGACCGAACAAATTGGCAACATGCAGCGACATTGCCATCACCCTGTAGTGCACTTCCAAAGGGTTGACCCCCTACCAGAGAAGCGGTCAGTGTCCACCCAGAATGAGATTCAAACCTCTATAAAAACAGGCAAATTACTCTTTCATAGAAAGCACTCCCATTACAGCAGTATGAAGTTTCTGACGATGGTTCTAGGTGGCTATTTTGGTTCTAGGTTAATGAGTAATATTAGAGAAGACAAAGGATACACCTACGGTATATATGCATCTATGCACGGATGGAATGAAGATGGATTCTTCTATATCAGCGCAGACGTAGATAATCAGTACATCGAGCCAACCTTATCCGAAATTAGGTATGAATTGACCAAACTTAGAACCTCACTAATTCCTAATGACGAGTTGGAGATGGTACGAAACTATATTTTAGGTCAGACTTTGCATCTCTTAGATGGACCATTCGCTAAAGTTGAGCTTATCAAAAATCTTAGTTGTTACCATCTGGACATACAGGATTATGAGAAACGCATCAAGGAAATTAAGGAAATCACTGCAGAAGAGCTGCTAGACATAGCAGTGACTTATTTAGACCCTGATTCTTTTTCTACCGTTTTGGCGGGTCAAATCTAGATTACAATTTAGATGGATATATAGTGCAATAAGCTTGGTAAGTAATTTTTTTTTGAATTGCCAGCTATTTGCTAATTCAGGGGTTCTGACTTACAGGAGGCTGACTAGCAACGTTATATAGATGTAAAATATCAAAGATGTCTTGATGATAACTTGCTTTAGGTTATATAATCTCGATCAGAATAGTCCTATCTCTCAGATAATCAAGGATTTATCACTATAATTGTGGTTCTCGAAAATTTCAATACTCTAAGCAAGCCGATGGAAACCAATCTTGATTTTTACTGCAAATATTTACCCATGTTCCAACCTTAATAAGTAAGGTACAGTATTTGATTCATGTTTTAAGACTTAACATTTCACTCTTATTTTAAATGGGTTTATTCAGTTTTTTTCGTCAGGAATTGGCCGTTGATCTAGGCACCGCTAACACTCTAATCATTCAAGATGGCGTAGTGGTTGTGGATGAGCCGTCTATCGTCGCTATAGATAGGAAAACCAATGAGATTCTTGCCGTCGGTCGTGCAGCCATGTTAATGCACGAAAAAACACATGCTAATCTAGAAACTATCAGACCATTGAAGGATGGGGTAATCGCTGATTTCCAGGCAGCAGAAAGCTTGATACATGGGCTAATTGGCATGATTGGAGAAAAGAAAAGGTTTTTCTCTCACCTCAAAATGGTCATTTGCATCCCATCAGGAATTACAGAAGTTGAAAAAAGAGCCGTCTTTGATTCTGCAGATCATGTAGATTCTAAAGAAACATATCTTATCCATGAGCCTATGGCAGCTGCGCTTGGGATTGGACTAGATGTAGAAGCCCCTCAGGGAAATATGATTGTAGACATAGGTGGAGGAACGACTGAGATTGCCGTCATCGCCTTATCAGGAATTATCACAGATCAATCTATCAGAATTGCTGGAGATGAGTTTACCAGGGACATTGTAGATTTCATGAAAAGGAAACACAACCTGCTCATCGGTGAACGTACAGCAGAGATGATAAAGATAAAAATAGGTTCTGCCCTAGAGCACCTTTCCAATCCGCCAGACAAACTTGGAGTAAGTGGTAGAGATTTACTGACAGGAATTCCAAAACAAGTAGAAGCAGATTACGTAGAAGTCGCTGAAGCATTGGATAAGTCTGTTTCCAAGATCGAAGAAGCTGTACTTAAAGCGCTTGAAGATACGCCTCCAGAATTAGCGTCAGATATCTATACCAACGGTATTTACCTTACAGGAGGTGGTGCTCTACTAAGAGGGTTAGATGAAAGACTCTCCCGAAAGACCAAGTTGTCTGTGCATGTCGCAGATGATCCACTCAAAGCCGTTGTAAGAGGTACAGGGCTTGCTCTAAAAAATACAGATAGATTTACTTTCCTTATGGATAGACAATCATTGTAATACAATAATGCTGATATATGCAGAATCTCATATTTCTCATAATCAGGTATAGTGCACTGTTTGTTTTTCTAATCCTGCAGCTTCTCAGTTTCATTTTGATTATAAATTATAATCAGAGTCAAAAAGAGATTTGGGCAAATTCTTCATCTATCTTCTCTGGAAAAATTCATGCACAAGTGCAGCAGTTTGAAGATTTCTTTAGTCAGAAGGCATTGAATGATAGCCTATTGATAGAAAATGCAAAGTTGCTTCAGACCATTATTAATTATCGTGTATTTTCTGAGGACAATAGTTTCCAAGGATACGAATTGAATGCAGATAGCACAGCACAGGCCTATTCACTTATCCCAGCCAGAGTATGTTCTAAGACCATCAACCTGAGAAATAACTTTATCACGCTTTGTGTGGGAAAAAAAGATGGCGTAGAAATCGGAATGGGGGTTATCTCCAAAAATGGCGTGGTAGGCATTGTCAAACAAGCCAGCGAACACTTTGCCACTGTCATGCTATTAATCAATAGTCAGAGCCGCATCAGTGCCATGATTCAAAACAAGGGACATCATGGAAACCTAATCTGGACATCCTCAGACATCCAGCAGATGAAATTAACCAATGTGCCAAAACATGTTCCCATTAATATAGGTGACACTATAGTTACAAGTGGATACAGCATCTCCTTCCCGCCACATATACAAATAGGTAAAGTCAGTGATTTCAAAATACTAGGTGGCAATAACAACTTTGATATAGACGTAAAATTAGATTATGACTTATCAGAAACAAGGTCTGTATATGTCATCAAATATGACAAGATGATTCAGAAAGATAGTATCATTATCAGCCAGAATGAATAGCCATATTATTAGAAATATAATTAGAGCCGTCTTTGTACTCTTTATACAATTGGTCCTTCTCAAAAGAATCAATATTACCATAGGTGACTTTAATTATATCCACCTGACTGTCTATCCTATAATTATTCTGCTAATTCCCTATAATTCTCCCAGACCACTTACTATTCTAATCGCCTTTCTGATTGGACTATTTGTAGATATCTTTTATGATTCGTTAGGTGTACACGCGGGTGCCTGCACGATGGTCGCTTTTGCCCGATATTATATCCTTGGTTTTGTATCCCCAACCAATGGGTACAAGAATCCTGCGCTCACTGCTTATCAGTATGGGGTGTCCTGGTTACTGACTTACTCGGGAATATTTCTTTTCATACACCTGTTCACTTTGTATAGTCTGGAAGCTTTTTCTTTTGTATACATAACAGAAATTGCCTTAAGGACAATATTCAGCTTCGTCGCCTCATTATTCTTAATGATGGTAGGATATCTCATTTTCAATCCTAAGTATTGATATGCAGCTAGAAAGTAGACAATTGGTAATCATTATAGTATTCGTCCTAGGTGCATTGCTTTTGCTGTACAAATCTGCCGACCTGCAATTATTTGACAGATCATACAAAAGATTGGCAGAAAAAACCGTCCTTGATAAACAGACAAGATATCCATCGAGAGGCAATATATATGATCGCAATAATCAACTCTTAACTTACAACAAGCCTATATACGATCTTGAGATGATCTATAATAATCTCGATAAGAATATGGACACAACCTTATTCTGTGAGCTATTAGAGATTGACAAATCCACTTTCGTAAAGAACATCAATAAAAACTGGAATGATGCTAGATATCATAAGTCCATCCCTACTACATTTCTGTCCAAGATAGGTCCAATTAAATATTCTAAATTTCAGGAACAGCTTTTTCGTTTCCCTGGCTTCTACCCGGTCAATAGAAATATAAGAGCTTATCCTCATGAGTCAGCGCCCCATTTATTGGGCTATTTAGGAGAAGTTGATCTCAATCTAATTAGGAAAGAAAACTCCGGATATAGCCGAGGTGATTTTATGGGCAAAACCGGTTTAGAAAAAAAATATGAGGAGAAACTAAAGGGTGAAAAAGGTATCAAATTTTTACTTAGAAATAATCTAGGTAGTGAGGTCGCCTCATACAATGAGGGAAAGTTGGATTCCCTATCTAAGGAAGGCATGGATCTCTATTCTACCTTAGATCTAGAGCTCCAAAAGTACTGCGAAGAACTAATGACTAATAAGCGTGGGAGTATTGTTGCCATAGAGCCTGCAACCGGAGAGATACTGTCTATGGTATCCAGTCCAGGCTATGATCCAAATTTGCTTAATCTAGATGAAGATCGTGGTAAAGCCTTCAAACAATTACTGAGCGATAAGCAACAAAAGCCCTTACTCAACCGATCGACATCAGCCACCTACCCTCCAGGTTCAATATTCAAACCAATACTCTCATTGATTTCATTTCAAGAAGGGACTTTCACTCCTTACAGAAAGGTGCCATGCTTTGGACAATATGAATATAGGACTTTCAGCTTTGGGTGCCATCAACATACTTCTTGTGATAATGTGAAATCTGCTATCATGCACAGTTGTAATAGTTACTTCTTTGAGATGGTTCGAAAACTCATAGAGAAAGAAGGATACAGCAAACCAGAAATTGGTCTTAATATCTTGCGAAGTCACCTACATGACTTTGGTCTTGGTCGGCCACTTGGGATAGACTTACCTGGCGAAAAATCTGGTTTTGTACCTACCCCTGAATACTATGATAACTTATACAAAAATGCAGGAGCCAACTGGCGATCTACGTATATTATGTCTATCGGAATAGGGCAAGGAGAGTTAGGCCTAACCACACTGCAGATGGCCAATCTAGCCAGTATCATTGCTAATAGAGGATACTATATTACACCGCACCTCATCAAGGGATTCAGTGATGAGCGAATGACGCTGCAATCAGAATACAAAGTCCAAAGACACGTCAGAATAGATAAAGAACATTTTGATCCAGTAATAGAAGGTATGAGATGGACAATACTGTATGGTACAGGTAATCGTGCCAATACAGCTGGTATATCAATATGTGGAAAAACTGGTACTTCCCAAAATCCACATGGCGACGACCACTCTGTTTTCTATGCCTTTGCGCCTAAGGAAAATCCTCAAATAGCCTTGGCTGTGTATGTAGAGAATGCCGGTTTTGGTGGAGATATCGCTGCACCAATTGCAGGCTTGGTTATAGAAAAGCATATCAAGGGAAGTGTAAGCCGATCAGCACTTGAAAATCAAATGAAAAATATCGACCTCATCTCAAAAGATTTGCCACCAGTCACCGAGTTCCAAAAAAAAGAAGAAGACAACCCCGACAGACCGTCCTCTAACAACGAGTAATAGATTAACTTAGCTTTTTTGCATTTAATATTAAGCATGAAGCTTTCCGCAATAGTAGCTGCAAGTAACAATCTTGCTATCGGCGTCAATAATGACTTACCCTGGCATCTGCCCAACGACCTTAAGTTCTTCAAGATGACGACTAAAGGTCACCATGTATTAATGGGTAGAAAAAGTTTTGAGTCTATTGGCAGACCCCTTCCTGGAAGGACAAATATTGTCATCACAAGAAATAAATCCTTTTACCATAGTGGTGTGATTACTTGCCATTCCATAATAGATGGTATCTCCGTTGCTCAAGGTGCAGGTGTAGAAGAATTATTCATCTTAGGTGGTAGCAATATTTACTTCCAGACTCAAGACTTATGGCATACTCTATATCTCACCAAAGTGGATACACATATAGATAATGGTACGGCTTTCTTTCCAGAATTGGATTTTTCTGACTGGGAACTACTGAGTGAAGACAAACATAAGGCAGACGAAAAAAACGTCTTTGACCATACTTTTTGTATCTACAATCGATTAATTGGACGATAAATGCATTAATCATGAAAGAAGACTTCCTCCATTACATCTGGAAAACCAAAAGATTCCGACAAGACAATTTGCATACTACTGACGGTGAAAACCTCCAAATTCTACAGTTTGGTCATCACAATCATGACGCTGGCCCTGACTTCCTCAATGGTAAAATAAAGATAGGTAATACCATATGGTCAGGGCACATAGAAATACATATCAATACCTCTGACTGGAATAATCATAAGCATCAGAATGATCCTGCATATAATAACGTTATACTGCATGTGGTGCAAAATCATGATAAGCACATCCAAAATCTCAATGGGCAGAAAATTCCCACTTTAGAATTAGCTGGTCTGTACGACCAAAATCTCTGCACCAACTATTCTAACTTACTCAATTCAAATACTTGGATTCCCTGTAACGAACTAATATCCCAAGCAGATCTGTCTAAGTTGCCGTTCTTCTTGGAAAGAAAATTGACAGATAGACTTATACGCAAGCATTATGATATGAGTGCTATGTTAGATAAGAATAAAAATGACTGGGAAGAAGTACTATATGCCAACATACTGCGCTATATGGGTCATCGCAGCAATAATGAGGCATTCGAAAATCTTGCCATCCGTTGCCCACATAAGCTACTGATTAAGCAAGGTGAAAATTTACAACAAAAGGAAAGCCTGTTGTTTGGACAAGCAGGCTTGTTACAGCATGAGGATGATTATTTCTCTTCCCTTGCGACAACCTATAAGCACCTCCAACACAAATATGATTTGTACCCAATGAACAGTGTAGAGTGGAAGTTCTCCAGAATGCGTCCAGCCAGTTTTCCCACCTTGCGCATCGCACAGGTAGCTGCACTGTATCATAAGACGCCACAGCTTTTCCAGAATCTTATAAAAAATCCAGATTATGCCTCTCTCTGCAAGACAATGGATGTGCAGCCAAGTCCCTACTGGCTGACTCACTATAGGTCTGGGAAGACCTCTAAGAGCAAATCCAAGGCCATAGGATCTATGACCAAGGATATCATTCTTATCAATGCATATGCTCCACTAATCTTTACTTATGGTCAGGTGACAGGAAACCAGGATTTAAAAGACAAAGCCATAGATATACTGGCCGCCGTTCCACCAGAAAACAACATTATTGTCAGAAAGTGGCGTTCTTTGGGAATCAAACCTGATAATGCAGCCCAGAGTCAGGCATTATTGGAATTAAAAAATAATATGTGCAACAAATCTAGATGTTTAGATTGTTTCATTGGCCAACAGATTATCCAAGTATAGATACTAAGTGAAAAGTAACCCAATAGCACGTGTAATCCTCTTCCCATTCTCTCTCATCTATGGAGGACTGATCTCACTTCGTAATCTATTCTATGAGTTGAAGTTACTAAGGTCGACAAGCTTCAGTGTGCCTGTTATAAATGTGGGTAACCTGTCGATGGGAGGTACTGGCAAAACACCACATATAGAACAACTCATCCTCCTGTTATCGCCTTACATACATGTCGCTACTTTAAGTCGGGGATACAAGAGAAAGACTAAAGGATTCAGACTTGTCAGACAGACAGATGATGCTATGATTGCAGGGGATGAACCACTTCAGTTCAAAACCAAATTTCCATCCATTCCGGTTGCAGTATCTGAGAGTCGAAATATTGGCATCCCTATGATACTGAAATATCATCCTGAAATTCAGACTATTTTATTAGATGATGCCTTTCAGCATCGGTCAGTCATTCCTGGGCTCAACATTTTACTCACAGCTTATCAAGATCCATTCTACGATGATTACTTATTGCCGATGGGACGACTCAGAGAGCCTAGACAATCATATGAGCGGGCAGATATAATCATCGTAACCAAGTGCCCTCACTCTCTTACCAAGGAAGAAAAACAGTCCATATCAGAAAAGATTAACCCCTTGCCAAATCAACTCATCTGTTTTTCTTTATATGAGTATGATCAACCCTATTACATCTTTGACAAAGATATCAAAGTAGAGCTTACAAAAGATTCTCATATTGTACTCATCTCAGCAATTGCTAATGTAGATTACTTAGTCGACTATCTCTCAGAGACAGCAACTGTAGTGAATAGTATCAAATTCGAAGACCATCATTACTTTTCGGATTTAGAGTTGGAACAGTTCCGAAAGATATACGAAAACATTGGCGAGGACAATGCGTTTTTTATCACCACAGAAAAAGATGCCATGAGATTGTCCTTGCATAAAGACTTTCTGATGATGCACAACATTCCCATTTTCGTACTTCCAGCAGTAGTATCATTTTTGGAAAATGACGCTATAGCCTTTGAAGAAAAAGTGAAACAATTTCTTTTAGATTTTAAAGTGTAATAGCAGGTGTAAAAAGTCTAATGGATTCATTAGGCGCAATAGGCCTATTTGGTTTTACTCTCTCTCCTGTTTTAATAAATTTTAACAGCAATTAGAAAGTTGAAGTCAGTTATGAGAACATCCACTGATCTTATAAGCTGCCACCATTAAATTTTAGTCATATACCATGAACAATTCAGCCTTTTGGTGGTCCTTATATCGAATGCTTACTTGTATCAATACGATAACAGTAAATCAAGACAAGATGAATACTAATAAATATCTTCTGACTATACTAGCTGCGTTGACATCAACAATGCTATTTGCGCAAGGCCCTTGGAGTCCTGGCAAAGGACATGGCTATGCGCAATTGCTGTATAATACAGTACCGTCATACACTTCCCTTTTTGGTGGAGACAATGGTAGTCGTCAGACAGAAAGAATCTTATCAGAAACAGATATAGCCCTATATACAGAAGTAGGACTCTCAAGTCAATTAACGCTGGGCGCAACATTGCCTATCATTTCTGTAAGTTCGGGTGACAGGAATCCAAGACTATCTGAGATACCTTTATTGCCTGCTGACAATTTGACTAGTTTGGGAAATGTAAGTCTATTCGGAAAGTACAACCTGATAAATAAGACCTGGAATGTAGCAGTCATAACCCAAGTGGATTTACCTACCAGTTCACGTACAATTGAATCAGGTTTGTCCACAGGTGTTGACGCTTTTACTTTCCAACCAAAAGTTTCTGTAGGGAAGAGTTCGCTTAATGGTTTCTTCTATGGCTTCTTTGGGTATGGCATCAGAAACAACAGCCATCATGACTTTCTCAATTTTGGTGTAGAGGCAGGATTAAAAGCCGGAGAAAAAGTATCCCTAATTATTAATATCAACAGGCTACATAATCTCGATAACGGCGACCCACTTGTAGATAGTCCTGAGAATATTATAACAGGTTTTTATACTAGTTTTCAAGAGTACACTGGCTACATACTCAAGCTTTTTGTAGAGGATATATACAAAGGCCTAGGCGGCTTCGCTTCACTTGGTGGTGGCGGTGCGGCAGACTCCGTGGCGGCTTCGCCAGCTTTGAGTTTGGGTGTTTTTTATAAGTGGTAGATTTATTGAGTAGATTCGTTTCCAAATACTACTCCTCACTATGGTTTCCCTTTCACCTCATCCAACTTTATAAAGTCCGTAATCTCATTTCTAATAAGGTCATTTAATTGCCTAACGCCTTTACTCTTGATGACTCTATATGCATCTAATTGCTCATCGATAGCAGAAGACAACTCCCTTTTGACTTCTATCATAGAGGCAGTAGGTGGCCCATCACTCATCTGTACCAAAGAATTCAAGTGTGCCAATTTATTCGTGAGTCTTATAGGAAAATTAAGCGGATCTTGACGACTTCGATTCTGAGTCTGATATAAGGTTTTTTCTATGACTGACAGTGTAGAATCTATCCGTTCTACCTCTGCTTGTATTGTTTCATTGTCATGATCTTTGACAAAGCCTTGCATTTGTTTTTTGAGAGATCGCATCTCTATGATAGACTCATGGGCTTCTGTGACCTTATTATTGACTGAGGTAATGAATGCATGTTGTGTATCCAAGTCTTGTTGATTATAATCTACCCTTGGATCTTTTATAATTTCAAAGTCTTTAGTGAGCACCTGTCCATTAACACACAAGTCTACAGTATAATCACCTGGCACAGCTTTCGGACCAGCTAAGGAACCCCACCAGAACACCATGCCTTCAAACTTCTTAGCATCAGGATGGTGCATGTTCCAGTTAAAAGAATTAGCACCTGCAGAGACGGCAAGGCTATCAGTCTTTTCTGTAGCCTTATTTGAGAATGATCTCATCACGACACCATTCTTGTCTTTAAACGTTAGCACTACTGAGTCCTTGGATACGTCATAATCTTTTAGATAATAATGCACATTGACCCCACCAGGGTGATTCATGCCTGCACCAGTGGCGTTTCGACTTTGTCCCCCTCTCATACGATAGGCATCTTCTGGCTGGAAAAGATATTGCTTATCCTTAGGCATATCCCCCAACTCTCTGATAATATGCAAATCATCCATAATCCAAAGGCTTCTGCCTTGGGTGGCTACAATCAGATCATCATTTTTTAAAGCAATATCAGTAATAGGAACTATAGGTAAATTAAATTGCATTTGGTCCCACGAACGACCATCATTATGTGACATATACATGCCGCTCTCAGTCCCTGCGTATAGCACCCCTTCTTTGGTTCTGTCCGCTCTGATAGCTCTGGTAAAATGTTCTTTATCTATCCCATTGACAATCTTAGTCCAGGTAGCGCCATAGTTATCTGTCTTGTACAGGTAAGGCCTGAAGTCTCCTCCTTTATACAAAGTGCCAGCCAGATAGCAGCCTGCTTCATTATGTGGGTCTGGTTCTATACAATTAATCATGAGCCATTTAGGCATACCCTTAGGCGTAACATCGGTCCAATTCTCGCCGCCATCTTTCGTCAGGTGTACGAGTCCGTCATCTGAGCCTACCCAAATCAAACCTTCTTTCAAAGGAGATTCCAGTGCCGCAAAGATGGTACAGTAATACTCCACACTGGTATTATCTTGTGTAATTGGTCCTCCAGAGGATTTTAGCTTTTCGGGATCGTTACGGGTGAGGTTAGGGCTGATAATCTCCCAAGTCTGCCCTTCGTCTTCACTTAGATGCAAATGATGGGAAGCCGTATATAATTTCTTAGGGTCATGCTGAGAGAAGAAGATGGGAAAGTTCCACTGAAAGCGATACTTCATCCCCTCTGCGCCGTGTCCCATCGGGTTATCTGGCCAGACATTAACTGCTCTGGTTTGTCCTGTACGGTGATCCATCCTGGTTAGGAAACCATCATAGCTACCCCCATAGACAATCTCATTATCAGTAGGATCTATGGCTATATGCGCCGACTCGCCTCCAGCCGTTCTTTCCCAGTCAGACTCTCCTATGCTTCGCCCACTAGAGCGATGAGAGATCCTGATCGTACTATTGTCTTGCTGCGCCGCATAGATTCTATAAGGAAAATGGTCATCAGTGGTTACTCTATAGAACTGGGCCGTGGGCTGATTATGATAAGTAGACCAATTGCTACCACCATCAAAACTCACCTGTGCACCTCCATCATCTCCTATGATCATGCGCTGAGAATCATTGGGATCTATCCATAGATCATGATGATCACCATGCGGTGCTCTGGCACTTTTGAATGTCTTTCCTCCGTCCTTGGATTTGTGGTAGTCTACATTGACCACGTAGACTATATCCTCGTCCTCAGTGTCTGCATATATCCTTGTATAGTACCAAGCTCTTTGACGCAGTGCTCTTTCAGCATTTAGTTTTTT
Source organism: uncultured Saprospiraceae bacterium (assembly GCA_964567435.1). Lineage (GTDB taxonomy): Bacteria > Bacteroidota > Bacteroidia > Chitinophagales > Saprospiraceae > RFSX01. Next base: position 25,935 of record CAZMMQ010000026.1, on the reverse strand, counting down.
CCAAGTCTTTCCTGCATCATCTGATCTGTAGACGCCACCTTTTTTATTTTCTATAATAGCCCATACCCTGTCAGAATTCAATGGGCTTACTGTAACGCCACTGATTCCCCATACACCTGAGGGCAAGCCTTTATTCTCACTGATATTTGTCCAGCTCTCTCCACTATCAGTACTCTTCCATAGTGCTGAACCTTCACCACCACTTGAGAGAGAATAAGGAGTACGTCTGATTGTCCAAGTCGTCGCATACAGTATACGTGAATTGTTAGGGTCTATGATGAGGTCTACAGCACCTGATTTTTCATTTGCATACAATACTTTCTTCCAAGTGTCTCCTCCATCTGTGGATTTATACACGCCTCTTTCTGGTCCATCTGCGAATAGATTGCCCATCACAGCAGCATAGACAATATTGGCATTATTAGGATCTATTCTAATTCTGGAAATATGTCTGGATTTTTCCAGCCCTTTGCTTTCCCAAGTCTTTCCTGCGTCTTCTGAGCGCCAGACACCGTAGCCAAAGGAGACATTCCCCCTCACCGTCTTCTCTCCCCCACCTATATAGATGACATTGTTATCAGATTCCGCTACTGCGATAGAGCCTATGGAGCCGCCAAAGTAGCCATCCGAGATATTCTCCCAAGAGCCTCCTCCATTCACAGATTTCCATACACCTCCACCTGTGGAGCCGAAGTAATATAGATTGGGCTGGCCTACGACGCCAGTGACTGCACATGAGCGCCCGCCTCTGAAGGGGCCTATGCTTCGCCATTTAATTTCAGCATAACTGTCTTCCTTCTGCTCTGCTGCTTGGCTGTGTAACTCTTGTACTGACATCAGTCCGATTAAGACAAGAAGACTGACAATGACTTGATACTTCATAAGTGTACTGTTATTACTGTAAGATAGGAAAGCAATTGGAAATCATGTTAATAGCTACGAATAATGCCGTGAAATGGGTGAATTTTCACAACTTACAATGACTATTTCACCTACCTTTGTAAGACAAAATACGCATCAAAGATGACCATAAATCAAGTAAAAGATATCCTTAAAGGTTCTGAAAAAATAGCTTTCAAATTGCCATCTGGCCAATTGGTACCCGCTCATTTTCACGTGACAGAAGTAGGAAAGGTGACCAAAGATTTTATTGATTGTGGAGGCGTTGTTAGACATGAGGAGAAAGTGAACTTTCAGTTATGGGAAGAGAATGACTATGACCATAGATTACACCCTGAAAAGTTACTTCACATCATAGAGCTCTCACAAAAGAAATTAGGCATAGGCAACCTAGATATAGAGGTGGAATATCAGAGTGATACAATCGGAAAATACAGCCTCGATCATGACGGCAAAGATTTTATTCTTGTGAGCACACAAACAGATTGTCTAGCTAAGGATAACTGTGGTGTCCCTCAAACTAAGAAGAAGATTAATCTTTCTGAATTGGTGACTAATAACAGTTGTGCCCCTGGGTCAGGGTGTTGTTAGTCCGGCTTCCATTTGGTAGAAATATAACAATCGTAAGGCATCGAGACTGCAAGTCTCGACTAACGCAATTATTTTTAAATTAAAATTGCTTTCCTCCAGGTCAAGAAAAATATTGAGGATGAGATTCCTCTCATCCTCAATATTGCATTTCCTAAGAAGTTAACTAGTAAATCAAACTCCTATTCTTTTATTATTCTTTCTATAATGCTATCTCCACTATTTAAGTCTGTCACTTGAAGTAAATAAATCCCTGTAGGATAATCATACACTGAGATCGTATTTGCATTGTTTATTTGAGTAAGTGGTTTACCATTTATATCAAACAATGTAGCTTTATAGTTGAGAAAAGTAGAAACAGATATGAATACCCGTTCTGTTGCAGGATTCGGAAAAATGGAGACCTGTATATCACCTAAATCATGTACATCAGAAAGATCTGAACCATCACAATCCTCATCTATATCATTATCCAATATTTCTTCAGCGCCGGGATAAATGGTAGGATTTGTATCATCACAATCGCCAGGCGTTTCTACATAACCTGTAAGAGATTCACAAGTTACCATCTCAGTACTAGTCAGACCAAAACCATCACCATCACCATCCACGTACAAGGTAAATTGCTCTAAGCCATCATCCGACATCCCATTGCAGTCATTGTCTAAGCCATCGCAAATTTCTTCAGCCCCAGGAAATACATCAGCATTATTGTCATCACAATCTTCGTCTGAAAACGAACCATCTCCATCATTATCTACTGGCACAGAACTCTCTGATAGAAGATATACCAATCCGCTATCAAATCTATCATTGGTCCAGAAGTAGACGTCCAAGTCACCGTCTCCGTCCAGATCAACAATACCACCATCTTCAGATGATTCGTGTCCTTCTACAATGAGTGTACGTTCCTGACCAGTCGCGCTATAAGTTATCAATGCCACCTCAGCATCAAAAGGCGTTCCAGCTTCTGTGAAAATAATTTCAGAACTACCATTTCCATCAAAATCACCAAAAGTCGTAAACAAATTAGGGCCTATGGGATTGCTTATGCTCTCTTCACTATAGTCATCACCTCCTTCACTCAGTAAAATGCTGCTACTTCTATTGAAATCAGACTGCACTACGTAATCAGGAATACCATCACCATTAAAATCTCCATTGTCCAAACTATTATTATTGAAAGTATCTCCATATATTTCCTTTTCACTATACTGGCCTACCGAGGTCTGCTCAAAAATGATCAGTCCTGCTCTATCGAAAACAAAAGCAATATCTAAGTCACCATCTGCATCATAATCCAATATATTGATATCTCCCGCACTACCTCTGAATGGGTCGTCATCCGCAATAGTTGATTGTAATTCAATACCACCTGAGGTTAAATTGAAAATTTCTACCCGATCATCATAGCCTATTACCGCCTCCATGATTCCATCTTCATTTAAGTCTGCAAATTCTATAGCATCATAGTCCCAATCAGCTAAGGTTTCCTCTTCAAATAGTTCAGGAAAGTTATTTACCCATACTATAGATCTATCCTCAAAGGGTGCAGACGCAAAGACATCCAAATCGCCATCTCCATCATAATCAGCTAACTCAATATTGTTCTGGAAATAATCACCATTGGAAACAAAGAAAAACTGAGGAGCAACACTAGTATTAAAATTAAGTCCAAAAATTAATTGGTCTTGTTGAGGCACAGCCAAAACAAGGTCTGGAGTTCCATTTCCATCTATATCTCCATGCGTTATTTCTTCGACATCCCCATCAAATTCAATGGAAAAAAACTCATCGTTGAAGGTCTGAGAATAGGCTGAAATTGAAAGAAAAATGGTTATGCTTAGTGTATATAGGTGTTTCATAATTTAAGTTGTTTGCGCTAAGATAAGGTTATTATTTTTTTGACTTATATATACTCAGTCTTTCTTCATGATACTATAATTTTTTTGACTTATATACATCCTCAGATAGTCGAGGTATGCAACGATACAAACTTCGACTATCGTAGTTGCTAGACCTCATTGGGCCCACAACTTCAGAATAGAGATTTAAAACCTAGATTTAATTTTCTATGACTAGAGGTTTGACAGTGGAATGTCCAACTCTAATATAATCTTACATATCATAATTGTGGTATTTATCACAATGTGAAATCACCAATAAATGATATTTATTATAAGAGCCCTTATATCTTCCACTGCTCTCATCTCGATTAATGAATTCACAGATAAATCAAGTCCATTTACTAAAAAAACATAGTTAACTTCATTGCCTTATTGTATACTTAATAATGATAGAAAAACTCACCATCGTCGGCTACTCCACTGCTCTCTACTCTACTTGGATTAACATACAAGAGTTGGACTTACTATTCGATGCAGGAGATGGCTTATGTGCAGGGCTCATGCAGAAGACTGGCAAGATAAAGCATGTATTTATTACACACCCTGACAGAGACCATATTACAGGACTGCTTCAGTTCGTACAATTAAATTCTAGAAATAATTTACCTGTCATCTATTACCCCAAGGACTCAGGCTCATTTCCTGCTCTTAGAGATTTCATGGGAAGATTTGATCCCCATGTCTCTGGATCTGTTTGGAAACCAATCCACGATAAACAGTGCATCCCCTTCAAGACTGGCTATGAAATAGAAGCGATCAAAAACAATCACATCCCTGCGCTGTCAGGCATAGATAAGAGTCTCAGCTTTAAACTATATGCTACCAAGAAAAAACTTAAGCCAGAATTCAGGCATCTCAGTAACGAGGAGATTAAACAAATAGTGCAAGATAAAGGCAGAGATGTTCTCACAACTTCTGTAAAGACTAACGTATTAAGTTACTCTGGAGATACGCCTGTAGAAAATTATCAGCGCTGGGACCAGTCAAATATTCTTATACATGAAGCCACATTCATTAATGAGGAGAATGTCAAAATCAATGACGCCGCCTATGGCAAGCATTCGACCTTACAACAGGTGATGGAGATGATAGCAGAAATCACCGTGCAGAAGGTCATCCTCACACATTTTTCTACCCGCTACTCTAAACTGCAAATCAAAGAAGCCATACTCGAACAAATAAAGGCCTATAATATCAAAGTGCCGATTTATGTTATATATCCTGGTGAGATAAATAGAAATGTATTGGCCTCAGAACCTATTAATAATTAATCCAATTTACAAGTGAAAAAAATAGCTTGGGTACTGATTACTATACTGATGATCTTGGCAGCAATGGCATTAAAACCATTAGCTATTGGAAAAGAAGAAAAAGCCATTTCCATCTCTGGGATCATAAGCCAAGTATATGGGACTGGTGGATATGATGTCGTTTTCATCCTAGATAATTCTCCGAAAAAATACTACATCAATCGTGGTCTGGAAAATGGTCTAGAATTAGATCACTTGCAAAAATTAATAAATCAAGAAGTGACCATTAAGTATCCAAAATATTGGACGCCGCTGGATTGGAATAATAGCATAAAACATTTGTCTAAATTGGAACATAGAGGTGCTGTCCTCTATACAGAATTTTGAAATACATCTGATGTCGCATGAAAATTATACTCAGTAGAGATTTTACTGCAGATGCAAGAAAATCGCACTTCATTGATATGACTGTATGGTTTGCGTCTTATCAGTTACATAAGATAGAACCTTTCCTACATGAGGATGTAGAATGGTCACTAGTCGGAGACCAGCCTATCTTTGGTCGAGCTGCTTTTCTCAAGGCGCTAAACCAGATGAACGAGAACAAAGTCACAGAACTGATTGTAAATCAGGTACTTATAGACGGAAATCATGTAGTCATCTCAGGAGAAATGTTGATGGATGATCACTCAAATTATAGCTTCATAGACATCCATACCTTGGTGGGCCACCAATCTAATATCACAGCTCACATCCTGTCGTATGTCATTTTGCTGACTGGCAAGTAGCTCAATATTGGTCTCAAATTCCAAGATTTATTAGCCCAGATGCGAAATTTTATGTGTTATCATTGCAAAATCTAAAATTAAAAAGGGCATATTCACTATGCAAAAAAACTAAAAAACAAGATAGTGCCACTTGCATCTATTTAAAAACCCCAGTCTCAGCATAATCTCCCCAGATTTTAAAAAAGCAAAAAAGTTAGTAAACAAACATATTTTTTACCAATAAACTCACAGTATGAAAAAACTCATTAATTACTTTGGAGTTTTAGTGATTGCCCTGATAGCCAGTACAGGTATCACTAATGCTCAGCAAGTCATTTCGGGAACAGTGATGGACAATAGCAATATCCCTGTTATTGGTGCTTCTATACTTGTCAAAGGGACCAGTATAGGTACCTTATCAGACATAGACGGCAGTTATTCCATCTCCGTACCAGAAGGATCCACAGAGCTTGAAATAAGCTACCTTGGATTCGGGACTCAAACCGTCAACATTGCAGATGGGACCTATGGGACTATTATTATGCAAGAATCGTCCAACTTTCTGGATGAAGTTGTCGTAACAGGACTCGCAACAACGATCAAAAGATCCAACCTAGCAAATGCCGTCGCTTCTATAAGCGCTAAGGAACTGACAGGTGTCACACCACAAAACACCGTAGATGGTGCTTTGTATGGAAAATTTAAAGGTGCTGACATTAGAGCCAATTCTGGAGCGCCAGGTGGTGGATTTTCTATTAGACTTAGAGGAGTTACTTCTGTATTCCTTAACCAGCAGCCGCAGTATATCATAGATGGAGTCTATCTAGATAACTCATCTATATCCCTAGGAACAGATATCGTAACTGCTGCAGCGGGTGGTGGTAATACATCTACTAACCAAGATGATGCTTCTAACAGAATAGCTGATTTGATTCCTGAGGATATTGAATCAATAGAAATTCTTAAAGGGGCTTCTGCCGCTGCTATATATGGTGTAGGTGGTGCAGGAGGTGTGGTTGTTATCAAGACTAAGTCTGGTAATTACAACCAAGCAGCCAAAATTAATTTCTCACAGACTATAGGCGTTAGTTCGCCAACTAGATTACTAGGAGATAGAGGCTGGGATGCAGCATTAGTGGAAGAAGTATTCGGTGCTGACGAGCGGGCCTTATTTGATGCCAATGGAGTCACTGATTACGAGAGAGAATTATATGACAACAGGCCTATACAAACTATCTCTTCGCTATCAGTTAGCGGTGGTGGTGAAAAATCTAAGTACTTTATCTCAGGTACCTATAGAAACCAAGGAGGTTTAGTAGATAACACTGGTTATCAGAAAGCATCATTGAGAGCTAATGTCTCTACAAAGATTACTGATAGATTGAAATTTGATTTATCATCGACTTACATATTTGCAGATGCAGATAGAGGATTATTTAATAACTCTAATGCGAATACTACGGTAGGGTATGCACAGGCATTTACCAGACCATGGGATGCATTACAACCTGATGCGAATGGAAACTTCCCTGCCAATCCTAGAGTAGGGTCCAATGTATTAGAGACAATTGCATTGACTACAAACGAAGAAAGAGTCAACAGATTCTTTGGAAGTGGAACGCTATCTTATAGCATCTTACAAAGAGATAATCAGACGCTTAAAGCTGGATTAGAAGTAGGATTAGATCAGTATACCCTAAGAACTAGAGGTATTTTCCCTCAATCTTTATCTTTCTTTAGAGATCCTTCATCACTTAGAGGTGCTTCAGTAGCTGGTACTGGATTCAATAACAGAACTAATATTTCTGGATACTTAGTACACAGTTTCTTCACGGATAACAATATCAACTTCAGAACGCAGGTAGGTGCTATCCAATTAAACAGTGATCAAGATGTGCTTAGAATTATTTCTTCTGGTCTTAATGGTTCTCAGACAAACATTGACCAAGCAGAAAATAGTTCGGTAAGCCAGAATATAGAGACAGAAGTTATTAAAGGTGTATTTGCACAGGAGGAGATTAATTATGATGACAAAGTCATTTTGACTCTAGGAATAAGAGGAGATAAGTCATCTAATAATGGAGACCCTAATGAGATATTTTGGAATCCAAAAGCTAGTGTTGCTGTCAATATTCATGAGTTAACAGACCTTGGAAACACGATTTCACAGTTGAAGCCAAGATTTGCTTTTGGCCAATCGGCTAGATTTGCTGGATTTGCAGATAGATTTAATGCACTTAATCCAGGACAAATATTAGGTAACGCTGGATTGTTTACTTCCGGCTTACGAGGTAATCCAAATGTAGATCCAGAGACTCAGACAGAGGTAGAATTTGGATTAGACTTAGGCCTATTCAATAATAGACTATTATTGAATGGTACATTCTATACCAAAACAATAGATGACCTTTTATTAAGAGCACAGGTGCCTGCATCTAGTGGATTTACGTCACAGGTTGTAAACGCTGGTCAACTTCAAAACAGAGGAGTAGAATTAGGATTAGAAGCAGAAGTAGTGTCTACGGACAATATTTCTTGGGCTACTGGCTTGAACTGGTGGAGAAACAGATCTGAAGTAACAAGATTGGATATCCCTGCTTTTAACACTGGTGGATTCGCTGCATTCTTAGGTGTAGGAAGAATACAAGAAGGGGCAAGTGCAACACAACTAGGAGGCTCTATAGACCCATCTACTTGTAACACGCCTGATGATTGTTCTAATGTGGATCCAGAAGGTGATGGATTCCAGCAATTTGGAGATATAGAAGCTGATTTCAATTTAGGTTGGACTAACAGTATATTGATAGGTGGTAACTTAGAGATTAACTGGTTACTGCACTGGAAACAAGGAGGTGATGGTATAAACTTAAGTACCTTACTTTATGACTTGGGTTCTGTAACATGGGATTTTGATGATACCACACTTGACCCTACTGGAGAATTATCTAATGGAGATTTCAGATTGGCTGCTTTGGGTACACATCCAGACGTATATATAGAAGATGCAGGATATTTGAGATTAAGAGAGATCGGTGCATACTATACAATTCCAGGAGAGAATATTTCTTGGGCTGAGAATATTAGATTTGGTGTATCAGGTAGAAATCTGATAAACATATTTGGCTATAACAGTTACGACCCAGAGGTATCTAACTTTGGTAATAATGTCTTGATTAATTCAGTGGAAGTAACACCATACCCAGCGAGTAGAAATGTCAACCTCCACCTTAACGTCACATTCTAAAAATTAAATCAATGAATAAATTAATATTAATTGGATTATTAGTAGGCTTCATTGGCTTAACATCATGTAATGTAGATGAAGTACTTAATCCTAATTCCCCTACAGTAGAAAGTTTCGAAAATGGGGCCACATTAGCAGACTTACAATTATTAGCTAACGGACTACAAGCAGTTATCAGAGAAGATATGGAATTCCATTTCTGGACGACAAATATGCTTGGTCGTGAATATTATGATCTTAGAGGAACAGACCCTAGATATACTACTGAGTTACTAGGAAGAAATGGTGGAGCATTAGACAATGCAGGTTTCCTCACAACGAGAACGTACTTCGGCAGATACCGATCTGTTAGAAATGCGAACTTGTTAAAGACTGCTGTAGGCAATACAGTCGCGACCTTGAGTGATTCTCAGTCAAATGCGCTATTGGGTTATGCCAATACGATTATTGGATATGAGTTATTATTAGAAGCAACAAGGCAATTTGAAAATGGTATTAGAATCGATGTAGAAGATGTAGAAAATTTAGGTCCGTTCTCATCAGGATATCAAGATGCTCTAGCTCAAATTCAAGGAATTCTGAACGAAGGTTTTGGACAATTGAGTGGGAGTGATGAGGATGTTGTATTCCCATTAGCGGGTATGGACATTCCTGCATCTGACACACAAGCACTTGCTCAGTTCAATAGAGCCCTAGCAGCGAGAATCGCTTTATATCAAGGTAACACTTCAGATGCCCTAACTGCTTTGAATGCTTCATTCTTTGATTTGGCAGGCGACTTAAACACTGGTGCTTACTATAGCTTCGGAGGTGCAACTGGTAATGATAGAGCTAACCCTCTTTTCTATGTGCCTGGCGTGGATAATTACATGGCACATCCTGAATTTATAGCTGATGCCACAGCAGGGGATACCAGAGTAGCTGCTAAGGTAATGGATACAGGTGCACCTATAGAAATAGATGATTTATCTGGACAGTATTTGGTTACACTCTATGAGAGTAACTCTTCGCCAGCATCAATTATCAGGAATGAAGAATTAATTCTAATCTATGCTGAAGCAAATATTGAATCTAATAGTGATGAAGCAGTAAATGCTATTAACATTATCAGAAATGCGGCTGGCATAGGCGACTATACTGGTGGTACTGGTAGTGCTGAATTACTGGATGAGGTACTTTATCAGAGAAGATATTCTCTATTCGGTGAAGGGCACAGATGGATAGATCTTAGAAGAACTGGCAATATAGGCCGTATAGCTTTAGACAGAGATGGAGATATTGTACATACACAATTCCCTAGACCTGCATCTGAGCTAGAATAATGCAACGCATTAAAACGATTTAAATAAAGGGAGTCTGTGTGAATTCAGGCTCCCTTATTTTTTTCCTTAACTAGATAAATGGTTGAATATTTGGTTCGACATATTCAATTCTTGCTTTTTGAGAATTGAATATATTTTGACTGTAATGGCTACTTATTAGATTTTTAAAATCTGTTTTTAGCTCTGAATTCTGCTCTATAAAAGTCTCGAAATCCTTTGCTGTCGAACGCTTCATAAAATGGTAGACAGCTTCAATGGAAGCGATTGTAATTGTTTGATGATATTTATCTTCAGCACCGACGTGCTTGACAAACTTTCTAATTTGATGCTCTATATTCTTTTTGGCTGTAGTTACTCCATAATTATTTATGTGAATCCAAGCCAACCTCAAATGGGCTTCATGTGTGAACAGACTTGGGTCAATTCTACACAGTCTAAACTGTTCTTCGAATTCGGTATCTGATAGTATTCGATGCTTTTCCAATTTTATAATATTTATCCTTTTATTACCCACTTCTATTCCATGCCCAATATCTCCTTGGACATATGCATGGCTACCATCATATTGGGTACATCTACGACTTCTGCTATTTTCAGATCTCCTGCCAAAGAACATAAGGCATAAGCTTCATTTTTCTCCAACCCATGTTCTGCAACAAGATAGTCTACCATATATTCTACAGCCTTCCTCGCCGCCTCATCTATAGAGGTGCCTATCGAGGTCACGGCATAGAAATCATCCGATTCATACTCTGGCTCACGTAATTGTCTACCCCCTTTTATCAGTTCTACCTGATAGACAATATGCATTGGCGCTTCTATTGCTGTACCGCAAACTTCACCCATACCTTGAACCGCATGTGCATCCCCTATAGAAAAGAGGCCCCCTTCTACAAAAACAGGAAAATAAATAGACGTCCCCTCCACCATATGAGGATCATCCATATTGCCACCATTCTCACGAGGTGGAATCGTAGATAACATCTCTTCGGTCTTTGGCGCTACACCCATCACGCCAGGGAAGGGCTTTAGCGGAACGCTTATTTTTTCATTAAACTGAATATGTGTATCCCCTTGCTGCATAGGGTAGGTTTTGAGATAGGGCTCTACAAACTTATCAGCTAGAAAACCAAAACCGGGCAGAATGGAATTCCATCCACAATCCACCAATTCTATGTCGAGCAAGGTGACCTTCAGCACATCACCAGGCGCGGCTCCATTGATATAGACGGGTCCTGTTAATGGATGTATGGGATCAAACTTTAGATTTTCTAGCACAGACACATCATCACCACAATGTATCTGACCAGCGCTGGCCTCTTGGGTATAGACATCAACTATATCTCCAGATTCAATCGTAAGGACTGGTGGTATAGCTGCACTAAACTTATTATGGGTCTGATCGGAAGTCAGATAATGATCTGGCTTTATGGGATCAGCTTTCTTGGATGCTTCTTCCCCTGATATGACAGGACTAGGATTTTGATTACAGGCTATCATGAGCACAGACAGCAATAAATAAATGACATTTTTCATCAGCAAAATATTTTATACTGATAAAATAATCATAATCAAGCATCAATTATAATCTATAGGGAAATATCCTGAACTAAAACTGCTAAATACCTGGGTAGACGTTACTGCTGCTTACTTCTTTACCAGCTTAACGTTTAAGGCTACCTTGCCTTTTTTGCCAATCCCTTCTTCAAACTCGACTTCATCTTTTTCTTTAATCTCATCTACGAGATCGTTGACATGCACGAAGTATTCCATATTGGATTTAGGATCAATTATAAATCCAAATCTCTTTTCTGGGTCATAGAATTTGACGACCCCTGTCTTAGAAAATTTATTGACAGCTCTGTCTTCCATTTTAGGCGTGCTCACATTGATAGTGGATACATCTATATCGACTTCTTCTCTATTCTCCAAATCCTGTGGCTCTGTAGTTAGGTTACCATCGGCATCCAAGTACATAAATTCTACTGGCTTGGCACCCTCTTCTTGACGTTGTTTTTTCTTGTCAAGTTTATCTTGTTTTCTTTTTCTTCTTTTTTTGTCTCTTTCTTTTTTGTTATAGCTATCTGCCATCTTCTGGATTTGGTTAATAATTAAGCATCATCATGGTAAAGCAAATAGCTCGATTCTATTCAATTTAGTCAGACAACGCCAAATGAGTCGCAAGGTATTTACTTTAAAGCAATTGCTGGGCACATATTCCATTATTTTCATGCCTGTTGGCGCAATTTACTCTATGAAAAGCATATATATCACAATCCATCAGTGCTTAAAGTTCCATTGTAAGGCAAAAAGCTTGTCAAGACTATAATTTCTAACTTCCGTACCTTGCTGCTTCAATCGCAGCCCAATCAATAAAGCCATTCTATATATGATTCTATCTGCATTCACCTTTGCAGTAATGAATATGCTAATAAGATATGTGAATCATCTACCTGTCTTCCAATTGGTTTTTTTTAGATCAATTGGTTCTGCAATGATCGGTTGCTATTTCATATACAAAGCCAATCTTTCCTTTCTCGGCACCCACAGACAACTCCTCTTACTAAGGTCTTTGTTGGGTGTGAGTTCCATGGCCCTCTTTTATAAAGCCATTCAAATGATGCCAGTAGGTACCGCTGTTTCTTTGAGATACTTGTCCCCTATTTTTGCGACTACCTTTGCGATATTCCTTATCAAGGAAAAGGTCAAACCCATACAATGGTTATTCTTTCTCTCTGCTTTTGGAGGCGTAAGCTTGATCAAAGGATTTGATCCACGGGTATCATTTACTGGACTATTTGTTATAATGGGTGCTGCTATTCTGAGTGGTCTTGTATATACCACTATACGCATGATTGGCAATAGAGAAAATCATCTGGTTATTGTCAATTACTTTATGGTGACTTCTACAATTGTCGGCGCAATTGGTTGTTTGTTTAAATGGATTCCACCAGTCGGCATAGAGTGGCTATACCTATGTAGTCTTGGCGTCTTAGGCTTCTTAGCACAGATCTGGATGACTAAGTCATTACAAGCTGCTGAGACGAACCTCATTACACCGGTCAAGTATTCGGAAGCAATATTTACTGTGATCGCCGGTTGGTTTGTATTCGATGAGGGTCAGAATATTTTGGCATTGGTTGGTATCCTGATTGTTATTTGTTCATTGGTAGCCAACGTATTGATCAAAAAAAAGATGGAGTCAAAAACATAAAAAACAAATAAATACTATCTGATTAAGTCATATAGCAAAACAATATTTTGACTTTTTGTTTTACCATCAAGGTCAACATAGGATGTTCTGATTCACTAACTTTGCAACCTTGAATATTTAATTTCGATATGTTTTATTATAAATCATAACTCACTCCATGATAAGCACTGACATACTTATAATTGGCGCAGGGCCTTGTGGATTGTTCACTGTATTTGAGGCTGGACTGCTTAAGCTCAAATGTCATCTTGTGGATGTATTACCGCAACCTGGTGGACAGTTGAGTGAGATTTATCCTAAGAAACCCATCTATGATATCCCAGGATTTCCAAGTATACTTGCCGGTGACCTTGTCGATAATCTGATGACACAAATAGAACCTTTCAAACCAGGATTTACACTTGGAGAGAAAGCTTTGTCCATAGAGAAAACTGGAGATAAAGAATACACACTTACGACAAATAAAGGTACTATCATCAAGGCCCCTGTCATCGCTATAGCTGGTGGGCTCGGCTGTTTCGAACCTCGAAAACCACCTATAGAAAACATCACCCAATATGAGGATAACGGAGTGGACTATATGGTGAAAGAACCTGAAAAATATAGAGACAAAAATATATTGATAGCAGGTGGAGGTGACTCTGCGTTGGATTGGACCATTGAATTGGCAAATATTGCGGCTTCTACGACATTGATACATAGGAGGTCCAGTTTTAGAGGAGCACTGGATAGCGTGGATAAAGTATTGGCACTTGCCAAAGCCGGGAAAGTCAATCTGATAACTGAATCCCAAGCCATTGGCGTCAAAGGCAGTACTGCTCTAGAACAAGTCGTGATCAAATCTAAAGTCGACGGGGAGAAAACAATGGATGTGGACTACTTCATCCCGCTTTTTGGATTGACACCAAAGCTCGGACCTATTGCAGACTGGGGACTTAATATTAATCGGAGTGCCATTGAAGTGGACACTTTAGACTATAGTACTGGCGTAGAAGGGATATTTGCCATAGGAGATATCAATACCTACGAAGGGAAACTAAAACTTATTCTCTGTGGTTTTCATGAAGCGACCCTGATGGTACAATCTGCCTTTAAGCATATATATCCCGATCAGAAGTTGAGTTTTAAGTATACAACAGTCACTGGTGTACCAGGAGCAAGTAACTAAATACATCATAGCATCTATTGGAAGACATTATTAAAATAACAGTTACGGACAGGGATGACGGTGAACATCATCTGGAGGCACCTACAGATATGAACCTTAATTTAATGGAAGTCCTTAAGTCTTACGAACTACCCGTAGAAGGCACCTGTGGCGGCATGGCCTTATGTGCCTCTTGCCACTGTTATGTAGAGTCTGATCATGAGTTACGAGAGGCATCTGATGACGAAGAAGATATGCTGGATCAGGCTTTCTTTGTGGAAGATAATTCGAGGCTAAGTTGTCAGATTAAAATCAATGCTTCGCTAGATGGGCTGAAGGTCAAGTTAGCACCTGTGGATTAATCCCATTATCTTATCTATATTTAGTCCATGACTACTTTAACGCCACTGTTCCAGAAAAGAATGGAAATCCAATTATGCCAATATCTCCAGTAGGAATAATTAATGAAACAGTCAGAAAATTTTGTTTTTTCTTAGAGAAGATTCTTACGCCAGGTGTAATTAATGTAGTGCTATTTGAATCTATTATTGTCACATAATTTTCACAAATAAAACTGACTTTATTAGACACAGGTAACAGAGCTGAAACTTGAAAAATGTATACAGTGCTGTCTTCGGATCTCTTTAGGTTTATACCAGCTCCTCCTCCAAAACTTATATTCCTAGAAGGAGTGCCTAGAGTCAATACGCCTTGCAATCCTCCAAAAGCAGCACCCTCAGATGTCCCAAAAATGAAAGGAGTAGTAATGCCAAAGACACCTCCTTTGAAGGGAATACTAAACTTGGGATTAACAAATAAACCCGGCACCGCAGGTCCAAACACAATAGAGGCAGCTTCTAATCCTGCGGTTATTGAAAAATTATCAGTTATGCCAAATGAAAATGAGTTAAGAAACAAATAAGTGTTCTCATAATAAGACTCACCTTTCTTAAGATTGAAAGCACTCTGATTGAAAAGATAATGAGAGCCTGAATATAGATTTTCAGTATTATCTAATTCAGAAACAAACTCTATCTCTTCGATATTGGATCTATAAATTCTAGATTCTCCAAAAGATGATTGGATGACCATTGTTTCTTCATTTTCTTCTATTACTGTTCCCTGAATATGGGTGCCATCTTTAGTGGTAATCTTTACATATTTCTCCGTCACTTTCTCTTGAGCAATGAGCGATATAGAAATAAAAAGTGATACAAATAATAAAATGAGTTGCTTATACATAATTTCTCTTCGCTATTATTCTACTATCGACTTTTCTTAATTGTGACAATTGTGGGCTGCCAATCTTATCAAAGGTAAATACAATATACTCATTTAGTAGTTGGTTTCCTACATCATTCATATCATAAATAAATATAATATGTAGATTTGTTGAAACTAATTTCTACATGAAGAATACAATTTTCTTAGCTTCTGTTCTCCTAATGATTTCTACCCTATCTCAGGCACAAAGTGGTCTCAATGTATACACAGGTATTTCTTCGGCTAGCTCTCCAAGTGAAATTATTACCTCATCTGGCGAAAGAAATCAAGGGTATTTACTAGGCGCAGATGCCAGACTGAATAGTGGGAATATGTATTTCATTCTCAGTGGGCAATATCATGTGCTTAACTTTGATTCTAGTCAAGGAAGTTTTTTCTCAGTAGAAAACAAAATGACCTGGTTAAAACTGAGATTCGGACTTGGATTCAATGTCATCAACTTCTCTGAAAAAGTAGCCTTAAGAGCTAAAGCCTTATTATCCATAGACTCACTTGCTTCAGTACCTGAAGATGTACAAGGTAATATGGACTTCGTTTTCAATAATGCAACTGCAGGCGGGCACCTTGGTATAGGAATTGATTTCTACCTTTTTACCTTTGATATCGAATACGAAAAGGGATTTATTAATGCTGTTAACATGATGCCATCTTCTACGGTAGATTTTATTACAGCTTATGTCGGTGTCAGATTCTAATAATTAATAGTTGACATAACGGGCAAGGACACATTAACATGTCCACTTAAATTAATCTTAGTTAATTCTGCCGTCCTAATATTATTAATTAGATTCGATTGCTCAGGCAATTCTACTTTGATATAATTATCTGTAAAGCCAGTGAGATGCCCTTCTCGTTTACTCTTCTCAAATAATACTGGTCGTTGACTGTTGAGGTGTGATTGATAAAATGCCAATCGTTTCTTTTCTGACAAGGCCCTCAGTACTCGATTGCGTCGGCGGCGCTCTTCTACGGGTACCACACCAGCCATATCATAGGCTGCTGTATTTTCTCTTTCTGAATAAGTGAATACATGCAGATAGGACACCTCTAACGACTCTAAAAAGGCAACTGTCTCTAAGAACAACGATTCGGTCTCTCCTGGAAAGCCAACTATAACATCTACTCCAACACAACAATCTGGCATTAGCCGCTTGATAAAATCTATGCGCTCTCTGTATAGTGATGTCCGATATCTCCTGCGCATTTGCTTTAAAATAATATCCGAACCAGACTGCAAGGGCATATGAAAATGCGGCATAAATTTCTCTGAGCGAGATACAAAGTCAATGACTTGTTCTGTACATAGATTTGGTTCTATAGATGATATGCGAAACCGTTGGATATCATCTATCTTATCCAAGGCCTTTATTAAGTCAATGAAATATTCCTTTCTTCGATATCGCGTGCTGCCTTCATGCGTGAGATATGGTTGTTTTCCAAAATCTCCAATATTCACTCCGGTTAGAACTATCTCTTTATTACCCATGGCAGCTATCTGCCTGGCTTGCTCTACAACCTTCTCTATCGTATTGCTTCGGCTATTACCTCTGGCATTGGGTATAGTACAGAAGGCACACTTATAATCACAACCATCTTGTACCTTAAGAAAAGTTCTCGTCCGATCGCCAAAAGAGAATGCCTCCTCAAAGCTGTTGGCATTATGAACCTCTGAGGTATACACATCCGCCTGTCCTAAGGCCTTAGACAATCCTTCTACATAATCTAATACTTGAAATTTTTCTGAAGCACCGAGGACCAAATCAACGCCTTCAATATCTGCTATTTCTTGCGGCTTGAGCTGGGCATAACAACCGATAACTATCACTCGTGCTTCTGGAGACTTCTTGAGTGCTTGTCTGACGGTGTATCTGCACTTACTGTCCGCCTGTTCTGTGACGGAGCACGTATTGATTACATAGATGTCAGCACCATCTGCAAACTGGTTGATGCCAAAACCGGCATCCTCAAACTGTCTGCTTATTGCTGACGTCTCTGAGAAATTGAGTTTACAACCCAACGTATGGAAGGCAACTGTCTTAGGTGTGGACATGAGACAAAGGTAATAAGCTTAGCAGTCAAAATACAGTCACCAACCTAGGGTTATCTGGTAATAATCATATAATAGATTTCCAAAATGTAGGATTACTTTTCAGTATTCATTTTATATACCACTCCAGCTTTCATGACAAAGTGCACATCCAGTGTATTATTTATATCCTCAAGTGGACTACCCTTCATGGCAACTAAATCTGCATATTTACCTTCCGAAATAGTGCCTAGATCGTCACTTTTATTCATTAGATCGGCGGCGTTGACAGTCGCAGATTTCAAGGCTTCATATTCTGGCATTCCCGCCTCAACCATAAAGACAAATTCCTTGGCGTTATCTCCATGTGGTGAGACACCAGCATCTGTACCGAATGCAATCTTGACGCCTCCTCTATAGGCTTTCGAAAAAGTCTCTTGTATCTTGGGACCAATCTCTAGTGCCTTAGGTACTATGATTTTAGGATAGTAACCAGGGATAGCCGCTTTCTCAGCTACGAATTTTCCCGCAGAGATCGTTGGTACATAATAGGTGCCTTTTTCTATCATCAGGTTCATCACTTCATCATTCATCAATGTCCCATGTTCGATACTATGTATGCCCCCGAGCACCGCTCTTTTCATGCCTTCTGCACCATGAGCATGTGCGGCTGTGGTGTATCCATAGTCTGCTGCTGCATCCACCACTGCCTTGACTTCTTCCACTGTAAACTGAGGCCCTTGTCCATCTTTAGCAACACTAAGTACGCCTCCAGTCGCAGTTATTTTAATGCAATCAGCACCATTCTTATATCGCTGACGGACAGCTTTTTTTGCATCTTCTATGCTATTGATAACCCCTTCTGCTGGTCCAGGATCACCTTTTAAGTCTTGACGCAAACCATTGGTTGGATCAGCATGTCCTCCTGTTGTTGCTAGACTTTTTTCTGCTGTGAAAATTCGAGGACCTTCTATATCTCCAAGGTTAATTGCATTTCGAAGCGACACGTTGGCCCCTGTGCCCCCCAAATCCCTGACCGTGGTGAAGCCAGCCTCCAATGTTCTGGTACAATACTTAACCGCACCCAAGGCAATGTCCGATCCTTCATTACGAAATCTATCAAGATATCTGGTCGGGCTAGACTCATGCTCAATGTGTACATGCATATCCATCCAACCTGGCATAACAAAATAGTCACTTAAGTCTATAAGTTCTATCGTATCTGCAGCCTCTTTATATCCTGATACTACTGAGGATACGCGTTGACCTTCAAGAATAACCGTCATCTCATTCTGCACCCTTTTGTTTTCCATAGTCAGCAATGAACCGCAATGAATATAGGTCACTTGTGCAGCAGACATGCAGCTTAGTGAAGTAGCAATAATTAAGAGAAATATTCTCATGATATTTAGTTTTAGAGTTTAATCTTTTAGTATTTAATAGCTCGCACATAATCATTGTTAGATGCCACTAAAATGACTTTCGAATTACCTGTTTTTACAGAGAGCATATCCTTGACATTATATGGCAACAAGACGCCACTTTCTTCCATAGTCTTAGGCACAAAGGTGCCATCAGCCTCTCCAGTCATCAGTAATCCCAATGATCCATCTGCACGAGTGGTCTCTGATTCGGTATTGAAATTATTACCGGCAACTAATACATCTATATAGCCATCATTATTGAAATCATCTACTTCAATGGCATTGACACAAGATAATTGGCTTTCGTGAGGGAGGTATTCTATATCCAATCTGCCCTCATTATTTCTAAGAATCAAGCTGTGAAATTCTTTTGCCTCTAAATGGACCGCCTCATCGATTTTCTCACCAAGAAGCGCAGTTATATCCGCATCAGCAAAAGCTTTGAATGAACCAAATCGTTCTTTAATGTTTGGCATTTGCTGAGAAGAACAATCTCTTCCCCTAATGGGCACTTGAATGTCTCCTAACTCCTTCGCCAGAAATATATCATAGGAACCATTCCAATCAAAATCATTGGCATAGACATGAAAGGGATTTTCCTTACTGGCTTTAAATTTATAATTAGTCCCAAGGTTACCTAAAACATAATCCTGATCTCCATCCTTATCTAGATCCCGAGCTATTATTGTATTCCACCAGCCATTGGAATCAGAGAGACCCATCTGCTCTGTTGCATTGATTAAGGTTTGACCATTATTGATCAATACCGTGATGGGCATCCATTCTCCTACGATGATAAGGTCCATGAGATTATCCCCATTAATATCAGTCCAAGTTGCATCAGTCACCATACCATTGACAAATGGAAAAAGATTCTGGCCATTCTTTTCTATATAAAATCTATTGTCCTTATTCTTAAGGATATAGCTTACTGTTGGATAAGGATATAAGTCTGGCATCGTTCTACCCCCTACAAATAGATCGACATCGCCATCTCTATCATAATCACAAGGACGTACACAAGAGCCACTACTATATACCGTCGGAACAGAATTTTCATCTTTTTTAAAGTTACCTTTCCCATCATTGATATATAACCTGTCGCCATAATAAGGATCATTTGCAGGGTATTCTGAGCCACCACTGACCACAAACAAATCCATATCTCCATCCCCATCAAAATCAAAGAAACAACTGCCCATATCCTCATGTTTTTTATCATCTTGAAATGGAGCCACCTGCTTTTTTGAAAACGAACCGTCTGACTGTTGGATTAGCAATTCGCCTGATTGTCCTGTAGCGCCGCCTATATAGACATCTGCTAGCCCATCCTTATTAACATCCCCCCTACTTAAGAATGGACCTAGTCTTGACTGAGAGTGCGGTAATAAAATTTGCTTCTTAAAATCGTTAAAATCATTTTCCTTGTGCTTAATCTTTGGCAAGATATCATTGGCCAACCCTGCAAGAATAGGCGTAGTCTCTCTCTTGTCAGCTTGGCTTATCGCCTCTGTGTACTTTACCGTGATAACTTGATTGGCGTTGATAATATTCTGAGTCGTCACCTTTCCATCATGCCAAATCACTTCTACTTTATCTACACTAGAATTCCCTCCTATCCCAAAATGGGCAACAGGTTCTACTGAAGCTAAAAATCCTCGTGTTACCTTAAACTGTTCTACCCATTCTTGTTCGCCAGCCTTAACGACTATTTTAGCTCCAATCCCTGAAGGATTAAGTTTTGTTCCTTCCAGTTTGATTCTTAGGAAATTTTGACTCGTCGTATTGGCCTTATTTTCATACAAGAATGGTGCTTCATCATAATTATTAGTCACGATATCTAAATCGCCGTCATTATCTAAGTCACCAATAGATGCACCATTAGAAAAAGATGGCATAGTCGAACCCCATTTTTTGCTCACCTCCTCAAATGAATATCCATCTATATTTTTATAAAAGAAGTTATATGATTTTGAGCTTGGTGTAAGCCTAACAAACTCATCAATACTTGGAATAGATTGGTTGTTTTTATTGATATAATCCTGTCGATCGCTAGAAGAGTCTCTATCGTATACATCACGCTTGTATCCATTCGCCACAAACAAATCTCTCAATCCATCATTATCCATATCTGATAGAAAACAAGACCAACTCCAATCAGACTTAGAGATGCCAAGCATTTGCGACACTTCACTGAACTTGCCTTTACCCATGTTCATCTGCATCGAATTATGCATATACTGATAATGGAATCCTTCATCTACAAGTCTTTGGAATCGACTAGTGGACATCTGTGCCATAGAGGTCTTAGACTTTTTGTAACCCTTAGGTAACATCTCTGATACAAATACGTCTTCCTTTCCATCATTATTATAATCCATTATATCAGTCCCCATACTAAAAAGACTAATGTGCCCAGTAGCTTCTTTTATCTTTTCTTTGAATGTGCCATCCCCATTATTCATAAAAAGATAGTCTGGCTCGGAATAGTCATTGGCCACATATATGTCCACATATCCGTTATCGTCAAGGTCTGCTGCTGTCACACTTAATCCATATCCCCACGTGTTAAATAAGCCCGCTTCTTTTGTAACATCAGTGAAGGTGGTATTACCATTGTTGCGGTACAATTTATCCTTATGATAGGTTGATCCACCTTTTCGACCTGCTATATATTCCTCTAACTGAGGTTGCCCCACTGGATGATTGACTATATAGACATCCAAATCACCATCATTGTCGTAATCTAAAAATAACGACTGGTATGAATGGCCATCATCAGCAAGACCAAAGCGGTCAGCAAACTCAATAAATCCACCTTGCTTGTCATTGATATAGAGAAGATTCTTTCTGACTTCCAGATTATCTACTATCCAGCCTCCCCTACAGATATAAATGTCAAGCCAGCCATCACCATTTATATCCACCATCGTTGCGCCATTGTGCCACCCGTCATTATTAGTCACTTTGGCGGTACTGGTAATATCTTCAAATACTAGATCTCCTTTGTTCAAGTACAATTTGTTGTCAGATTCGTTTCCAGTAAAGAAAATATCTGTCAGCCCATCATTATTGATATCACCAAGAGCGACCCCACCACCGTTATAGACCTGATTAAAATTATACCACATCCGCTGCTGTTTTTCTACCAGTATATTTTTGAATTCAAGTTTTGAATGGCTTGAAGGCACGAGATGAAATTGCTGAATATCAGCTGAGGAATTTGATTTGCTAGCCTCCGTAGACTTTGTAACATCATTCTCCGAATTACACGCATATAGACACAGGCACATGGAAATCAGTATAGGGAGTTTTCTCATTTAAGTCTTCCTTTATTATGTGATGTCTAAAATTAGTAAAATCATCTAATTTTCCGTCCGAAGGGCTGTTTCTTTGTTAACTAAATGGTATAGAATTCAGATTACAAATAATGATAATGTCTAGTATCATATTTCTTTAATTAACATGGTTTTGTGCTAACAAAAAGGGAATTATTGCCTATATCCTTCTTCCAAAACAGATATAATTTTGTATCAAAAAAGATAGACTATGAGAATTAGCAATAATAATATTGATTACAAAGCCTATTTTGATAAAGGAATTAGCTACAGAGAATACAATGCTAATTTTGAGGAGGACCTACAGACGGATGAGTCCGTGTGGTATGTGAAGTATTTGCCTCAGAACTGGAGAAGACAGAACAGATTAGATAGAAAATTACAACTGAATTCGGAATTATTAGCTACAGCAGCAGGTATTAAAGATAATACGCGTTGGCTAGTTATATCCGAACATTGGTGTGGAGATGCCAGTCAAATCAATCCAATATTTAACAAAATAGCAGAAGCTAGTGGAGGAAAAATCGATTTGAGATTTGTCTATCGAGATACCAATCACGAACTAATAGATGCGCATCTTACTGATGGCACTAGTCGATCAATACCTATCTTACTTGTCTTGGATGATGATTATCAAGTGGTAGACACCTACGGACCTCGTCCGAAAGAAGCGCAAAAGTTAGTCAAAGAAATACTGGCGAAGGGAGAGAGTTATGCCATCCCTGTCCATAGTTGGTATGCTAAAGACAAACAACAATCTCTTCAAGCAGAGTTACTTCAGATGCTTAATTTACTATCAATAAATAAGGTGGCCTAAAACTATTGGGACACCTCGTCTTCTGAAGTAAGGTGATGACTATAATCCATTGAGTCTACATAGTAGATTAGACGCGAATTGTAATGTATATCGGAATGATTGTATAATTACAAAATCAAAGTCAAAAAGCAGTGTTTGCTCGTATAGTAGGTATTTGTTTTGCAGCATATACATTTTCATATCAAGAGCGGAGAACACCTATCGCCATAACCCACTTATATAAATCTTGGACTCATAATATACGCTAGTATAAGATGCCTCCATTCTACCGCGTTGCAGTCGACATGGAAAAAGAGAAAATGAGTTAAGACACTTTAGCACTCAAGGCTTAATTACTTTTGTATACCTACACTATGATTTCTCCGTTCATTTCGGTCTATCGAAAAGTCAAAAAGCAGTGTTTGCTTAATTCATTTTGATGAATAAAAACAATCAGTCTCCTTTTCAAAATCGGAGAACTGTATGCGCCTATTCGTTTTGATAGAATGAGAAGGGAATGTTGGTTATAAGAACACTTTCCAAATCGACCTTGTGGAGATTTCTTCGTGCTCGTATAGTAGGTATTTGTTTTGCAGCATATACATTTTCATATCAAGAGCGGAGAACACCTATCGCCATAACCCACTTATATAAATCTTGGACTCATAATATACGCTAGTATAAGATGCCTCCATTCTACCGCGTTGCAGTCGACATGGAAAAAGAGAAAATGAACAGATTGTACAATGGAGTGTGAAGTGTCCACAGCGACATTTTTCACATTAGGATATGTAATTTCACTCATCTTGACATCCTTTGGTTAAAAGCCATGAAATTAATCTTACTACTTACTACGCTTCTGACAACCAATGTATTAATAGCTGGCATTTCAGATACCATTGAAGTCAATTCTCAACTCTCTAAAGCCATTGTTTACTATGAGGGTGTTACCTTGAATCGAACAATTGAGATTAGCAAGAGTGGAAATTATGTGCTAGCCATCTTGGACTTGCCTGATCATTTTTACCAACCCTCTTTAGTCCTGGAGGCCTCTTCTAATGTGGAAATACTTTCTGTCAAGACTAAAGCATTGCAACTTAATAAAGCAATTAGTCTCACTAAAAGTGATTTAGAGAAGAGTATGACTATGATGCAAGATTCTATTTACAGAATACTTACTTTGATGGAAGTTTTAGATGGAGAATTCAAAATGATAAAAGCCAATCAAGACTTTTCGCAGGACGATAAGATAAGCACAATAGCTGAGATAAAATTGGCCTCAGAATTTTACCAATCCAGAGTCAAAAATCTCAAGCTAGAAAGATTAGCACTGTCGAAGTCATTGTCCAAATACGAAGAAGAAAAGAGCAATATTGAAGGTGAAATAAATAATGTAAAATCCAATGAAGTCGAGATATCAAACATCGTCTATGTACACATAGATGCCTCCTCATCAAATGGCCAAATTGAGCTAAGTTATTACAGTCCTCAAGCCTCATGGACACCCTTCTATGATGTCAAAGCTAGCAATGATATAGATGGCATCTCACTCCATCAAAAAGGACTTGTATCACAACAAACTGGAGAGCATTGGGAAGAGATAGAACTTAGTCTCTCTACACACAAACCCTCATTCAGTAATAGAATTCCATTTCTCAATCCACAAAGAATACATTATCAGTCTGATAATCAAGGTTATAATTATAGTACACAAGTCAATACAACCGGAAAAACCGGTAGAATCCTAGACCAGAGTGGTGAGCCGATGATAGGTGCCAATATCTTACTTGTAGGCACCGCTCAAGGAACTATAACAGATATAGACGGACAATTCTATTTTCCTCAAGGTATTGGTAAACAGGTGAGTATTTCTTATACAGGCTGCCTGTCTCAGGTCGTTCAATTGAGCGACCAATACACTACTATTTTTCTACAAGAAAGTGAAGTCTTAGACAAAATAGTCGTGACAGGTTATGGTGGCTATTCTCGTCAAAAAGTAAAACAAGAAGCCCCTGTCAGAAGAAATATCCAATTGGATATAAAGGAATCGTTGAACACTATCTCTTATAATCTAACCGACAAATATTCAATAACCTCTGATGCCGATCCGCTGGATGTACTACTAAGAATCAATACAATTCCATGCGCATTAACTTACGAATCGGTACCTACAATTAATGAGTCCGCCTTTCTCGTCGCAGAGATCAAAGACTGGCACTTATACAATATAGCGCAGGCTAATGCCAATCTCTTTATAGACGGTATATATAAAGGTCAAACTCAACTATTACCAAAATCACAAGAAAACATCTTACAAGTATCGCTGGGTACTGATCCAGAAATTAATGTGAGTAGAAAGTGGGTAAATAATAAATACAGTAAGAAATTTCTCAGTAGACACGTGGAAGAAATTCATCACTTCAAAATAAAAATCAAAAATAATAAGCGCATAACCGCGTCCATTAATTTGAAGGATCAAATACCCATCTCAAGTGATGACGCTATCGAGATAGATGCCAAAGAATTAAGTAGAGGTCATCTTGACAAAGAAAATGGAGAACTCACTTGGGAACTGGAACTCAAGCCTGGAGAATCTATAGAACTGAATATTAGTTACAAACTAAAATATCCTAAACATTATAGCCTATCACTATAAATGGACGAGGTAAGGGAAGTTGTTTTCCCTTACCTTTACCCTCATGGACTGGCATTCAGCTATAAAAGGATT
>CAZMMQ010000025.1:0-45842 GCA_964567435.1 uncultured Saprospiraceae bacterium | reverse complement strand
CCACTGCCATCTGCATCTATCTCTGAACCACCAACATCTATATCTAAATCCAATCCACCTATAAGAGAGAGCAACATTAACAAGACTAGTAAGCCTCCTGCAGCTATAGAAATCCAAGTAAGAATAGTTACCATAATGAGAAATTTTCATATTGACTAAACTATTAATATAACATAATTATGTGAATCAGTTGTTCCTCGTTTATGTAACAGTTATCGAAAACTTAATGAATTACGTCGAATATTTCTCTGTTATCTAATCCAACAATTATGTCATTTCAAACATGGGGCAACTAATTGTCAAAATATCTCATATATAATGTGTGGCATAGATTGATTACAGTACTAGTCAAAATCTGTAATAAAAACATTGTTCTTGATTTTGGTGTTAACTCCCAAGGGAACTATCATGAGATTTTGATTACAAAACAAAAATTAATAATGATGAGAATTTCAATATTCCTATTCTTACTTTCTGTCCTTGTAGCATGTACAGATGAATCAATCACTTCCGCTCCAACAGGACCTATAGGATTTATGTCTAATGATGAGTTTTTCCCTAATGTGGTACCTGAACTGAGACCATTTTTTCTAGCTTTTGAAGAAGAGGCTGAAGAAAGAGGGATTTCAATAAATCTTACAGAGCTAGGTGTAACTGGCAATATTGTAAACCTAGGAGGCAGTGGTGTCATCGGTCTATGTAGAAGAAACGAAAATGAACCAAATCGTATAGCGGTAGACCCGGTAGCTTGGCAGAATGGGTCAGACGCATTTAGAGAACTAGTTGTTTTTCATGAACTTGGGCACTGTGTCTTAGACAGAGAACACAGAGATGACCAGGAAGAAGGTGTGTGCTTGAGCATCATGCACAGTGGCTTGACCGATTGTACTGTCTCCTTAGAGGATTCTGATATAAGAGAAGAATATATTGATGAGTTATTCTTCTTCTAATTATACGGTAAATGACAAAAACTAACTTAGGACAACTTCCGCATCAACCTCCTTAATACTATAACGTCCTCTGTCATTTCGAACCAATTGCCCCATAGCCATATCCTTATCATGCTCAAATATAAAATAGGTATTTGGGTCATGAGATTTTTCATAGAACCGCGCTTTCTCTTCCAGAGTCACTAGAGGTCTAATATCATAACCCATAACATACGGCATTCGCACATGATGAGCAGAAGCCAATAAGTCTGTTGGAAAAACTATCTGTTTTCCTCCTAAGTGAATAGTAGGCACCATCATGGATTCTGTATGTCCATTATAAAAATCGACTGTTATACTGTCAGTGAAGTGCACACCATCTTTTACATCGATGTATGCCAGTTTATTCTGATCCTTGAGCGGTACAATGTTTTCTTTTAGAAATGAGGCTTTCTCTCTGAAGTTAGGATTCAATGCCCAGTCTAGATGCCTTTTATTTGTCCAATAAGTAGCATTGGGAAACTGAGGAACCACATCCCCAGATGCGCTTCTTACGAGTGCACCTCCGCAATGATCAAAATGTAAGTGAGTCAAAAAAACATCGGTGATCTCATTTGGATGAACACCAACTCTATCCAAACTACCACTCAAAGTATAAGGTCCATGTGGCTCGAAATGGCTGCGAAATTTATCATCTTGCTTATCACCCATTCCTGTATCAATGAGAATTTTTCTAGCTCCGTCTTCCAAAAGCAAACACCGCATTGTCCAGGTACACATATTATTATCATCGGGAGGAATCATTTGAGACCATAATTTATGAGGCACGACACCAAACATGGCACCACCATCCAACTTAAACCAACCTGTCTCTATTAAATGTAACTTCATATTTTACTTAATTAAAGTTAGAGGTCCAGCGAGCTCAAAGTTCTCAACAAAAGTAAATGCTACACTGATTCTAAATACATAAATACCGGTATTGACTTCCGATCCTTGAAATCGGCCATCCCACCACTGTTCTATTTCATTGAGCGGTGTATCATAGATACCGTACACCATATTTCCCCATCTGTCAAAAACTTCATAGTAAGCTAGCGTTCCAGCATTATCGGGATGGTAGAGCGGTCCAATTGATTGTCCATCTGGACTATTCATATCAAAAACATTGGGTAAGTATATTCTAAATATTTCCGAACAGGTTCTATTAAATTCAGGATCATTTCGATTGAGACATTTGCCACACAAATCAATTTCAGCCTCCCCAAATATCTCACCACTGCAATCCCTGCAACTGTTATTAAATTCTGGATCATTTAGCAATATACAAACGCCACATGTATCCAACACCGATTCTCCATTAAGTACCCCAAGACAATCTGCACAATCATTAAAAGATGGATCATTTGGTGTCAAGCAAGATCCGCACGCATCCATTACTGCATCTCCATTAGGTATACCCATACAATCACATAGAGCCAGGTCTATAGGAAATCTAACTGAATCCACAGGACAGACTGGATGACCAACATTGACCAGAAAGTAAATATCAAACGCTGGCAAATCCCCCATTTCCTTTGGGTTAAATATACTGTCCTCCCTTACACCTGGACCCGTCCATATGCCCTCAGTATCACTCAATAAAAATTGGGTTAGATCGAAAGTTGTGTCTGCTGCACATATTTCATTTGGTGGAAAAATACCCAGCTCCGCACCGCAATCACAATTGGCACCCTGTATGCCAAATACCCGTTGCAGTTCTAACCCTGGATTACATCCACCAAAATCTAATCCAACAACCCGCACCGCTTTTACTACATCATCATAGAGATAGTCTGACAGATCATAACTATTGACCAATCTGCCATTGAGTGTATCCAAGAAAGTAAAATTAATACCATCTGGACTCACCCAGACTTCTCCTAACTCCTGGCCTCCACCTTGCTCTTGGATAAACAAATCATCTTGTCCTGGTGCATCAAAAATCAAGTTGTCCGTAAAGCCAACAGTGATATAACTTCCTTCGGGCAAGCATACTACATTATCAGAGTCGCCAAGACAAACTGATGGATCAGTTAGAAATAATCGGCATCCATGTGTCGTCCCATTATTGCCATAGAAATCGCCAAAGTCTGGATTGGTGCCTGAATAAAAAGCATCTATAATAACATCAGCAAATTCTGATTGAGCATAAACACTACATTGGCTAAGCCAAAAAGTCAACGCTAAGAACAGATACCTCTCAATCATATTTACGATAATAATTCATCTACTCTCTATAAGGTTCATTTCCATATCTATGGACATTATAAGTGGTATATCGTAAAGTTGATTTGATTGCAATTGTTTGATGACCTGACTCTTTTTAAGGGCAGTTGTCTTGACAGATATCAAATACGCTTCCTCTTCATAATATTTCGCTGTCTTGACTTCAGTAATCATAATGCAAGTATTTCTGACATCTGGATCATACTATCGTCTGGGGCTTTCTTTAAAGTAATTGCTTTAACCAATTCTGTATATGTCACTTCCTTATTTACAATGCCAACCGCAACTTTGGACTGACCTGCCAATATCCCTTCTACGGCATGATATCCTAGCTGACTAGAAAGTACGCGGTCACTGGCAGTAGGGGAGCCGCCTCTTTGTAGATGCCCGATGATTGTTGTTTTGATATCCAACTTCTCATACTTATCACCAACCAACTTGGCAATCTCATGTGCACTGCCAAAAGTATTGCCTTCAGCGACTATTACCAGGTTGAATAGCTTACTCCTTCTGGCTCCTTTGTATAAGGTATCAATATATTCTAGTACTGAGTTCTCCTTTTCGGGAAGAAATACTGCTGAGGCACCACTACCTATACCTGTGTGTAAGGCGATATAACCAGAATGACGACCCATGACCTCTATAAAGAACAGCCTCGAATGAGAATCTGCAGTATCTCTAATTTTATCTACAGCGTCTATGGCAGTATTTATCGCAGTGTCAAATCCTATGCTGTAATCTGTACCATAGATATCATTATCTATAGTACCCGGAATGCCTACCACTTTGACTCCATGTTCTTCGGATAACTTGAGAGCACCAGTATAGGTTCCGTTACCACCTATAACAATCAGACCTTCTATGGATTCTGATGTAAGCGATTGGTAAGCCTGACTTCTTCCTTCTGTGGTTCTGAATGCTTCACTACGTGCCGTCTTTAGAATAGTGCCTCCTCTGTGTATAATATTAGCTACATCAGATTTAGAGAGTTTTTTCATATCCTTATTGATAAGTCCATCATATCCACGATAGATTCCAAAGACTTCTACGCCATTATATATTGCTGTCCGAACTACTGCTCTAATTGCTGCATTCATGCCAGGCGCATCTCCACCAGATGTGAGTAAGGCAATTCTTTTCATTCGCTTTATTTATAAATTAATAGGATTATTTACTACTAATGGGATTGCAAGTTATGATTTAGTATGGTAAGCTATGAGCCCTGGTGACGGATCTCCACTTACCTTACCCATGACTAAACCTTCTCTTCGTATCACAGCCTCCAGTTGATCCTTAAAAACTTCACTTATACTACCAACAAAATGTAAAGGCAGGTGGGCATGTCCATCCAATGGCCTGATTTGATTTTGGACGAATGCAGTAAAGGCCTCATCCAATACTTGTTCCATAAGAGAAGAACTACAGTCTTTTAAAAACCTGGATATAGAAGCAATTTCAAAATTTGGTTTATCACTGGTGTAAATGCTGAATATAAAATCTTTACCCTCTGAGATATACTTTTCTTTAAATAAGGCTGTATCCTCTTCTGTCATCAAAAAATTGTAATACTTCCAAATCAATATCTTGCCTATGTGAAAACCAGAACCATAGTCGGCCATGAGATACCCTAAGGCTTTTCTGTTCTCTACAATATGTTCACCATCGAAGACTACGGTGTTGGTACCTGTACCCAGAATAGACGTGATTGACTTGGCACCATCAGACATAGAACGGGCGGCAGCAAGGATATCATGTAACATTGCCACATCTACCTCTCCAAATTTTGATTTGAGTGCCTTACCTAGATGTGCTCTTGCATCATCGCTGGACACCCCTGCTCCATAGAAAAAAATCTCATTGATCTTAGCTTCCTCAGCTAACTTATATTCTGATATATGTATCAGGCTATTAGGGTTTGATGTAGCATTGATACCAGACAATAGCTGCTCATCTACTACCTTTCCCTTGTCCAACAGCATCCACTTCGACTTGGTGGACCCACTTTCTACAATTAATTTCATCGGCATGAAAGTATTATCTATTTTAGTCAAAATTTAAAAATCAGCCCCAAAATTTTGGGTACTAAATAAGTATAAAATGGAGAATATCGCAGTTATTGGTGCAGGTACTATGGGAAATGGGATAGCTCATGTGTTTGCAATGCATGGATTTAAAGTATCTCTGGTGGATGTATCTAATGAGAGACTCGAAAAGGCCTTGCAGACAATAGATAAAAATCTCTGGAGAATGGTCGCCAAAGAAAAAATTAAGGAATCTACTAAGCAGGAGACAATAGCCAATATTACAACGCATACTCAAATTGAATCAGCAGTGAAAGATGCAGATTTAGTAGTTGAGGCAGCTTCAGAAAATCTAGTTATCAAACTAAAAATATTCAAATCTTTGGATGAATTTGCTCCAGCAAAATGCATCTTGGCCAGTAACACCTCATCAATCTCTATAACTAAAATAGCTTCCGTAACAAATCGACCTGAGAATATAATTGGGATGCACTTTATGAATCCTGTTCCAGTTATGAAATTGGTAGAAGTCATTAAAGGATACGCTACCTCTGAGGCCACAACTAAAACCATTATAGAGATATCCAAGAAGCTAAATAAGAAACCTGTAGAAGTTAACGATTATCCAGGCTTTATCGCGAATAGGATTTTAATGCCTATGATCAATGAAGCTATTTATTCATTATATGAAGGCGTAGCAGGTGTAGAGGAGATCGATTTGATTATGAAACTTGGTATGGCACATCCGATGGGCCCATTGCAATTGGCAGATTTTATTGGTCTTGATGTGTGTCTGTCGATATTGCACGTACTCCATGATGGTTTCGGTAACCCTAAATATGCACCATGTCCATTACTGGTGAATATGGTCACAGCTAATAAATTAGGAAAGAAAACAGGAGAAGGATTTTACTCTTATGCTAAAGAGAGTAAGGATCTTAAAGTATCCCCTTCTTTTGCTTAGGCCATTCCTTGTGATTTATGTTGCACTAGTAAGCTGCAAACCAAATAGTCCAACGACTACAAAAGTCAATGTGGCAGACGATGAAGGTTCTGTAACTGAACTAATTCCAGAAGATATCGTATCTGAAACAGTCTTGAATGCACTGGATTACGATACGCTGGTGTGGATGGAATTAACTGAAGATGATTCTATAATGTTAGATCTCCGATATGCTGAAAAGGACAACTTTACAGGCCAGGTTATATATCCGTGTGCTAGGTGCATTCTGAGACGAGAAGTTTCTGAAAAACTAATGAGCATCAATCGTCAGTTACTTCGTTCTAAGGGTTTAAGGATGAAATTTTTTGATTGTTACAGACCCCTTCCTGCTCAACAAAAGTTATGGGACATCGTACCTGATGCAACCTATGTGGCTAACCCCCAAAAAGGGTCAATGCACAACAGAGGTGCTGCGATAGATTTAACCCTTGTGGACTCGAATGGTAATGAGATTAACATGGGGTCAGATTTTGATGAATTTGGCGTAATATCTAGACATGATAATTACCAACTTCCTAAGGAGGTTCTGGATAATAGAGCATTTTTAAAATCGACCATGGAATCCGCTGGATTCAAATCAATCAAAAGTGAATGGTGGCATTATAGCTTGAGTGGAACCGGAAGCCCAATTACTGATTGGCAATGGGCATGCAATCATTAAGAAGTTACTCGTCAAACCAACTATCTAGAAAAATTTCGTCTTTATAATCATCTATCTCTCGACGTTCTCTTTTTGTTGGTCGGCCAGCACCTTTTTCTCGGCGTTCAGCTGGTGCCTTACCAATAAACCAATCTTTGAACTTATTCAACTCATCTTCTGGTGTAATATTCTCATAACACGGTTGTGCAAGCGTAGCTGAAACTCTCTTATTGATCAGGGTAATTGCTTTAAAGGTAAGATTGAATCCATCTTTCCTGATGTCGATGATATCTCCAACTCTAAGTGTACTTGATGGTTTCAAAATATTTTCACCCATCCGCACTCTACGTTTTTTGCAGGCGTCCGTTGCTTTGGACCTGGATTTAAATATTCTTACTGACCACATCCATTTATCCAATCGTACTTTGTCTAACGATGGTGGTAGATTAGCCACGTGCTATATCTATTTGTGGTGGCTCTGCCAGTAGAGGAAAGGACTCCTTCAGAGATTTAAGCTTCTTAAGGACTTCTTTAGCTACAAAGTAATTTCTATACCATCTAGAGTCAGAAGGTACTATATACCATGGTATTTCCGACCTATTAAGCATGTCCTCGTAAGCCCTCATATATTTCGTCCAATGCTTTCTCTCTTCCCAATCTCCATCATTGTGTTTGTAATTCTTTTCAGGCACTTCTATACGTTCTGTTAACTTTTCTTTCTGTCTGGCTTTACTCAGATTGAGGAAAAACTTCATGACTATAGTATCATTATCCTGTTGTAATAATCTTTCCCAGTCATTAATAGAAGCTACTCTGTTATCTACCTTCTTTTTATTAATCCACTTATGTACTCGCTGAATAAGTATATCCTCATAGTGAGACCGAACAAAAATTTTCACTTCCCCTTTTTTGGGAGCTTGCTTGTGAGCTCTCCATAGAAAATCATGTGCAAACTCTTCCTTACTTGGCTTGGTAAACCCATAAGCGGATACCATAGTAGGAGAGGTATGTGAAAATACGTTCTTAGATACGCCATCCTTTCCACTACTATCCATGCCCTGCAACACAACTAATAACGAATACTTCTTATTTGCATACATTTTTGTTACTAATTCACCTATTTCCTTCGCCATCTTCTCAGTCTCTTTCTTAATTGCCTTTTTCTCCAGACTAGGTGGTGCAGTTGTTTTAAGTTGAGAAATCTTTATTTGTGCTCTTTTCTTTGCCATCTTTAATACATGTATTCTTAGTAACTAAACAGACATTTTTTTCCTCTTAACCAGATAAGTTTCCAGTATTGGTACAAACCCTTTTCTTATATCTGTCTCTATAAAGTCAATTTTAAATTGCAAGCATTTCATTTTAAGCGCCTCTTTATATGCTTTGGTTTTTTCTTGATAAAATTCACGGACTTGATTTGATTGGAGTTTCACCCTCTCTCCAGATTCTAAGTCTATAAACTCATGCGGTCTGTTTTCAAATTGGAAGTCTTCTTCATATTTCTTATCGATCACATGAAAAAGAATCACTTCATGCTTATTATATTTCAGGTGTTGTAGTGCAGCGAATATACTGTCCACATCATCAGATCTGTCTAACATATCACTGAAGATTATAACCATAGACCTCTTATGTATACTATCGGCAATTTGATGAAGAGTTTGAGCGACAGAAGTTACTTTATTATCTACATCGTTATTAATCAACTTATCCAAGTAAGTTAACAAGAGCCTGTAATGTGTTGTAGAAGACTTAGCCTTGGTATGAATAGTTAGGTCTTTGTCGAACAACGATAACCCAAATGCATCTCTCTGTTTCTTTAAGAGATTCATTAATGATGCCGCTGCGAGACTGCTAAATTGGAGTTTGTTCAATTCTTTATCAGTCCTCATTCTTGGGAAGTACATAGATGAAGAAGTATCGATTACAATTTGTGCCCTCAGATTGGTTTCTTCTTCAAACTTTTTGACAAATAGTTTGTCAGTTCTAGCATACACTTTCCAATCTATCAACTTGGTAGATTCGCCCTGATTATAAAGCCTATGTTCAGCAAATTCAACTGAAAATCCATGAAAGGGACTCTTATGCAACCCTATAATAAATCCTTCTACAACCTGTTTTGCTAGTAATTCAAGGTTTTCTAATCTCTTTAGATCAAATTCATCAAAAAATCCCACTCAAATATTATTCGTGAATAAATAAACAAAGTTACAACTTACCGAACTCTATTACCGCCACATAGTCTTTGAGAATCGCATATTGATGTTAAATAAAGAAAAAGAGGTTGGACAGCCTCAGCAGTCCAACCTCTTAATTATACGTTCTAAAGAAATAAATCTTTACATATGGGCAGCCATCTTCTGTTCTAGTACTGCTTTAGTTGTTGCACCTACATGCTTATCTACCACTTCTCCATTTTTGATAAGTAGTATAGTAGGAATACTTCTAACACCATACTTCATAGATACCTGAGAGTGATGATCAACGTTAACCTTTCCTACAACAGCCTTCCCTTCATACTCTTTTGCTAAATCATCAATAATCGGTGTTACCATTCTGCATGGGCCACACCATTCTGCCCAAAAATCAACAACAACAAGCTTATCAGATTCTAATGCTGATTCTTTGAAGTTGTCATCTGTAAATTCAAATGCCATTTTAGTCTAATTTTATTCTGTGATAATATATACAAAGTAAACAGATTCTGGTTTAAATGGTTCCATTTTCAAAAGGTTCGTCGTCTTGGAGTAAATTGAGTGTCGGTGTTACAACATTTATACTTGTTGTTTTGTGCAACTTACTCTTTTTTAATTCTTCTTGGGCATATACCACAATTTATCAAAAAAGCGTCTTTCAAGTCATCAGAGTGGTGTATGACCACACATTTGGATGGCTGCCTTTCCCCTCCATTTATTATATTTTACCACTGTTTATTTGGTATTTCTTATTTAAAAAGGGTCATACACTCAAATCACTTTTCCTTGCTGTCTTTACTGCACTTTTGTGGCTTGTCAACCTGTTCTACCTACTTTGGGGGTTTAACTATGCCCAGCCTTCAGTATATCAGACCTTGGAATTTGAGCCTATAACTATTGATAGTACCTACATTTCCAGAGCTTTCCATACACAGACAAGACTTGTCTCACAATTATCTTCCCAATCCCTTACAGAATTGCCAAGAAAGGAGGTGGAGGATAATATCAGAGAATTACAAGAAGGATTGCTATCAGAATGGGGTATACCAACTCTTGGAAGAGTAAGAATAAGACATTTACCTCCAGGAAGCTTACTCCGATTGAGAACCTCTGGCATCTACATACCTCATGCAATAGAAGGACATATAGATGCTGGACTATTTTACAAACAACACCCTTTTACAATGGCCCATGAAATGGCGCATGGCTATGGATTTACTGATGAAAGTGTTTGTAATTTCATAGGCTTTCTCACTTGTATTAAATCGGATGAGCCTCTTATAAGATATAGTGCAGAGCTGGCATATTGGAGATATTTGGCAAGAGCTTATAGGGCTCATCATCGGTCAGAATGGGCTGACACCTACAACAACCTGCCTGCCAATATTAAGGATGATCTCGAAGCTATCAGCAAACATGTCAACAGATACAAGGACCTTATGCCCAAGGCAAGGGATAAAATTTATGACCAATATCTGAAATCACATGGTGTCAGTGCAGGCATTGCCAGTTATGATCAAATAGTGAATCTTGTCGCAGCATATCGTTACGATAATGATATTTTAGACACAAATACCAAGTAGGAGAAACTAGTCTACTTTTAGAAAATGGGTAGAGTAGTCAACGCCTTCACCTTCGATTCTCAAGAAATAAATACCTGCATCAAGTCGGTTTGTCTTAAAATCAACACTTGATTTACCTGTATTGTAGAATTCTCCGTGTCTGAGTTGTCTTACCAATTGCCCATTGAAATTATAGATGCCGATCTGTAGACTTGTACCTCTTTGAAGGGTAAAAGTTGCCAAGGCTCTGTCGGATACAGGATTAGGTGAAATCCTTACATTAACTCCTTGTTCCAGATTAGCAATATCCTCTGAACTCACTGTACTATCGTTAAATACAATGTCTTCATCACCATCTTCATAAGGCACAAATAAGAAAGGCATGTAGTACATTTCATCCTGAGTCCTGTCACCCCAAAAGACAGTTCTAGGAGGATTATTTGGATTATATGGATTATCTACAGTATTATCATACACGGCTCTTGCAAAGATTGTAGAACCAGCCTCAGCTTTGATATATCTGTCAAATGTGTATTGTGACTGCCAATTAAAATCCCAATCAGGAATTTTTATAAGATTGGAAATAGAACCATCTCTATGTTCAAGCCAAACTTCCCATTCTTTGCCTAAGAGATGAGAGTGTGGAAATATGCCTAAGAGACTCAAATCTTGATCAATTCTCCATGACCCAACAAAAGTACTGACTTGGTTAGGCGGCATAATAAAGCCGAAAAATCCACCAGGAAGCTGAAATGGAAGAAAGATGTCTTGTTGCACAAATCTTGTAACCTCTTCATCATCATCTGCAAAGAAGATATTGATAGAACTCTGATCTATTTCATCTACTGGGCTAGGGGCATAATGAATCTGAACCGCCAAGTCCGCCCCTGCTTTCATGACTTGTCCCAAACCATCTGGATATCTCTCTATATTCTGTCCAGGAGCATAGGGCTGAAACTGCTTGCTCTCTAAGAAGGTCAAATCATTGTCATCACCGTTAAACCCTCCAAATGATGGAAATCCATATTCAGGAGTGGTGGCGTCTGTTGCAGCAGCAACTCCATTTAAGTCTTCGAAGATGAGTGCATGATGTACAATTTTAGGATTACCGGGTCTGAATTCTACAGCTTTTACAATTCTATCTTCTGTTAATCCAGTAGGTAGTACAAAGTAGTAGTAAGAATCACTGTTATCACCTCTATGCAAATGTGCTTCTTCCATATTGAGAACCAAATCTGGTTCTCCTAATAATGACCCTTCAGGATAATCAGGGAAATCTGGTTCTAAAGTAATATCTCCTCTTGGCATTCCAGCGTCTACCCACTCTCCAATTAAATCTATTTCTTCCTGTGTCAAAAATGATTCTCCAATAAAACTGGAGAAATCTGGATCTGGCTGCCAAGGGGGCATATATCTAATCTCAGTAACATACTTGATTGTTTGTGCTTGATTAGATACTTCTTCATAATTGGTTAATGAGAAAGGACCAATCTCACCTGGTCTGTGACAATTTCCACAATTTTCATATATGAGAGGAGCTATATGCTCTGCATATGTTACTTGAGCTTTAAGTCCAATTGCATGAAGCAATATTATCAAAACTGAGAAATTTCTAAGAGTCATAGTTAGATGCATTATTCTATTAAAATACATTGAAATCTAATATAAGTTAGATATAAATAGATGAAATGGGATTATTAACTTCTGAATCACTCAGAATTATCTTTTATCTCTGATTCTATTTCTCGTAACCTCTCCTTGCAATGTGATATAAGTGATTTGGCTTTCTTAATCTTATCGCTCAACTTGTCTATACTCACGCTATCTCCTTGAATATCTTCCAGAATTGTCTGTAACTCTGAAAAGGCTTTGTCAAAACTCTTTTTAGGCATTTGATTTTACTTTGGTCACATTTATATTCCCATCTCTAAATTGAATTTCCAAGGTATCAGGTGATTGGCTGAAAGTGACAGCATCTGGAATGATGCGCCCCTTATCTCTTATAATGGCATATCCTCTATCTAATACCTTAGAAGGGTCTAACAAAGCTAATTCTCTTTCTATAGATTCTAAGCGCATTCCAGTCTGTAAGAGTCTAGCTCCCGACTGATTATGTATAATTGATTCCAGATTTGTGAGGAGTTGCTCATGCAAGTTGATTGTGCTGGCAGGCAACTGCTTCAGTCGCTCTTCCAAAATTTGTAGATGTTCAGCATAGTAGGACATTCGCTCTCTTACTAAGGTCAATATTTGATCCTCTATATAAATTAACTTTGACTCAAACTCCATATTGTGATTTACTATCCAATCCGCCACAGCTGTTGGTGTTTTGAGGATAGTATGTGCAACTAAATCTGATACTGTTTGATCTATATCATGTCCAATACCGGTGATGACGGGCATTTTGGACATAGCTATTTCAAAAGCAATATTGTAATTATCAAAAGCAGACAAGTCAAGTTTTGATCCTCCTCCGCGAACAATCACAAGTATATCATATCCCTCTGCATTGGCTTCTTTTAAAGAGGCTGTGACTTCAGCTTCCGTTTTCTGACCTTGCATAGCAGAATTATACAGTACGACATCAAATGCATATCCATAAGTATTATTCGTTAGTTCTTCCATAAAGTCCTGAAAACCTGCAGCTGTACTAGAAGAGATGACTGCAATCTTTTGAATGACTGTGGGCAGTTCTATCATCGAATTTCTATCTAGCAGATCTTTAGCTTTGAGCTGTTCTATCGTTTTTTGCCTATCCATCTCAAACTGGCCAAAAGTATAGGCAGGATCGATATCCTCGACAATAAGACTGAGGCCATATCTCTCACTATAATTAAGGTTGACCTTAACTTTTACCTTTACGCCTGCCGTTATTATAGCACTGGCCAGTTTCCCCAATTTTTTTCTAATGAAATTATGTTGGCGATACCAAATCTGAGCAGAATTTTTCGCTACTATCTCATTGGAGTCTTCAGCTTTTTGAATTAGTTCTAAATAGACATTACCCTTTGAATGAGAGACTTGATTGACTTCACATTCTACCCAAAAAGCATCTTCAAAATTAAGAGCAAGAACCCTCTTGACATATTGATTAACTTCTAATAATGTGAATGCTTCCAACTATGTAAATTATTCAGACCGCTAAAATAGAAAACTACAAATAGAGTTTGGCCTGAAAGAAAAAAGGCTTGCTTCTCTCAAAGCAAACCTTTTACATTTTATTTAAAATCAGACTATTGTCCGAAAGCGTTGATATTCTCAATGACAAAGGTCAATTTACCACATTGCTCTTCTGGAGCTGACAAATCTCTCTCGTATCTGTAGCCATAGAATCCTTGAAGGACCTTCTTTTGTTTTCCTGCAGGTATGATGGCAGTTGTTTCAAACTCAAGCATTTCAGCGAATACAACATGTCCTGCTCTGTCGATACAAATTTTAGCAACAATTTTCTTTCCTTCTTGATTCTCAAAGCCAACTGATAATATATCCTTGAAATTCCTGTGGATGACTTTTCTACCAAATACACCTCTTCCCGATCCGTCATAAGTTCCAGTACCAGCGCCACCTGTGCCTCGTCCTTCATCTCCATCATTGCCTTCACTTGCTCCAGGTCCACTTCCTGATTGTCCTTCTCCAGTACCGTCTGTTCCTCCAGAATTTGATGGATCTCCATCAGGCTTTTCATTACTTGCACTGCCACCTTTCTTAAACTTATCAAGGATGCTTCCAATCCTGTCACTAACAGATGGTTCTGCAGCTGGAGGTGCAGGCTCTGGGTCAGGTATTGGGTCAGGTGCAGGAGCTGGGTCTGGTACTGGTTCAGGTTCTACTTCCTCTACTTCAATGGCCTCTTCCACTGCCACAATATCAGTTTCGTCTGGGTCAACGGTTTCAGATATTATAGGATCTGTAGGTGTTGGTGGTGTTGGCGTAGGCTTAGGCGTTTTTATTTCAGGTTTAGTTGTTTCTAATGGTGTCTGCTGAACCTGGTCTATAGGCTCTGGCTTGTCAGCATCCTTTCTAGGTGCGCCTTCATCTGCTGATGCCTTATTGCTATTTGAGCTTTCTGAGAAATCTTCTAATTTTTCTGGCTTAGGAGGAATAATCTCTTCAAAGTTGATTGCAACAGAATATGCCTTATCTGTCGTCTTTTCATAATCACATTTATAAATAAAAGCCAGAAGTATTAGAACGACATGCACGGCGATTGTAATCTTAGTGCTTTTACGTTTGTGTTCACGTTCTAACGTCAGCTGCTCGTGCTGTAGTGTGATTTCGTTTGCCATAGCGTAAGTCTTTGATTTATTGACTCTTTCCCGAAAGTAAAAACAGTTAAGAACTGATTAAAATTTCGAATATCACCCAATATTTTCTCTTATTGGATAAATTAGGTCAGTATTTGGTACAATTCGTTACTTGTTCTTAGTCAATTCTTATGCCATGAACTCCATTCTTGGGCAAATGTCGCTTCAAACTTGAGTATGAAACATAACATTTCTAAATAAGAAAGATATTTGACAAGTACTTGCATAAAAGTAATATATTAATAAAACTTTAATATGTTTAGTAAAGCCTTTTTCAATTTACCTTAGATCACTAAAAAAATTAGAGTAGATGAATCCATTTAAGCTCAACTTCATTTTAATTGTTTTCTTGCCGATCCTTGTTTTTGGGCAAGATTTTACGCCATTCGAATGTTCGATTATACATAATAACCAATCATTGAAGTATCCATTTACAGGAGGATTCAATGCGCCACAGTTTTCTAATGGTGACTTTAATCAAGATGGTATTATGGATATTTTCGCATTCGATAGGATAGGAGGCGTTCCTATGGTCTTTACATATGAAGGAAGTGGCTTGTCAGAAGCTTATACATTTGATCGACAGTTTCAGCATTCATTCCCAGATTCACTAATTAATTGGGCACTAAGCAGGGATTTTAACCGGGATAATATTCCTGATTTATTTGTAGCACCTACTTTTGCCCAACTTAGTAGCGCTCAATTATATGAAGGGTACTTAGATAATGGAGCACTAAAATATAGGACAAGACGAATGGGCAGTCCTTTCGCAGACGCTAATGATTTCCAATTTTTGTTTTACTCTGCTGGATCACAATGGTTTACCACTTCTGTACCATTTACAGATATTCCGGACATTATAGATGTAGACATGGATGGGGATTTAGATTTATTGAGTTTTGATCTTTCAGGTTCTTTTATAGTCTACTATAAAAACCTACAAGAAGAAGAAGGCCTGCCTCAAGATAGTATGAGGTTTGTTGTTGAAGATTTTTGTTTTGGAAAATTTATGGAATCAGGAGTATCAGGATCTTTATCTCTTAGTAACGATCCAGATGAGTGTGCCAGCAGGCTCAACGACACTGACGATGATCTAAGAGGTGGGGGAGGTGTCCATGCTGGTTCTACTATTATGGGTTTTGATAATGGGTTAGATGGAGACATCGATTTAGTACTTGGAGATTTGAGTAGTGGACGCTTGGTATATGCAGAAAATGGAGGCACCGCTCAAGATAATTATATGACTGACTGGGAAGGCAACTTTCCGTCATATGACTTGGAAGTAGATATACCTTTTTTTCTAGGTAGTTTTAATCTGGATGTGGACGGGGATGGATTAAAGGATATGCTAGTTAGTCCAAACTCAACGGGGCTTTCTCAAAATTTTGAAAACGTACTTTACTATAGGAATACAGGCAATGCGGATGAGCTATTTAATTTTAGAAGCAATAGATTTCTGACCGAAGAAACAATTGATTTTGGGTCCTTATCTGAGCCTCTTTTTCTTGACGAAAACGCAGATGGCCTCTTAGATATGTTGGTGGCTACCAATGGTTACTTTGGCAACTCCACTCCAATAGAAGGTATGTTTCTCGTACTGTATAGAAATACTGGGACAGCAACCAATCCTGAATTCACTTTGGTAGATGAAAATTATCTAGATTTCAATGAGCTTACCACCACATCTTCTAATCCTCATCCTACCATTGGTGATATAGATGGGGATGGTGACATGGATTTGCTTATTGGATTAATGGATGGAAATCTATACCTGTATGAAAATATTGCAGGTCCTAATCAACCGTTCAACTTTCAACTTAGGATCAACTACATGGATATAAATATTGGGCCAAGAGGTAAGCCTGAGATTGCAGATATCAATGGAGACGGACTTGCCGATATCCTAATAGGCGAACGAACCGTAAATATCAATAATGCTGACCCAGATGATGTCTACTTTGGCAGTATTGCCTACTATGAAAACATTGGTGAATTAGGAAATCCTAACTTTAACCCTGACCTAAATAGTCTGCCCAATAACCCAGCTTTAGGAAGGATTAGAACATCTATAACTAATTCTAATTTTGATAGGAATAATAGTGCGCCGCATACCATAATGGTAGGTGATGACTTACACTTATTATTAGGATCTTCTCCTGGTAATATCAAAAGATACCTTGTCAATCAAGATGATTTAGGTACCCAGTTTGAACTACTTGACTCTATCGTTGGAAATATAAATGAAGGTTGGAACACAACACTTTCTACAGCAGATATTGATAATGATGGTTATCTCGAAATGGCTATTGGCAACGAAAGAGGGGGCATCGCTTTATACAATACTGATATTCAATCGATGAGAACTTCTACAGAAGATGTAGGTGATGCAAGGTTAGGCTTAGCAATTTATCCTAACCCTAGCTCTAATACAGTCAACATTAAGTATACTACTGATGTGAACCAATTCCAAAAATTATCTGTGTTCGATATGTCTGGTCAACTGATGATAAGTAAAATTCAACCTGTGGAGATACTTGATGTATCAGACTATCCAAATGGAATTTACACTTTCAGGTTAGAGACTAAAGAAGGGATACTGGTAGAGAAATTGGTAAAAATTTAAGTTTTAGTATCTGGATCCAAATAGAAGACTACCAATTCGGACCATAGTACTACCTTCTTCTACAGCTAGTAGGTAATCGCCTGACATGCCCATAGATAAAGTATCAAAGGTGTCAGCGGGGATAAGGTCTTCTTTGATACTTCCAAAGCAATCTTTTAAAAATTGAAATTCTGATCTGGTTATTTTTTCATCAGAAGTGAATGTACCCATCCCCATTAAACCCCTAATACGTATGGATTGTAATGATCTAAGCTGTGCCAATTCTTCTTTTAACTCAAACCAGTCATAACCGTGTTTGGATTCTTCTGCGGCAATTTTAATCTGAATAAGGATGTCAATAATCCTGTTATTTTTCTTGGCCATCTTGTCTATAATTTCTGCCAAGGCTAGGTTATCTACAGAATGAACCATTGAAACGAATGGAGCAATATATTTTACCTTGTTCTTTTGCAGGGTGCCTATCATATGCCACTCTATGTCATCTGGCAAAGCCTGATGTTTATCTACTAGCTCCTGAACACGATTCTCTCCAAAGTCACGTTGGCCTTTATCATAGAGCTCCTGAATCCGAGAAATGGGTTTAGTCTTAGATACAGCAACTAAAGTCACTGTCTTTGAGTCTAAGAATTCTTTTAATTGGATATACGACATTTAAAAAAGTCCAAATAACTGACTATTTACTTGTTGTACGATTTGACCAAAGTCTTCAGGATTATGGAAAAAGTCAGTTTTGTCTGCATCTATGATAAGCAACTTGCCATTCTTATAAGAATCAATCCATTCATTATATTTCTGGTTGAGCCTTTTTAAGTAATCTAGACTAATGGATCCTTCATACTCTCGCCCACGATTATGGATGTGGCCTACTAGTGTTGGAATACTAGCTTTCAAATATATCAGTAAATCTGGTGGATTGATTTGAGATGTCATGGTTTTAAATAACGTCGAATAGTTATCATAATCTCTCTTGGACATCAATCCCATCTCATGCAAATTTGGAGCAAATATGTAAGCATCCTCATAGATCGTCCTATCCTGGATA
This sequence comes from uncultured Saprospiraceae bacterium, assembly GCA_964567435.1. Lineage (GTDB taxonomy): Bacteria > Bacteroidota > Bacteroidia > Chitinophagales > Saprospiraceae > RFSX01. The sequence continues at coordinate 27,255 of CAZMMQ010000025.1, read as the reverse complement.
ACAGTCTTGTCACCTTTTTGGATATCAATAATCTGCATATACCGGCTATTGAGGAAGTAGATTTGCAGATTGAACGACCATCTCTGCATATCATTGTAAAAATCGCTCAGGTAGGGGTTATCATTAGTATCTTCATAATGCACCTCCCAGCCAAATTGCTTTCCCAACATCTCGCAAAGTGTTGTTTTTCCAGCACCTATATTTCCGGCAATTGCTATATGTTTTACGTCACTCATCTGTTGGTTGGCGAAATTAGGCAATTAGACGGAGATAGAGAGGAACACATCTATATTTGAGAATGATATAATCATAATGATGCATATTTACATAGATAAATTTCCTACGTGGCTACAGACAAGAGTACAATATCAAAATTAGAAGCACTGGCTTTGCTCAAATTAAGTGAACAAGAAAAAAAGGGTCTATCTAAAGATTTGGAAGAATTAATCGTCATGATAGACATATTGCAAGATGTTAATACTGATGAGGTAGAACCATTGGTCAATCCCAATGAGAAAAGCAAACACTCACTTAGAGCCGATACTGTAAAGAATGAGCTTACACAAGGTGAAGCCCTCCAAAATGCAAAGAAAAAATCCGCTCCATACTTCTCAGTACCTAAGGTTATAAACAAGGAATCATGACAGAATCAATCATATCTACACGACACATTAAGAAAACCTATGTCATGGGTACTGAAAAGGTACATGCGCTCAATGGCGTAGACATAGATATAGATCGAAATGAGTATGTAGCGCTGATGGGACCTTCAGGTTCTGGCAAGTCAACGCTGATGAATTTACTGGGACTTCTGGATACACCAACTTCTGGAGACTATTTCCTTAAGGATATGAAAGTAAGCGATATGGATGATAGTGAGCTAGCCACCATCCGAAACAAGCAAATAGGCTTTGTATTTCAAACTTTTAATCTACTTCCAAGACTATCTGCATTAGAAAATGTAGCACTTCCACTAGTTTATTCCGGCCAAAGCAAGAGAAAGAGGTTAGAAAAGGCGGAAGAAGTACTCATCAAAGTTGGTTTGGGTGACCGAATAGACCATAAACCAAATGAACTTTCAGGAGGTCAACGCCAAAGAGTCGCCATAGCCAGAGCCTTAGTCAATGACCCTGCTATAATTCTAGCAGATGAACCAACAGGAAATCTTGACACTAAAACGTCTATTGAGATTATGGCGATACTAGAACGCATTCATGATAATGGCAATACTATCATCTTAGTCACTCATGAGCCAGATATTGCTGAACATGCCCATAGAATTATCAGATTGAGAGATGGGATCTTAGAATCAGATAGTCGAAACAAAAATATTATCAAAGCATCTGACCCAGACCATCACTACAATAAACATTAAGTTTGTATCAAACTTATAGGTCTTGAAAATCTATACTAAGAAAGGAGATAAAGGAAAGACATCACTATTTGGAGGACTAGTAGTGAGTAAAGCAGATGCTCAGATTGAAGCCTACGGCACTGTAGACGAACTCAATTCTTTTATAGGTCTCCTGATTTCTAAATGCGAGAGCTTAGATACAACATTGCTCAAGCGCATCCAATCCGTACTTTTCGACATAGGAAGTCATCTTTCATCTGATAACACAGCTGATAAATATCTACCTCAACTTGACAAACAGTTGGTCTTAGACCTAGAATCAGCAATGGACGAAATGACAAAGCAACTATTACCTCTGAAGTCTTTTATCATGCCAGGAGGTAATGAAAGGATAAGTATTGCACATGTATGCAGAACTATCTGTCGTAGAGCTGAAAGAAGAGCTGTTACTTTACATAATCATAAAGAGATACCAGAAGCTGTCATTATTATACTTAACAGATTATCGGATTACTTTTTTGTCTTCAGTCGTTATATTTCTATGAAAGACGGCATAGATGAAGTTAAATGGAATCCCAAATAATTTCTCTTAGAGAAATTGTACATATTACAGTTTATTTCAATACCTAAGTTTATTCTTACCTTTGGTGTGATTTCAACTATAACAAGATGAAGGACCAATCAGGTCAAACAAGTTTTAGAATGGCAGATCTGCCGAAACTGCTAGTAGCTATTTTGTCTGTTACACTAATAAGTTTGTTTTTTCCTGCTCATAACGAAGAGAATCTCACACATTCAATGAATGGTGTTTGGACGCATTCTGACCTGATCGCTGAATCTAGTTTTCAGAAAAACATCAGTCTTGGCATTGAAGGAGATTCACTTAATCCACTTCGTAACATCCAAGTCAATTACAATCCAGGTGATGTTATTGTAAGACAAAATCAGAGAATCGACGAGAAGACTTATCAGATTATAGAATCATATCTATCAAAGAAAAAAGCTAAGTCAGGTCCAATAACTTCAAGGTTTATCTATTTTCTAGGGTATTTTTTATTGACCGCGCTGATTATAGGAGCACTGCTGTTCTATTCTATGAAGTATTTCCCTCAAATTACTTCAAGTATATCAGGAGTGCTTTTCTTGGTCATATGGCCAGTCCTCTTTAGTTTTTTAGTCTTTTTGGTTAACAAAAATCCTTCTATCAGTCCATATCTGATTCCCTTCTGTTTGGTCCCAATTATTGTATTCAACTTTTATGGTGGCCGATTGGCTCTTTTTATACATATCGTTGTGGTTCTCATTTGCAGTTTCTTAAGTGAATTAGGCTACGAGTTCACCTTTTTACAGATTCTAGCAGGGATTGTAACAGTGCTTATAATATCTGAGACACGTTACTGGAATAAGTTCTTTATGTGGATTCTCGTTATAATGGGCACCTATATGGTCGGATATTTAGGATTGGCCTTGATAAATAGTGGATCATTAGTATCTAACGAATATCCAGTATTTGGATGGTTAGCTTTTAATTGCTTGCTGCTTTTGTTGGCTTATCCATTCATTCCTATAGCTGAGAAGATTTTTGGTTTTACGTCCAGTATCACTCTTGCTGAACTTTGTGACATGAATAAGCCTCTTCTAAAAGAACTGTCACTCAAGGCTCCAGGCACCTTACAGCATTCTCTTCAAGTCGCTCATTTGAGTGAAGCTGCAGCTGATAAGATTGGATGCAATGGTCTTCTGGTCAAAACTGCGGCGCTTTACCATGACATCGGTAAGCTCAATAAACCAGAGTATTTTATTGAAAACAGTCAAGGAAAGAACAATCACGAGTCTCTGACAAATTTTGAGAGTGCTGAGATAATTATAGGCCATGTTACTGATGGAATCGAAAGAGCTAAAAAGGCAAGATTACCCAAGCTCTTGATAGATTTTATCAAGACGCATCATGGTACTACTCGAGTAGAATATTTTTATAGAAAACAGAAAAATGATGAGCCTGGTAGGGAGTTTGATGAATCATTATTTATATATCCAGGTCCGAAACCAACGAGTAAAGAACAGACAATACTTATGCTTGCTGACTCAATAGAAGCTGCTTCAAAGAGTCTAAAAAACCCTACTGGTGAAGACATCGATAAGTTGATAGATGGCATCACTGAGCATAAGGTTAAACTAGGCCAACTTACTGAATCCTCACTTTCATTTATGGAATTAGAAGAATGTAAGAACGTATTCAGGTCATTACTTCGGAGCATTTATCATGTGAGAATAGAATACCCTGAAGAAAAGTCCTAATATTATACGCTAGCTAAGTCTCCTTTTAGGACGTACTTCTTAGCCATTTCAATAGCAGTAACGAATAAGGTTAAAAATAGAAAGTTACCCATCAATGTGTTTTGAAAAAATGGAATCCCAGCAGTAAAACAAGCCATTAAGCCAGTTATAGTTTTAGGATAAATTATCGTTGTTAGCCAAGAGCCAAAATTGGTAATTACAAAGAAGGCCAATGATGACATTAACCCTCCTCCTATTATCTTTCCTAATGCATTTGATTTACTTAGGACAATGCCAAGAACTACAGTGACAATCATAGCCACTATATTGAACGTCATATAATCGCTCCATAACACAAGTCCACTGTGATCTGGATAAAATGACCTTAGAACCGTATTGTTCAATACTAAATCCCCCAAGTAAAGCGCCAAAATGGGCGCAACGAAAGCCAAGAGACTTCTTGAGATATACATTCCCCCTATCAAAGCCATAGCTGCTACAGGTGTGATATTAGATGGATGACCTGGTATCAATCTATAAGCAAAACCTATGATAATACAAGTCAGAGCCAAAAACATGTCTTTACGCTTCATCTGATTATTTTGCACAAAGATGAGTAATTTTTGTAAAAGTTAAGCTTGCTAACTGTCGTGTGGATTGATCCAATTTCTTCTTCAATCCAAACTTTTTACTTGTTTTATAGTATATATGCGCTTCAAATAAATCTGAATGTACTTTAAGCAGGCTTTTAAAGGTAAAAATGACTGGTGGAGGTACCTTGTTGTAGCTCTTTTGGTGTTTATAGGGTATAACATCGGGGGTATACCATTAGAACTTGCACGTCTTAAGTTACAAGACCAGAATTCAGAATTAGGTAGTCCGGATCTAAGCACATTCACCCAGAATTTTGAACAATTTGGAATTAACACCAATTTAGGATTGACACTGTTGCTTCTATTCTTCGTTGCTGCGATCACGGTATTTTATTTTACATTTTCACCTTTTCATCGAAGAGAATTCAAAACCCTGAGTACCGCTTCGACTAGAATAAGATACAAAAGAGTATTTTTTGCTTTTTTTCTATGGCTAGCATTATCATTGACTGTAGAGGCATTCAGCTATATATTAACACCTGACCAGTTTTCTTGGAACTATAATCCAGCAACATTTATACCCTTGGTGTTAATCTGTCTGTTTGTATTGCCAATTCAGACAAGCTTCGAAGAATTGTTCTTCAGAGGGTATTTGATGCAAGGTATAGGAACTGCCCGTTGGAGAAATGTCATAATTGTCACTTTGTCTCTTTTGTTTACATTAGGTATTGCCAAGTTAAGCTCAGTATGGCGAGGTAACATAGTAGCTTCAGTTGACAACGAAAATCTAGCAGCTACATTAGGTCTGGTTAGCAATCTATTCTTAGTATTTATATTTCTTGGAATATGCAAGCTTGGCGTTAACTATGTAAAAAGCGCAGAACCTAGTTCCTTCGGAGTTAGAAGTTACAAATGGGTGCCATTGGTTGTTACCTCATTACTTTTTGCGTTGGTGCATGGAAGCAATCCAGAGATAGAAAATTTTGGAACAGGTATCATGATGACCTATTACATAAGCGCTGGTTTATTATTAGGCGTAATAACAATTATGGATGATGGATTAGAATTGGCACTTGGCACACATGCGGCTACCAATTTTACAGGTGCAGTTTTCGTTGGATATGATGGCGCAGCCATTACGACGGATAGTCTTCTTGTCACACATAATCTAAATCCATATCTCATGACCCTTGCATTTTATGTAATGGCAATTCTATTTTTGTTGATATTAAGGTATAGGTATCAATGGACTACCTTTAAAAAACTTCTAGATCCTATCACAAAGCCAAATGAAGATAGTCAGTTGGACAAACATTTGTCTAAGCACTTGGTAAATAATTGAGAATTAAATAATTATGAGCAAACATATTTTTATTGGGCTTTTTTGCCTTTTGACAGGGGTCTTAATAGGTCAGCCCGATAGGTGGCAGCAAAGAGCTGAGTACAGAATGGAGATTGACATGGATGTCAAGAATCATACTTATGTAGGAAAGCAAAAGATCAAATACTGGAATAATTCTCCTGACACTTTGCACAAAGTCTTCTATCATCTATATTTCAATGCCTTCCAACCAAATAGTATGATGGACATTCGATCTTTGACTATCTCTGATCCTGACAGAAGAGTAGGAGACAGGATTTCCCAACTTAAGCCCAATGAGATAGGATATCAAAAGGTTAAAGGCCTCAAGCAAGACGGTAAGGAAACTAAATTCTATACACAAGGAACTATATTAGAAGTGACCTTAGCTAAACCAATTTATCCTGGAAAGAAGACTGAACTTGAAATGGAATGGACAGCTCAGATCCCATTACAAATAAGACGTAGTGGTCGAGATAGTAAAGAAGGTATTAGCTATTCGATGTCGCAATGGTATCCAAAACTATGTGAGTATGATTATCAAGGATGGCATTCAAACCCCTATGTAGGAAGGGAGTTCTATGGTATATGGGGGGATTTCGATGTGACAATAAAAATAGACAGAAAATATACTGTAGGAGCTACTGGGGTTCTCCAAAACATGGAAGATATGGGTCATGGATATTCTGAGAAAAACACAAAGAGAAAAGGCCTCTTAAAGAAAAAGCAATTGACCTGGAGATTTATAGCTGAGAATGTGCATGATTTTGCTTGGGGAGCAGACCCTGATTACACTCATTTTTCTAAAAAAACCTCAGCGGGGACAACACTTCACTATTTCTACCAAGACAACGACAAAACCAGAGACAATTGGCTCAAGCTACATGAGGCAATGGATGTTGCAGAGCAATATATGAATAAGCATTTTGGCAAATATCCTTATCCGGTATATGCATTTATTCAGGGAGGTGACGGCGGTATGGAATATCCAATGGCAACCTTAATTACTGGCGAAAGAAGCTTTCCAAGCTTAGTAGGAGTCAGTGTACACGAATGGATGCATAGCTGGTACCAAATGGTTCTTGGCACCAATGAAGCCCTATATGCTTGGATGGATGAAGGTTTTACTTCATGGGGATCCTCTGCTGTAATGAATCATTTGAGAAAGGCAGGTATTGTTGAAGGTGAACCATCAGATAATCCACATTACCAATCAGTACGAGGATATACAAGATTTGCGAAATCAGGATCAGAAGAACCATTATCTACTCACGCTGATCACTTTGTTTCCAATACCGCCTACAGTATAGGATCGTATACCAAAGGACAGGTGTTTTTGGAACAACTAGAATACATTATAGGTAAGAATTCCTTGGACAAAACCTTGCTTAGATATTATGATGAGTGGGCATTTAAACATCCTAATATCAATGATTTCATAAGAGTTGCGGAAAAAGTATCACAATTAGAATTAGATTGGTTTAAGGAGTATTGGGTTAATACAACACATACTATTGATTACGGAGTTGGAGACATCACAGAAGTCGATGGTATTACCTCTATAGAACTAAAAAAGACTGGGAATCATCCAATGCCTATAGATATAGTCATCAGCTTGAAGAATGGCTCTGAATTAAATTATAATATTCCGCTTAGGATGATGAGAGGAGAAAAAAGTGATGACATCTTTGATGGTAAGGTACTAGAAGACTGGCCCTGGACACATCCATCTTATATAATTAGTGAGAATATTCTAGCAGAGAATATTCTTAAAATTGAGATAGACCCTTCAGGTAGATTAGCTGATGTTGAGCTTAGTGATAATGTCTGGCCTAGAGAGGAGAATGATTCGGAAGGAAATTAGTAGTTCTTAAAAGAGTTATTTCTACTGAGATTGTGCAATGTAAATTTTACATGAATATTCTAAAAAAAAGAGGAAGCTCTGTAAGCTTCCTCTTTTTTATTCCTTTTATCAGAGAACCTATGCTTTAGGTTTAATTGTATTTTTAATCTTTTTCTTCCCAGGTGTTTGAGCTGCCATCTTGATGGCCATTTCAGCATTTACAGTACCTCCAGATACACTCAGTTGGCTAAAAGACTTGGTCGTTCCATTCATGCCTGGCACCTTTACTAAATGATTGAGCTTAGTTGAAGAACTCATTAAAATTTGCTTTACCTGTACTGCAGTTAATCCAGGATAGTAAGATCTGATAACCGCTGCTATACCTGCAACAACTGGTGAAGCCATACTAGTACCTTGTAGAGGTCTGTATTGGTCATCAGGTATAGTCGCATATATAGCCATCCCCGGTGCAAATAAATCTACATTTTCCTTTCCATAGTTAGAAAAAGGAGCTGATAAGTCCTCACCATTTTGGAAATTTAAAGCTCCAACTTCAACCCAATTCTTGTAGTACTTAGTCTTCCCTTTAAAAAACAAGAAGCCTTTACCTTTATACGTATCATTCGGGAAATTATCTGTGGTATCATTATTCTGACTACTATTACCAGCTGCATGAACCATCAAAACATCATTTTTTTCAGCATACTTTAACGCGTCTTCTACCACTTTCTCATACCATGAAAATCCTTTTCCAAAACTCATATTAATGATACTAGCACCATTGTCCACAGCATATCTTATCGCATTAGCTACATCTTTATCTCTTTCATCACCATCTGGTACAGTTCTTATTGACATCAACTTTACATTATCAGCAACCCCATTCATCCCAATAGAATTATCTCTAACAGCACCTATAATGCCAGCCACATGAGTACCATGTAATGCATCAGGTCCTTCCACGTCATTATTTCCATAATACTTTTCATTCTGGTCGTCATAGTTATCGCCAACTATTTCTCTTGTATTGAAATTTGGATTATAAGCATATTTAGACTGTCCTTCAAAGTACTCGATCCCACCATCTAATTCTTGAAATATTTGGTCCTTTAGTGCAGGTATACTTTCCACTGTAAGACCATTTGCTAATTGCTCTAATAGAATGTTCTTACCTATTGTCATCGCCTCACCATCCGGTGTTATAGCTTCCAAATTTGCTAAGGTAACATCATTTGTATCCAATGCAGCGGCAATGGCATCTAAGCCAGAATCTACATTCGCTTTAGACTGTGTGTATCTATTATATCCATTTTCAGCCCTTTCCAACTTGCTTTCAACTTCTTCTTTACACTTGATGTAGAGATCATATTCTACTTTTTCCTTTTTTGACAGATTAGACCTTATTGCTCCATCATACTTGTACTTATACTTTCCATATAATCTTGTAACCTCGTAAGTATCTGGACCGACATTTCCATTTGCACCACCAATGAAATTCCATCCGTAGACATCATCAATATACCCATTACCATCATCATCTTTTCCATTATCAGGAATCTCATCTACATTGACCCAAACATTATCTTTTAAGTCTTCGTGCTCAATGTCCATTCCTGAATCGATAACTGCGACCACAACTGTATTTGATTGTCTTCCTTGCAGTTGCTTATACATCGCCTCAGTATTGATACCAACTGAACCATCTTTATCAGCTGGGCCATGATGCCATCCTTCTTCTTGAGCTATAACTCCGAGAGATAAAGCCACACAGAGGCTCATTATAAAAGTAATTTTCATGCTTAAATATTTATTTACTTATTTTATTATCTAAAGTATCCCAAAAAAGTCGACAAGATATGACGATATTATTAATCGAAATTGTAGCTTTTCCATTTCAATTACGACATATATAACAGTCTCTTAACCTAACTGTTGATATTATCAGTATTCTAAATTACATAAATCATTTTTTTTATATATAACAACTAGATTTTTCTAGACTTAACACATTGACTAGCAAGGCATTAGAAATACTGAAAGCATTTTGGGGTTTTGACAAATTCCGATTGAATCAAGACAAAATCATCAAATCTGTCTTGGACCAAAAAGATTGTCTTGTCATTTTACCTACTGGAGGTGGAAAATCTATATGTTATCAGATTCCAGGTCTCTGTATGGATGGCTTAACCCTAGTGATTTCGCCTCTGATAGCTCTAATGAAAGACCAAATTGAAGGATTAAGAAGAAAGAACATCAAAGCTGTAGGTCTCTACTCTGGTCAAACTAAATCACAACAGGATATCATACTTGATAATGCAGTCTACGATAAGACTATTAAATTCCTTTTCGTTTCACCAGAAAGATTGAAAAGCAAGCTCTTTCTTGGACGACTTAAAAAAATGAAAATTGCGCTTATAGCCGTAGACGAAGCACACTGCATCTCAGAATGGGGGCATGACTTCCGGCCAGAGTATAGACAAATAGCAGATATAAAACCGATGATTCCTTCAGTGCCCGTAATCGCACTGACTGCAACAGCTACTCCCTTAGTTAAAGAAGATATTCTCACAAACCTAAAACTCCATAATCCAGATATTTTCGTCACCTCACCAGTTAGACAAAATCTTGAGTACAACATCTTGTACACAGAATCAAAAAAAGAAATGTTGAACAGACTTATTAGACATAAAAGCGGAAGTCAAATTGTCTATTCAAATACTAGGAAAAGTGCCATTGAGATTCAAAGATATTTTCAGAACGGCAACATCCAATGCCGGGCTTTCCACGGAGGGATGAAAAAGAAAGAACGAGATGACTGTATAGATGCTTGGAATAAAAATGAGATTAAGTTAATAGTAGCTACTAAGGCATTTGGGATGGGCATAGACAAGTCAGATGTAAGGCAAGTCATTCATTATAATCCACCGCACTCATTAGAAGCTTATGTTCAGGAAGCTGGCAGGGGAGGAAGAGATGGACGAAAAGCTTCAGCAACTATTTTGTATAACAACGGAGATGTAACAAGGCTTAAAAGACAACTAGAAGAAACGGTTCCCCCTCTAGATTATTTAAAAGAAATTTACAAAAGAATCTGTCAAGATCTGAATGTTGCGACTGGCAGGTGCGATACGGAATTTTTTCCCTTTTACATCAACGAATTTTGTGCAAAACACAAACAAGGAAAATATAAGGTTGCCAATGCTTTGAAATTGTTACATCAATCTGAAATAATCTATCTGTCAGATGCCATCAGACATCCTTCTCGACTGAGGGTTTTCGAAGATCCTATTAAGCAACTCCTTTCCAATCCCAACTTGTCGATCAAAATGAATCACCTGATAAGATTAATTCTAAGAACTTATGAAGGTCTATTTCTAGCAAGTACAATTATTGATGAAAATCAATTATCTCAAAAATTAAACGAACCAATCCAATCAATACAGAAAGCACTGCTCTGGTTAAATGAAAAAAACATAGCAGAGTATAGCCCAAACTTTGTAGGACATACAATCTCCTTTATGGAATATAGATATAGGTCATCTCAGCTTCCTATAAATATCAGCTTGTATAATAATAAAAAGCAGAGGATGCAGAATGCACTAGACTCCATTCTCGAATATCTCTCTACTGAGCATTGCCGACAGGTTGTCATCTCTAGATACTTCGGCTTCAAAGAGACTGATTGCAATTCATGTGATAATTGTCATCGAAAAACGGAATCTCTGGATGAAAATCAAATTAGATACAAAATATATCAAAAGCTTCAGGATGGCCCAACTGAGCTTCAAGATGTCTTAGTAGGCTATGAAGTAGGTCATAGGGAAATAATAATATCAGTACTCCAAGAGATGCTTAAGGAGTCTGAAATTTCCAGAAAAGGAAGTATTCTCAAACTAAAATGAATACAACTAAAAAACACATAATTATATGCAGTACTTCGTTTCACGAGACGGACAGAAGATTAATTCGCATTATCGAAACTTTGGTGAAAGATGAATTCATCATTTCATGGATTTCAAGATCGAACAAGCATTCAAATTTGTCTATTGCCGGCATCACCCATATAATCATTGATACCATATTTAAGAGAGGACCTCTTTTCTACTTAGAATACAATTGGCGCATATGGTCAGTCGTTAGAAAGTCAAATCAATCAATAATATGCGCAGTAGATCTGGACACAATACCAGGGGTATATCTTGGAGGCTCAAAAAGAACAAACATTATCGTACATGATGCACATGAAATTTATTATGAAGTACCAGAACTATCGGAAAGAAAATTAAAGAAGCGAACTTGGAAAGCAATAGCTAAATTCTTCTTACCGAAGATCAGATATAACTATACAGTCAATAAGTCCCTATCTCAACATTACTCTTCGAAATATGGAACAAAATATGAAGTAATTAGAAATATTGGACCAAAGCCAATATTAGAAATACGACCAAAAAAGTTTGAGAAAGTCATCGCCTACCTAGGTGTCCTCAATCAGGGTAGGGGATTGGAGATTGCTATTGAAGTTATGAAAGAGAGACTGGATTATACACTTCTAATTTTGGGTGAAGGTGATCATAGTGATATTCTTAGAAAGCAAGCTGAAGGCTTAGATAATGTAGAATTCCTAGGGCTGGTGCCGCCAAATCAAATTTTCAAAATATTGGCCAGGGCAGATATTGGACTAAATATATTAAGTGCCAACAGTTTGAACTACAAACTCTCTTTAGCTAATAAGTTCTTTGATTATCTACACGCAGAACTGCCGTCAATTAATATGAACTATCCAGAGTACAATCATATCCTTTCTACACACTCAGTAGGTATCAAGATAGACTCATATAGTAAAGAAGCTCTAATTGTTGGCCTGGATCAAATTTCCGAAGTCAATACCTATAGATTACTTAAGACAAATTGTAGAAAGTACAAACATCTTTATGACTGGAAGCATGAAGAACAAAAGCTGCTCAGACTATACCACGTATTGGACAATAGTCCTAATTAATCAATTCTTCCAGTTAGATCAAGTAAAAATGCATATTCTAAGGCTATCTCATAATATCGTTGGAATCTGCCTGACTTCCCGCCATGTCCAGCTTCCATTTCTGTATGTAGCAAAAGTAAATTGTCATCTGTCTTCATATCTCTGAGTTTGGCCACCCACTTTGCTGGCTCCCAATATTGAACTTGACTATCGTGATATCCAGTGGTTACTAACATATGAGGGTATGATTGTTCCTTGACTTGATCATAAGGCGAATAAGATAATATGTAATCGTAATATTCTTTCTCATTAGGATTTCCCCATTCGTCATATTCTCCTGTTGTCAAAGGTATACTATCATCTAACATTGTGGTTATTACATCTACAAAAGGTACGGCAGCGATGACGCCGTGCCAGAGATCAGGTCGCATATTTACAATAACACCCATTAGTAGTCCTCCTGCACTTCCTCCCATGGCATATAGCTGTCTATTATTGGTATACTTTAGGTTGATGAGAGATTCTCCAACATCAATAAAATCATTGAATGTATTTTTCTTTGAAAGCAACTTACCATCCTCATACCACTGCCGCCCTAATTCCTGACCCCCACGTATATGTGCTATAGCAAATACAAATCCTCTATCCAGCAAAGAAATTCGAACTGAACTAAAATAAGGGTCCATACTACTTCCATAAGATCCATACGCATATAATAATAATGGAGCTTTCCCATCTCTAATAAAGTCATCTCGATACACAAGACTCACTGGAACTTTAACGCCATCCCTAACTTCTAGATTTAATCTCTCAGATTTATAGATTTCAGAATTAAAATCACCAACAACTTCTTGTCTTTTCAAGAGTGTGAGTGCTCTGGAATTCATATCATAGTCATAAGTAGTCCCTGGTGTCGTCATTGAAGTGAAATATATTCTGACGATAGATGTATCGAGTTCTGGGTTTTGGCTGGTAGTTGCCATGTAAGCATCTTCTCCAAATTCCACATAATGGCTATCATTGTCTGATGACCATTTCCTTATTCTCACTTTCGAAATGCCTTCAACTCTTTCATTGATAACAAGAAAATCGTTGAACACTTCAATACTAGAGAGAAGAGCATTGTCTCGATGTCCAATAAACTCTGTCCAATATTTCTGATCTGTAGCATCCTCCGAAGTTTTCATCACTTTGAAGTTTTTTGCTCCACCTTCATTCGTAACTATATACCAAGTGTCATTGACATGTGTGATGCTATACTCATGTTTTCTTTTTCTCCTCTGAAAGACTTTAAATTCATTGTCTGGGGTATTGGCATCTAATACTCTGAATTCAGATGAGACTGTTGCAAAAGACCCTATGACAATAAATTTCTTCGACTTAGTCTTGTATACATAACAATTGAAAGTATCATCCGTCTCATGAAAGACTTCCACATCTTCAGTTGTTGGAGTACCAAGTACATGTTTGAATATTTTGTAGGCCCGAAGTGTATGGTCTTTTCGAGTATAGAAAATAGTTTTATTATCATTGGCCCAAACTGGTGACCCTGTGGTATTCTCAATTGTGTCCGACAAGAGTTCTCCTGTCCCTATATTCTTAAACTTAATAGTATATATCCTTCTTGACAATGTATCTTCTCCGTAGGCCAATATGGAGTTATCACTACTCACAGACATTCCTTTAACATTGAAATAATCGAAGTCCTTAGCTAACTCATTGACATTAAGCAAGAGCTGAGTCTCACTATTATTTGTAATTGATTGTCTTTCGTAAATAGGATACTCCTTTCCTTCTTCAAACCTCGTTTGGTATCTAAAACCATTCTTGACATAAGGCACAGACTCATCAGTTTGCTTTATACGATCTACCATTTCCTTATATAACTTTTCTTTAAGTCCATTTAGGTGATTGGTCTTTGCATTAGTATAATCATTCTCAGCATGTAGATAGTCGAGTACATCTTGAGTTTGGCCATCAAGTTTTTGAGCTTTCTTCTGTTCATCTGACAACTTCATCCAAAAATAATTATCAGTCCTACTGTGGCCGTGTTTCTCTAGTTCCATTGGCACCTTCTTAGCTATCGGAGGATTTTTACTATGCTGGTTTTGCTTTTTCATCTAACTGTTATTTTTTCCACAATATGTATTCTATAAGTAATCTATCAATAGTGATTAAGAATAATACATGTACAAATTATCTAATATATTAACTTCTGAAAAATAGGTATTTGAATCTTTAGTTATCTAGGTTATTTCTAAAAAATAATATTCAAAGGATACAGACCTTTTTCTTATGCCCACTAATGTTTAAAACTAAGGCTCAAGATAACATATCTAAATTCTTCATATAGATGAAAAAACTATATTTGTTCTCTTGTGAAGTTAAGAAGTCTACATATAAAAGGATTCAAGAGTTTTGGTAATGAAACAACTATCCATTTCAATGATGAAATCATAGGTATAGTTGGTCCAAATGGATCTGGCAAATCAAATATAGTCGATGCTATAAGATGGGTACTTGGAGAACAAAAGAGTAAAGAACTAAGACTAGAGAAAATGGTTGATGTCATTTTCAATGGAACAAAGAGTAAGAAGAAAGCGGGAATGGCCCAAGTCTCATTGACATTTGAAAACTCAAAGAATCTAATTCCTCTTGAATACGATTTCATAAAAGTCTCAAGAATTCTCTATGACACAAATGAATCTGAATATAGAATCAACGATGTTCCTTGTAGACTCAAAGACATTAGGGACTTATTCTTAGATACTGGAATTGGCTCAAACAGTTATGCTATCATTGAACTTGGAATGGTAGATGATATATTATCTGACAAGGATAATGCAAGGCGAAAAATGTTTGAGCAAGGAGCTGGGATTTCTAAATACAAAACCAGAAAGAGAGAGACTCTTCTAAAGCTCAAGAACACCCAAGGAGATCTTGATAGAATTGAGGATATTCTTTTTGAATTGCAAGCCAATCTAAAGAAATTTGAAAAGCAAGCGAAAAGAACAAAAAAATACTACGAGCTTAAGGAAACTTACAAAGAACTGAGTATTCAAAAAGCTGTTCACTCACAGAAGGAATCTATCAGTAAAGAAACTGACCTAAAAGAGAAAATGAACAAACTCCTGGAGGTGCATACGGGACATAGTAGAGATATACATACTCTTGAGGCCGAGATAGAGCAGATTAAAAAAGACAGCCTGGATAATGAAAAGATGCTTACCGAACAGCAAAGGGGGTTTGGTAATTTGATAGAAGAAATTAGAAAACTAGAGAGTGATCTTGCTATAGGCAAACAAAATAAATCATTTATACTTCAAAACCTGGAAAGGATTAAGAAAAATGAAGTTGAGTTTCAAGATACCAAAAAGCTACTCAATGATGAATTGATTTCTAAAGAAGAAGCATTAAAAACTCTAGATCTCAAAAGTTCCAATTTTAAGTCCAATTATGACAATTGGAAAAGTAAGTTTGAAGAAATAGAACAAAGAAGACTTGCCATTCAGGGTGAAAACTCATCTTTTTTAGACGAGCTAAAAGAGCTAGAGGAAAAGCGTTTCCAATTAGAAAAAAGTATAATTGAGATAAAATCTCAGTCAGACAATTTTGAAAGTAATATTCAAAACATCCTATCTGATGTTTCTAGACTTCGATCTGAATACTCAAACTTAAATACAACTTTAACAGATACAACCAAGTCGCTAGATGGTATCACTGAAAATCTTGACCGTTTAACGAAGGAAAAACAACAGAAAGAAGAAAGATCAAAATTATTACTAGAGGAAATTTCTGCAAAAAAAGAAACCCTAGTATCAGCACATCGAAAAATAGATGCGCAAAGCAATGAGCTAAATCTTCTTGAAGATATGCTTAATAACATGGAAGGATTCCCAGATTCTTCAAAGTTTTTATATCAATCTTGGAATACAAAAAAACCTATCCTTTCAGATATCATTCAGTGCAAAGACGAGTATAGAAGCACATTGGAAAACTATTTACATCCTTACTTAGACTATTTTATTCTTGACACAATAGAAGAAGCAAGAGAATCTATAAACTTACTTAAGCAAGCTCAGAAAGGAAAATCAAATTTTTTCATACTGGAGAGCTTCGAAGGTTTGCCAAATACTCACATTCTGTTTGACCATTTAGGTATTCCAGCTCTCAGTGTTATCTCATCAGATTCGACATATCAATCACTCATACACCATCTTCTAGCTAATGTGGTTATAGTAGACAGTGAAAAAGTAATGGCAAAGGATTTTCCAAATGAAGATGTTATTTATGTGTCTAAAGATGGAGAGTCAAATAGAAGTAGACATATCATTGCTGGTGGTTCTGTAGGTCTATTTGACGGAAAACGTATAGGTCGCAAACAAGCTATTAAAGACTTAAAATCTGATCTACAACAACTTGAAAAAGAAACTGCCGAATTAGAAGCTGAAATTTCAAGATTAGAATCTGAATTAGACACCACATCCATTGATGCACTCTTAAATAATATTCAGGATTTAATAATAGAGAAGAGTGAAATCGAAATTCAACATGCTCAGCTAAGTACCATGGGGTCGAATATTGAGGGTAGTATCACTTCACTCCTTCAAAAATCTGAACAATTGACTAGTGGAAAACAAGGTAATGCGAGTGAGATTATCAAGAAGGAACAAAATTTACAATTGCTCCTTAAAGAGATAGAAAATAGACAGTCAGTTGTTTCTGAACAATCAGGACAAATTGAAGATATAGCTAAAGATTTCGGTGAAGTAAGTAGTCAATTCAATAGATCTCAATTGGAATGGGTACAGCACCAAAATGAGCAAAGTACCTTATCAAAAGAAATCGAGTTCAAAAAGAGTCAATTTGAAGAGTTAAAGGCCAAAACGTTTAAGGCGAGTGAAGAAATTAAAGATCTTAATCACAAGTCCACTAATTCCGATACGGATTTGCATAACATTGAGCAAGGTCTTGTAGAGCAGTATAAAATAAGAGACTCTAAGCAAGAAGAGTTAGGAGAAATCGAAAAGGTCTTTTATTCTAAAAGATCAGTAGTTACTGATAAAGAAACCGCACTTAAGAAGCTTTTCAAACTATCAAACGATAGTCAACTATCTATTAATAATCTTAAAGATGAATTAACAGGTATTGAGTTCGAGCTAAGATCTTCTATGGAAAGACTTAAAATCGAATTCAACATTGACATAAGAACCATAAATAAAGACGAAATTCTTGAAAGCATCAATAGCATTGAAGAAATGTTAGGAACCTATGATAAAGTCAGGAAGAGACTAGATAATTATGGTGAAATTAATCCTATGGCAGTAGAAGCTTACGATGAAATTCTAGTCCGATGGGAAAATATGGAGGCTCAAAAAAATGATATCTTAGAAGCTAAAGCCTCACTGCTCGATACTATTAAGGAAATTGACAATGATGCCACTGAGAAATTCTTAGCCGCATTCATGAAAGTCAAAGAGAATTTCAAAGAAGTATTTAGAAGTTTATTTTCAGAAGAAGACGATTGTGATCTGGTTCTCTTTGACATGGAAGACCCTCTTAATTCCGGCATAGAAATCATTGCTAAACCAAAAGGAAAGAGGCCAAAAGTCCTCAATCAGCTCTCCGGTGGAGAAAAAACATTAACAGCGACTGCACTTTTATTCTCATTATACCTCCTGAAGCCTGCGCCATTTTGCATATTTGATGAAGTAGATGCACCGCTTGATGACCTTAATATTCAGAAATTCACTAGACTTATACGCCAATTCTCCTATGCCTCTCAGTTTATCATTATTACCCACAACAAATCTACTATGGCTAATATGGACTTACTATATGGGGTGTATATGCAAGAGCAAGGTATATCAGGTATAACACAGGTAGACTTCAGAGAATATGAGCATTCTGAAGTATTCCAAACGGTAAATGTGAATTAAAAAAGAGCTTGAATGATATTCAAGCTCTAATGGTTTTAACAGTTGCACGTAAGATGCACTATTTTAACAGTAGCCAAATTTCATTCCAATCAGATACATTCACTCAAATAATTTCAATTCCGAAGGTGATTAGTAATCTTCGAGGTGAATTGCCAAAATCAAATTGCCTATCGCCTATACTCAGGTGATTACCAAATCTTGAGAAATTGCCTTCATATTCTAACGCCAGATTAAATCGATCAATAGCTGTTCCAAAACCTGCTCGCCACCCATATTCTGCAGTAGAAAACTGAGATATGATTCCTCCATCAAATTCTAGTAATTCAGAAGTGGAATTAATATTTAGGTGAGCCACAGGTCCTACAAACAAATCGAAGAATAATACTTCAAATCCTACCAAAAGTGGGATATCTAGACTATTGAATGATTCGGATCTAATATTTTCTATTACCGATCCATTGCTGCCATTAAGAGTATAATTAACTGATGTAGAATGTAGCATTGCTCTCATTTCTATCGAAATCAAGCTCAAGTCAAGTCTACCATATAGTCCAAATTGAAATCCAAGCGGTGAATCAAGAAAATTGATAGTTTGGTCTCCTACGAGAATTCCTTGCGCAGAAGGCACTTCAAAACTGTGAATCCCACCTTTAATTCCGGCATTAAATCCGATTTGACTACTTAATTGGGTTATAAATATTAAACCAATGAAAAATAGGAAAAGCGTTTTCTTTGTGAACATCGACATCTTATTTTTTGGGTTAATTTTAGTAAATATTATAACATATAATTTATGAATAATATTTTCATATAAGGAATTTTTAATGAAAATACACTCAGTTGAATTTATAGGAAGCTTTGAAAAAGAGTCTCAGTGCCCAAAGACGAATCTTCCTGAATATGCATTTATAGGCAGATCAAATGTTGGCAAATCATCTCTGATTAATACTATACTTAGTAGAAGAGAGGTGGCGAGAATTTCTTCTACTCCTGGAAAAACCCAGACAATCAACTACTATCTCATTAATGAGAGTTGGTATATAGTAGACCTACCAGGGTATGGATATGCACGCATTTCTAAAGTAATGAGGAGACGATGGAAGAAAATGATTGATAACTTTCTAATCAAAAGAGCTTCACTTTATGCAGTATTTGCACTTGTTGATAGTCGCCATAGTCTACAGCAGATAGATTTAGAATTTATTAACTGGCTAGGCACTAACAACATACCATTTGTGATTGCATATACTAAAATAGATAAAGTCAAAGCAGACCAAATAGATCAAAATATTCAGAATATTAGAAACGAATTATTGGATCATTGGGAAGAGTTACCTCAGGAATTCCTTACATCTGCCAATGAGAGAAAAGGAGGAGAAGAGATTCTAGCCTTTATTGAGGAAATCAACAATAATTGACGACTTTTGCGGGGTACATGAGTACTTCAAAAACACAATATGAACACATAATTCCTGAACTGAAAGAATGGCCTATCAGCAAATTTTCAGAAGGAAGGGATGCATTTATAGAAAGATTGATTGATTTTGTGCTGGACAAAATATTGAGTTCACCTATATCACATCTTGAAATTCTCAATAAAACTGTTTATTTAGAACAGAAGAGAGTCAGACTTAATCCTTGGAAGGTAGACCCGAGTGGAGAAAATGAATACTGGTCCACCATAGCCAAAGAAATCCAACAAACTAAAAAAGCTGATAATCCTGATAAGGAGCAAATAAAAATTCTCAGGAGAATTGTCCATCGTTATTCTGAAGAGATAATAGGACATTTTGTGCCTAAGACTTTCCTCTTAGCAAGGAAAGTTTTGACATTCGTCTTCAAGCGGTTATTCAATAATGGATTGGGAAGAAAACATTCAGGAATCTGGGGTAGGAGAGAAGAGCTACTTGACAAGATAAAAGTAGATGGACAATTAGAATCCGTGAGAAAACTTTTCTCCAAAGGTACAGTCGTTATTGTTCCTACTCATTATACTAACTTAGACTCTATTCTAATAGGTTATGCTATAGATGGAGTAATGAGTATACCAGCTTTTGCCTACGGTGCTGGTCTAAACCTCTATGACATGGAACTATTTGCCTACTATATGAACCGTTTAGGAGCATATAGAGTGGATAGAAGAAAAAAGAATCCAATTTACTTAGAAACTTTGAAAGGGATGGCGAGCCTTTCTTTGATAGAAGGTCTTAACCATATTTTTTTTCCAGGGGGTACAAGATCACGAAGTGGTGCAATAGAGGAAAAACTTAAATTGGGACTTCTGAATTCGGTAATCGATGCTCAACGCCATTGCTTAGTTAATGACCTAAATCAAAAAATATTTATAGTCCCACTTACTTTAGGATATCACTTTGTGATAGAAGCTGGTTCACTTATTGAGCAAAATCTGAGATTAGAAGGTAAAGAATCATATACCAAAGTAAGAAGAAAGAAATCAGCATTAAAGAGTGCATGGACTTACATTACTAAATTGAGAAGAAAGGATAGTGAAGTATATTTAACACTTGGTCATCCAATGGATGTGCTAGGTAACAAGGTAGATGAGCATGGTCAAAGTTATGATCAAAGAGGTGGAGAGTTAGAGTTAAGTTCTTATTTCATGACTAAAGGAAAACAAACCTACGATGCTCAACGAGAATCTATATACACAAAAATCTTAGCGGAAAGAATTATTAAGAGCTTTAAGAAAGATAACAAAGTCCTTTCTAGCCATTTGGTAGCATACGCTGCATTTAACATTCTTATGTCAAGACATAAGTCAGATAATAAATTTGAAATCTTTAGTTCAACTGGCACAGATCTCAAAATTCATCGAAATACGATGATTAATACTATTGAATCATATCAAAATCAATTGAAAGGCCTAGAGGCAAAAGGTAGCGCCAACCTATCAGATGTAATCAAGACAACTGCAGATGAATGCCTTGAAGATGGAATAAAGCATATTGGCATTTATCACAAGAATGCTGTATTAACAATTGATAAAAACAATAATATTACAACACATGATTTAAGGCTGCTTTACTACTACCATAACAAAATGATTCATTATGAATTGAGGAAGCCAGAAATGCACCTAACTTAATAGGTAGATATAGATATAATTGTAATATTTTCGACGTTGTGAATTTCATTATATACGATTTAGAAGCGACTTGTTGGTTAGGTAGACCACCAAAAGGTTACAATGAGATAATTGAGATTGGAGCAGTCAAGATCAATGAATACGGAGAATACCTCAGTTCATTTGAGAGTTTTGTAAAACCTGTTGTGAATCCAATATTATCTGGATTTTGTAAAAAACTAACATCCATAACTCAAGCTCAAATTAATTCTGCTAGACAATTTGATACTGTCTTAGAAGAATTTAAAGATTGGGCTGATATTGACACAAAAGGAGAAGACTTTTTTGTGATTTCTTGGGGGCAGAATGATAAAAAGCTATTCCTAGACGATTGTAGGTTACATAAGCTTGAAGAAGATTGGTTAGATTATTATGTTAATCTTAAAGGTGAATACGACCATTTAAAAGGTGCTAGCATTAAAGGAAATCTTAAAAAAATTGTAGTTAAGGAAGGATTTGAATTTACAGGTGTTGCCCATAGGGCTATCTCAGATGCAGAGAATCTTGCTAAAATTTTTCTCAAGTACTTTGATGAATGGCAATTCTATTAAAATAAAAAGCAGCAATCAAAAATTTGACTACTGCTTTTTTATTCTTTATAGATAAGAACTAGAATCCTAATCCACCTCCCATAGCTCCCATCTGCTCTTGAAACTCATCTAGAGTCATCTTTTTATAACCACTCGTCTCTAAGTTAAAAATAGAATTATCCAAATCTCTACTTATTTCTGTTGTCGTATACGTCATAGACATTTTTCCCATATCCATAACTAACTCCATAGGAAATCCATCTATTTCAAACCCTTGTAGTCCTTGAATCATTTTATTTGATGCTTTTACTTCTGGAGAGATATACATTATTAACTTCATTGGAATTTCACCTTCATTTGTTTCGATCATGGCTTTATGACATTTGTATCCCATAATCTCTTTTGTATCTTCTTTGTCATATACAACTTCTATACCTTCTAAAGCTGCATTCTGCTCTGCTTCCATTTCCATACGTTCTTCCTTACTACTTTCCACCATCATCTTTTGGCCCATTACATCAAACAACAAAGTCAATTGTTCATCTGAAACTCTGAATAGATTCTGCATCTTAACCATCCCTCCCATCATATTAGAAGTAGTGAGGTATTTAGCGTTATTAAAGTAATAATTAGTTTCTGTACCTTTCATCATTTCTAATTGGGCAGCCATTTGCTGATCTTCAGAATCAACATCAGTCAGTTCCATAGTTATTACACCTTCAGATATTGCTTCTTGTGCATTTCCTATAGTAGGGAGGATTAGAAAAAGGACAACAATATACTGTAGTACATTCATTTTCATAAGGTTTAATTTTATTAATTCAATGATATTTGGATAAAAATCGTTCATAAATATGAAGGAATTTTACTTAGAAAAATAAAAAAATCCAAGCTGAAAAGATCAGCTCGGATTTATATTTTGATTATAAGTTATCTAATCTAAAATGTCACCACTACAGGCTTAAATACTTTTGAACCAGCATCAGTAACGATCCCAATGTGGTACAATCCAGCAGTATTCTCCTGATATGGTAGCTTAACGATTCCTTTAGAATCAAATAATTGTTGGCTATAAAGAATTTCACCTAACTCATCAAACACATGCAAGTAAGCATCTGATTGAACTTGTGAGATGTTATAATCTATATTAATATCCGAAAGATTAATTGTTGGATTAGGGAAAACAGTCATTTCTATTCTCTCATTTAAAAATCTTTCAGAACCAAAAACAACCTCATTCTCAAACTCCCCACTATGAAGTCCTGCAAAAGCAAATACTTCAAAATCGTTAGGAATTAAAGCTTCGGTAGTGATTGAACCAATGTGATAATCTGATTTTAAGTTTGACTTATCACCAGATGAAACATTGATATCAATCATGAAATCATCGACAGAAGAAGATATAACTTCCCAACTAGAACCATTCCAACCTACAACTGCTAGGTTAGAAAGGTTTCCATCAGTAAGTCTTTCAATATCACTATTAAAGTCCCAGTAAAAAGTAACCTCCGTTTGGTTTTCACCACGTATATCCCAATATTCTTTATCGGAAATATGAAGAGTCATTTCTTTCTCATCTGCTGATGAAGCTCTCAATGTAACTGAATCATTGACAGAAGCTAACTTTAAAGGGTTGTCAAAATAGTATGCAGCTTTGGTTCCATAACCTCCACTTATTGATACGGGCTTATAATATCCAAAATTTCCAATTGGAAATGTAAAAGGCTTATCACTATAAACTGATACAAAACCATCTACATGTTGTGCATCATTCGCAAATCTCCAGTAAGCGTTATTGACAAATGCAACAGCTCCAGGATTCTGAGAATCTCTATTTGTTATGATGACACCAGGATATGTTCCCTCTCCGTTTGATCTAAAAGCTAGATTATCGTGTACTCCTATTTCAGAGAAACTTGGTATATACGCATTCCCTGTTATAAGTGCACCTCCTGATTGGGCTAAAGACATATAAAATGATGAACAGATTAATGTCAAAACCAATACAATATTTTTCAATTTCTTCATTTACAGTTTCTTTAAAAGATTAAAAATAGGGGAGGAGAGTTATCTCCTCCCTCTTTTATCATAACTGCATCTTACATTCCGAAGAAATAAGACAAATAAAATTGACTTGGATTACTCCAGTCTTGAATCTCATCTGTTCTGTTGACGTATACTGTAATACCAGTATTTGTCGCTTGACCAACCTGACAAATCGAGAATGTTCTGTCATCACCAGAGTTATTAAAGCACTGCATAAATGCACATTGAATTGGAAGACCAAGATTAGGGAATGTATACTCTATTCTCATTCCAGCCAGTTGACCTGCAGGTAAGTTTGCAGAGTCAATTCCTGTTATCTCCCAATTAACTTGTCCAAAACATGTGGTGTTAAACGTACCTGTATCACCCACAGCAGCATTCGTTAACATTGGAATCTGTAAAGAATCTTTCTTTATTAATAGACCGCCATTAGCACCTTGTGGACCAGGAATACCTTGTGGTCCTTGTGCACCTTGTTGACCTTGTGCTCCTGATGGACCTTGTGGTCCAATTTCTCCCTGTATACCAGCTGGTCCTTGTGGACCTGTAGGTCCTTGAGAACCAGCAACACCTGGCTGACCTTGTGGTCCTTGTGGCCCATCAGCTCCTTGCTCACCTTGTGCTCCTTGAGGACCTTGAGGACCTTGAGGACCTTGAGGACCTTGTGGACCTTGTGCTCCTTCAGGGCCTTGAGGACCTGCATCTCCTTGTCCACCTGATGGTCCCTGTGGACCTTGAGGGCCTTGAGGACCTTGAGGACCTTGAGGTCCAGATGCTCCCTGAGGGCCATCATTTCCTTGTGGACCTTGTGGACCTTGTGGACCTTGTGGACCTTGTGGACCTTGTGGACCTGCAGGACCTGCATCCCCTTGACAATCTATTGCATTGAAAAATCCATCGTTGTTAGTGTCTTCACTTGGATCATTAAATCCGTTCTGGTTGACATCCCAACAAGGTGCACCGGCTAAACCTTGAGGACCTGTTTGACCTGGTGCTCCTGAAGGTCCAACTGGACCAGGATTACCTTGAGGACCTTGGGCGCCTTCTGGCCCTTGTGGCCCTTGAGGCCCTTGAGGCCCCTGGGGACCTTGAGGACCTTCTGAACCTTGGTCACCTTGTGGACCTTGTGGGCCTTGTGGACCTTGTGGACCTTGTGGACCTTGTGGACCTTGTCCGCCCTGAGGACCTTGTGCTCCATCAGCTCCAGCTTCTCCTTGTGGACCTTGTGGTCCTTGAGGACCTTGTGGGCCTTGTGGACCTTGTGCGCCTTGAGGACCTGTAGCACCATCAGCTCCAGCTTCTCCTTGTGGACCTTGTGGTCCTTGAGGACCTTGTGGGCCTTGGGCTCCTTGTGGTCCCTGTGCACCCTGTGCACCATCTGCACCTTGTGGGCCTTGAGGACCTTGTGGACCAGGATTACCTTGAGGACCAACTTGTCCTGCAGGACCCTGTGCTCCTGCACAATCAAGACTATTTACTAGTCCATCATTATTAATATCCTCATTAGAATCCGCTGCTCCATTTCCATTCAAATCCCAACAGTTAATACCAGCTGCTCCTTGCGGACCTTGTGGTCCTTGATCTCCATCATTTCCTTGAGGGCCTTGTGCCCCAGGTGCTCCAGTTGGACCTTGTGGACCTTGTGGACCCATTGGGCCCTGAGGACCTGTAGAACCTTGTGGGCCTTGCTCACCTTGAGGGCCTTCGGCTCCTTGTGGACCTTGAGGACCTTGTGGTCCTTGTGGTCCTTGTGGACCATCATTACCAGCTGGACCTTGCGGACCAGTATCACCTTGCGCTCCTTGTGGACCCTGTGGACCTTGAGGTCCTTGTGCTCCCTGAGGACCTTGCTCTCCTTGCGGACCAGCATCTCCTTGCGCTCCTTGTGGACCCTGAGGACCCTGAGGACCCTGAGGACCTTGAGGGCCTTGTGCTCCATCAGCTCCATCATTTCCTGCTGGGCCTTGTGGACCAACGTTTCCTTGTGGACCTTGTGCTCCATCAACTCCAGCAGGACCTTGTGGACCAGCATCTCCTTGAGGACCTTGTGGACCTGTCGCTCCATCATTTCCAGCTGGACCTTGTGCTCCAGGATCTCCTTGAGGACCTTGTGCTCCATCAGCTCCATCATTTCCTGCTGGACCTTGTGATCCTTGTGGTCCCTGAGAACCATCTGTTCCTGCTGGACCTTGTGGGCCTGGATTTCCTTGAGGGCCTTGTGCTCCATCAGCTCCATCATTTCCTGCTGGGCCTTGTGGACCTGTTGCTCCTGGTGCTCCTGGTGCTCCTGTCTGACCTTGAGGTCCTTGAATACCTTGAGGTCCTTGAGGGCCTACGATACCTTGATCACCTTGTGGACCCTGTGGGCCTTGTGGTCCTTGAGGGCCTTGTGGTCCAGCTGCACCTTGTGCACCTGGTGTCCCTTGTGGACCAGGATTACCTTGTGGACCTTGATTTCCTTGGGCACCTGTAGCTCCTGCACAATCTGCGGCATTCACAACACCATCTCCGTTACTATCTTCTCCTCCATCACCGATTCCGTTGCCGTTTAAGTCCCAACATGCTAAACCCGCAGGACCCTGTATTCCATCATTTCCTGCTGGGCCTTGTGGGCCTTGATCTCCTTGTGGTCCTTGTGGACCAACTGATCCATCATTTCCTGCTGGACCCTGTGGTCCTTGGGCGCCTTGTGGGCCCTGAGCTCCCTGAGGGCCTTGTGGTCCTTGATCACCTTGATTACCTTGGGCTCCTTGAGGACCAGGATTACCTTGCGGTCCTTGGGCACCATCATTACCTGCTTGGCCTTGTGGTCCTTGATCGCCTTGTGGACCTTGGGCTCCAGGATTACCCTGTGCTCCTTGTGGACCAACTGCTCCATCATTTCCTGCTGGACCTTGCGGGCCTTGATCTCCTTGTGGACCAGGATTACCCTGTGGTCCTTGGGCACCATCATTACCTGCTTGGCCTTGTGGTCCTTGATCGCCTTGTGGACCTTGGGCTCCAGGATTACCCTGTGCTCCTTGTGGACCAACTGCTCCATCATTTCCTGCTGGACCTTGCGGGCCTTGATCTCCTTGTGGACCAGGATTACCCTGTGGTCCTTGGGCGCCATCATTTCCTGCTGGTCCTTGTGCGCCATCATTTCCTGCTGGACCTTGTGCGCCTTGTGGACCCTGTGCTCCTTGCGGAC
>CAZMMQ010000024.1:0-45855 GCA_964567435.1 uncultured Saprospiraceae bacterium | reverse complement strand
TAATTGTCGACTCCGCGGATTACGGAGTTCCACAAAATCGAAAGAGAATGATAGCTGGTAATTTTCCAGTTGAACTATTTCAATCATATAAGAGCGAGATCGAACAAGTGTATTTTGGAGATGTGCTAAAATCGCTTTCTAAAAAAACAATAATAGACCCTAATTATGGCTACGAGCTAGCAAAAGCAGAAGTAACAGAATTGGAAAATGAAGTTTCATTAACTCCACAAGAAGAAAGAATTAACAGAGACGCTAAGACATATCATCCTATCTATAACAATATGTCTTTCCCCGACAGACTAAATAGACCCAGTAGAACTGTGACAGCAACTTGCACCAGAGTTTCACGAGAGAGTATCATAGTTAAAGCAAAAAAAGGTTATAGGAGACTGAATGTCAGAGAACGAGGTGTTATCCAAGGATTCCCAATTACATACCAATTTTATGGAAGAACATTGAATGCAAAATTCAAAATGATAGGAAATGCTGTACCACCCATCTTAACATACTACATATTTCAAAGTATGTTAGAAGTTCCAGCAACAAAAATTGAATCTCCTAAAGATTCAAAGTACTACCACGAAATACCACCTTACAAAAGCAAGGAATCTAATCTTGGACTTCCAAAACGTAAATATCCAGCTAAAAGAAAATTTAAATTCTCCGTACCTCACTTGAGATATGGAAGTGGTGTAAGATTTGAACTTTCAAACAACCCTAAGGAAGAGGGCATACCTTGGTCGTTCAAATTCTTCCACGGAAATTCTAAAAACATTAAAGAAGTAAAACTAGATAAAGAAATCAAAGAATCCCTTGCACCTATAATTAATACAACTAAGAATAAAATATTCAACAAATCAATTAGATCTATCGGCTCAAAGTATAAGAAATACAAAGCTGAAAAACTCCAAGAATTGTGGACATCGTCAGAGCTCAATAATGATGTATTTAATTTCTTAGATGAAGTAGGAGTTCACGTTGAAAATATAATGGACAACGCAGACTATAGGGAAATTGAGCCAGGTTTGTTGACCGCAATCACAGAAGAATCAAATAAAAAAATTGAAGAGAACTACAAAAGCATTCTAACGGGTATGTACTTTCTTTCATCACTCAACACGAAACTCTTTAATTGATGAAAATAGGAGCAATGTATTCCCACTTAAATGGATTTGAATGGATACAGTACCATCAAAAACAAATGTGGGAAGAAATGGAAGGAATCATAACAGCAATTGATGCCGAAAAGTATCGAACTAAAATCAGTAAAGAAAAGACAATGAAAGGCAAAAAGCTTTTCAGTCCAATAGATTTAAACAAGAAAATGAAGGCTGATTTTGAAGCCTTGGATTGGTTCGAGAGTAGGACTAGTTACTGGGTAACTGATGACTATAAACTAATTGGCAGAACAATGCATTTGCCTCCAGACGAACAGAAGCAACTTATTGAAGAAGAGGGAAGGTCTGCAATCTATTCATACAACCAAACAGATTTTGTAAAGAACAGAGTCGCTGTAGAAGTGCAGTTTGGAAAATATAGTTTTATAGCATATGATCTTTTTGTGAAACATCTAGCGTTTTATGTTGGGGACACAATTGATGTGGGTATTGAAATTCTCCCAATGAAATCAATGCAGGCAGAAATGTCATCAGGTCCAGGTTATTATGAAGGAGCCTTATACGATTTAGCAAGACAAGGTCGAGGAGTCCCTGCTGTACCTCTTGTTCTTGTGGGAATTGAACCGTAGTAAAAGGGAAAGCACTATCGACAACACTTAATGAAGATGACATATTCCCTACGAGATATGCCACGTATCGCCGATGCGATGAAAATAACATCTATAATATTTTATGCGACTCTAGATTCTCCTGTAACCTCTGACAAGAGCAGTTCGCTGGCGGGTAAGTGCCTGAGGCTTTAGCGAACTGGTTCAGGAATGGTGATCTTTACTAGATTACTTTCTTAGAGCTGTTTGGGCTATGTTATTTAGCATCAATCTTATATGGATTTCAAATTAAACCAAATTGATAATTACAAGTCTATATATCTTTGTTGTTTTGCAAACCGAGTTCACATATCTAAAAATGGAATAAGTTGAAGTACTGCTTATATGTTTCTTTATGTTTTCTTATTTATTTTCCTCTTAAAGTCAATGCACAAAACCAACCAAACATACTGCTCATCATTGCCGATGATCTTGGCATAGATGGTCTCGATGGTTATAACCTTGGTGTCACACCAGCGATCACGCCTACATTAGACAGTTTAAGAGCTGAGGGCATTACCTATATCAATGCTTGGGCAACGCCGCAATGTGCCCCTACACGATCTTCTATTATCAGTGGTAAGTATGGTGTCAAGAATGGGGTAAGAATGGTGCCTGGCCATCTAGACCTTCAGCATGAATCCATATTTTCTTACGTAGATCGAATGACTGATAATGCATATGCCTCAGCGGTCATAGGGAAGTGGCATATTTCATCACCGCAAAGTGTGGAGCATATAAGCGATCATGGGGTAGATTACTTTGAAGGTATCCTTGGTGGTGGCGTCAATAATTATTTTAGGTGGAGCAAATTTCAAGATGGAGAGGAGGTGACTATCAATGACTATGTGACCAGCCATTTGACAGACGCTGCTATCAATTGGATTGGTGATCAAGACCAGCCTTGGTTTTTGTGGCTAGCACACGTTGCTCCTCATTTACCATTGCATGTACCACCATCTGATCTATTGACAGGTGAGGAGCCTATAACCGATAGACAAATGTTTCTTGCTGCTATAGAGGCGCTTGATCATGAAATTGGCAGATTGCTCAATAGTATGGATGAGGAAACCAGAGAAAATACCTTCATCATTATTGTTGGAGATAATGGCTCACCTAGAACTGTATCCGCTGGTTTTCCAAGAGGGCACGCTAAAGGTACTTTGTACGAAGGTGGGGTACGTGTACCTATGATTCTAAGCGGTAGCGGTGTGACAAGATCTGGACAGCAAGAGATTGGCCTCGTGCAAGTAAATGATCTGTATGCAACCATCATCGAGGTTGTAGGAGAAGATTTAGAAGGGGGCATATATAATAGTTATAGCTTGAGACCCTCACTCAATAGACGTAATCAAATAGAGCGATCCTACATATATACAGACTATATAGATGACAATATAGAATTTTGGGCTATCAGAAATCAAGATTATAAATTGATACTTAATGATCTAGGCGAAAGAGAATTCTATGACCTAAGAAATAATATTGACGAAGACCAAAATTTAATTGACAATCTAAGCCCTGCTCAAAACGTCATCTTAGAAGTGCTTGAATCTGAAGCTAGAGATATAAGAGAAGGATGGTCTTGTCAGGATTTGATTCTTAATGGAGACGAAGAAGAAATAGATGATTGTAATCTGAGCACCAATATTGATATCGACAATTTAATTGAACTAACGATATACCCTAATCCTGCGTCTGAGACAATGAGGATAGAGCTCAAGGGAACTGATAATTATATGGCAACTATTATTGATAATATAGGTCAAATTATACTTCGCGAAATCACTCCTGAATACCTGTCTATCGGAGAAGTGCCTCCTGGAATTTATTTGTTAGAGATAGTGGATTTAGATTCAGATCAAAAAGTGGTAGAGACTATCTATGTCACTAGATAGCCTCATTTAGGTTAGCCATAGCACCGACTCATGCCAGAGACATATTTCGAATTTTTTGTCACTCTATAGGGAATACATTGCAGACATTGATTAGCAAGGTCTTCATGTTCCTTATCATATTTGATTTCTAGAATATATTCGTTGTCCTGATATAGTTGATCAGAGAGAGAGCCATGGATAAGATTGATATATTCTAGTTGTCGATCTACTGTCGCTCTGATTAGGCCATCTGATGATTCGAGATAGGTCCTTTTGTATCTAACAATTATATACGGGATTAATGCCTGTGGCAAGTTGCGCTTTATCACATTTAAATCTGGTATACTCTCTTCAAGATGAAAGTCATCAAGTTTCGAGAATTCTTTAGTTCCTAATTGGTTAACCTTAATTTTCTTTTCAAGGACAGGATTTGTGATGTGAGCTAATGACTGTCCATACCATCTGACTCTGTACTTGATTCGATTACTAATGCCCAATAAATTATCATTGTATGCAGAATAATTAATATCATCATAATAAATGCTATTTACCTTTCTGTCAGGATAGCTTTCACTAAATCCAACAGGATTGGACATGAGCTCATGGATGATATTATCGTAACTACTCGAGGCGATTCTATATTTTCGTTCGTATCTCAAGAACCTGATTCTGTTTGTCCATTAACTTTAATGCTGATACCTTGTTTTAGAAGATATAAATTGTCAATTTCTTTATTGTGTAATTTGCCTATCGTCAGTTGGGTGATAGGGTCTTCCACACCTCTGCATTCTATTCCGCGTTCTAAGGCAGTCAGCCACAAGTTCTCTATATTGACTTTAGAATGTTTGTTGACATATATGCCTTGGTGAGAATCTCTTATACCTAGACTGTAAAAATAAACCTCAGCATTGTCAGTTATATGAAATCCAGTTTGCAATGACTCTTCGACATCTACTTTTTCTCCAGTCATATGACCTGAGCGCATTTGAATGCCATGATCACCTAGTTTTGTCATCTTTAAATCTATAAGTGATAGATTACTGTGGTTGCTGTCTATGCCCTTACCTTGGCAATTTATGATTTGACAATTTCTTAATACAAGTTTGGTATGGTGCAGAGACAGTGCTTCTTTGGCATTGATATCTTGAAATATACAGTGTCGCAGGTCTGCCTCAGTATCATGCAAGGTCAAAGCCGCTCCGCTGTATATGCCGTTATGTGCTAGGCCACTTAATCTTATAAACTTACAGTTGTAAAATGTAGATTTTTCTTCTGAGGTTGAGATGAATATACCGGCTGCGTTTTGTTGGCCATCGGTATAGAATATGATGGGTTCTTGTCTACTTCCTATGGCATTAATTTTACCGTAAGAAATAATGAGCCCTTTTGATTCAAATTTTATTTTTGAATTGGCTGCTATTTCTAAAGTATGGCCCGCAGGTACAATCAAAGGTTCGCGAATAATATGATTGCCAGGGGAGATAGATATTGTCTTTTTATTTTTAGTGACAAATGGCCAAATATTGTAGTCACTATAAGCGGCAACGCTTTGAGTATCTATGATTTTTGGTGCACTAAGGTTGGTCAATTTAATTTTATGAATCTCATTAAGTCCTAAGGTAGAGAAATAGATGTAGTTAATATTTCTATGGTGTTTATATTTTGTCTTTATGGGAGGTAACTTGCTATTGTAGGCTTCTACAATCAGAGGGTCAGTTAGGGTGTCCTTCATTTTGTCCTTATCACCAAACCCATAAATGACCAATGGAAAATTATGGTAACTAGACAATTCTATATGTGATTTAGAGTTATCAATTTTTAGTGCCTTCAATGATAGATGAGGTCTAGGCTTTATTTTTTCACCAATAAATGCCGCTTTCATAATCATTTGATCCCAGTTGTCTTCAAATTTTTCGTAATCTGGGTCTTTTTTAATAAAAGCGATACGCTTGTCTAAGCCAAGCTTATATTTTGATCTGATGTTATCGATATATTCCTTAGTCGAATATTTATCAAGGTAGTAGATGTACTTTTCAAAGAAATCATAGTCTTTAAACATCAGGTATCTGTATACGTTATTTCTCTGATACATTTCTTCCTTAGAGGCTTTGCTATTGACACCTTCTCCAAAGGCATCCCAATTTTTAGTGACGATGTGCAGATAGTCACCGAAGCAATCATATCCAACTGGTTCTAATTTACCCGTATTTGGATTGAGGTAGAACCTAATATTTGTAAATGCCTGCGCATGCCAAGCATGGGTTACATCCATCAGTGCATAGTATCTAGCCATGATATCTATGTCAAATAGATCCTTGGCAGCTATTTGCTCTTCAAGAAAGGCACTCAACTTAGAGTACCCATATTCATAAGCCGCTCTAAAGCTGTCTTCATCTAAGGACTGTTTATTGAATAAGGTAATATTGGAGGCCTCTATCCATGGAAACTTCTTCAAATTGGAGTTGACATTTTCCCAATAAGCATCATCTGTATGTTTTAGAATAGGTCCTATCTTTTTCTTGTTTCTTTCTAAAAGTTGATTTTCAAAATGATGCTCGTAGGCATAGACACCCAAGTACTTATCATTTAATTTTACTTTGATAAAATCATAGTCTGGTACAACTATACCTTCATCTCTAAACATATTATGCATCAACCATTCTGCAGTATGAGATCTTGCCTTACTATTGTGTATGCTAAATGTATTCATGCCTCTCCATTCTTCATCACCATCTAGTATAATTCTAAATGACCACTTGAATCCTTTGAGATGATCCATCAAGTCTCCTTTTAGTCTGATTTTACATGGATAAGATTTTTCACCTATTCTGATGGTTGCAGATACCAAGTCTGCTTTGGAAGAGAATAATAGGCCCCTTTCTAATGCCTCCTTCCTTTTTTGAACCAGTTTGTCGTAGTCAGATTTTTTTAAATCTATTTCTATAGTTGTCTGATCAAAACTATCAGGAATTGGAACCTGCTGTATAAAGTCAGAATGATTATTGCTATTATCAGCATTTTGAGAACTGAGTAGGTTTATGGCTGGATATAACAATATTAAAAAGATTAAGAGTACCCATAATTGGATCGTCTTCATCTTTTCCCGTTTCTTATTTTTCTCTCCTAATCTCATACTGAAAATTGTTCTCTTAACCAGAAAAAACTCGCTATCAGAGTAATAATACCAAAGATGATCCAGCTCAGTTTATTATAGATGAATGTGAGGCTGCTCGTATCTATAATTTTCCTCATTTTATTATACTTAGATTGTTGGTCAATACTCAGATTGTGAAACTCACCTAATATTTTTCTTTTGATGTCTGCATTGAGTTTGTCCATCATTTTCTTTTGTTCTTCATTAGCGTGTGTGTACCGTATTTCGTTGAGTTCCAGCTCCAGCTCTATAAATTTTTGATATGGGAAGGCACTATTTGTTACTTCGTCTAAGGTGATTGTTGCTATGCTTTCTTGGGTGTTATCACTTATGTATACCCGTTGTCTGGTCTGGTAAAGTTTGAGTGATTCAGTCAAGGCTTCAGGCTTGGTTCTGTAGTGAGCAAGAAGTTCTGTTATTTTTTTTCTATTTGATTTATTCAGATGTTTGAGAAATACGTGCCTTGTAACTATATCACTGTACTTTCTTTTATCGGAGACGGGAAATTTCATTTCAGTTCTGGTTACCTTATCTTCAGAGTAAGGTACCTTGTACTGAATCAGCTCTTTAAGAAGTTGATTGTCCTTAAATCTTTTCCTGTATCGTAGACTGACTTCTTCTTTGACAAATAGATATTCAGGCGTATCGAAATAAGTATCGATGAATTTTTCTATGGAAGTAGTCCCGGTGAGCTTGTTCGGCCCAAAAGTGTAACTTGAGTTTGCAAAATTAGACTCTATGAAATTCCATAGATTTTGAGACTCGCTTTCTGGTACACTAATTTTGAATTCATTCTCTAATCGTCCTGCCTGACCAGACATATCAGTTAAGAGGCCTAATAACATCAGCGTGTATATATACCGCCTCAAGATCATCCAACCATGTTGTTGTTATCTACAAATGAGAATTCTGCTTCTGTGTCAAGAGCAAGCAATCCTGATTTTACATTTGATATTTGAGCTACTTTTTGAGCTTCGACAAGGTAAGTCATAAATAATTTACCTTTATTATGACTCAGTCTTCTCAATTCGATATTCTCAAATTGGCCTATAAGAATTTCATTGATCTTTTCTTCATTCAATGATGACGAAGAAACATTGACAATCATCTGATTGTTATTTAGTTGATTGGCCATACTTCCTTTTCTTTGGTAGAACGATTGGAGATATAATAATGCTAGAATTAGTATGAATGCTATTATAGTCGCATGTCGTTGATTGGCACCCATACCTAATCCGATACCGATCACCAAAAATAAAAAAGTGAGCTCTTCCGGCTCTTTAATGGCTGCTCTGAATCGGACAATAGATAAGGCACCGACGAGACCAAGAGATAACGCTATGCTAGACTTAACGATATAGATGATGAGCATGGTACTGAGAGACAATAGCATGAAATTGTTTGAGAATTTGTTACGATTACTTACTGAGGTGCCATATCGTCTATAGTATCTGGCTAGAATCCATGATAATACGGCAGCAATGAGACTGTTCAGTATAAAAGTCTTCATGTCAATAATCTCCTGTTGGTAATCCAGAATTATCTCGTCTATGTTCATCTTTGGTAAAGTGTAGAGGTAAATATAACTAGTCACCTAATATATAAAGTACTCTCAAAAAAGAATATTGATGATTTATCAAATTGTCATTTTGAGCCTGAGGGTAAAATATCAGAAATTTAATTCGGACAATGAGTGATAATATTTTCATTTTTGAGCATCGAACTCAATCGAAAATGATCTAGGTATGAATGACAATTATGTGGGATATGCAAAATTAGGTAGAATTGGCCTTGTGTTAGTGCTATTTGTGGTATTGCAATTTTCCAGATGTCAAATGACCAATGACAAGGTGGCAACTTTCAATTTTCCGACAACCGAAAAGCAGAAAGGCATGCATGTCTTTGGTATGAGAGGAAGGACTGACTTTACATTTCTTGATGAGTACAACTTAAATTGGATTACCATAGTGCCTTGGGGATATCAACCAGACTATAATAGTCCAGTTGTGAATCATAACAGAGGAGATGCATTAGAAAGGAAAAGAAGAGACTCAATGTGGATTAATAACATTGTAGATCTTAAAGAACAGGGATACAAGGTCTTTTTGAAGCCTCATATTTGGATGCATGAGCCGTCTAAGAATAAATGGCGTTCTGATATTTATCCAGATAATAATGAAGATTGGGCATCATGGAGCCGTACTTACAAGGAATTCATACTGAGATATGCTAAAGTGGCGGAAGAGGCAGGCGCTGAGATGTACTGTGTGGGTATGGAGTTGACGAGATTGAGTGTAGAGAAGCCAGACTATTGGAGAGAACTTATTGCCGAAGTGCGGGAAGTATATAATGGCAAATTGACTTATGCTGCTAATTGGTATAAGGAGTATGATAGAGTGATGTTTTGGGATGAGCTAGACTATATAGGTGTCCAAGCCTACTTTCCACTAACTAAGAAACAGTCCCCTTCACTCGACGATGTGTCCAAAGGCTGGAAAAAGTATATTCCCGAATTGGAAGGTATCGCTAAGCACTACAAAAAACCCTTACTATTTACGGAGATAGGATATAAGAGTATGGAAGGAACGGCTGAGAAGCCATGGATCTGGGTAGAGCAAACAGACCGAAATTCATCTTTATATGCACCTAAATTGCAAGCAAATTGCTACGAAGCTTTTTTTAAAATGCTCTGGCATAAGGAATGGTTTGCTGGCGCACATATCTGGCAGCTAAGAGGTGACTATGGAAGGAGAAGGCCAATTGGAGATAACAACCTTGATTTCACACCTCATAAAAAGCCCGCCAAAGACGTGATCGCGAGATGGTACTCTTCTGCAGAATAGAGCACTTGTATGATCTGCTCTTTATTAACAAGACAATAGTCTTAATCTATATCAAATACCTCTCCGCCTCCGCCAGCTTGGATTTTCTTATATTCAATGTTGTAGTAACTCCCTCCCTGCTTGCGTCGAGCAATTTCTGTTCTACTAATTTCTATGAATCCAAATGAGGTGATGAATTGATTGAGTTCCTCAAATTGACAACCACCATCATAGGCATCAAAATCTGCGACCTCTGTCTTGATGTATTTTAGATTATGAAGGAGGGGAATACAGCCTTTGAGCACCAATAGCTCAGAACCTTGAGTATCCAGGACCAACGCTTGATAATCAGCTGGATTGAGATTATTATTAAGAATGACGGAATTAAGGGTATGGCTCTTGAGCTTAATGCTGGAATTATAGAATACCCCAGGCCATATATCCTTGTGACCTTTAAGATGGAATATAGACGAGGACAGTCCATTGTTGTTAGAAATATTGAATTCATATTCTTTCCCATCAATATCAGTAATCAAAGCAGAAATGGCGCTTTGATTGCTGTAATTTTTGATTTTTGTGCACAAAATCCGATGTACATCAGGTAAGGCTTCTATCCATAACACATTGATTCCCAGCTTATTATAATCTTTGGCTTCTTGGCCATAATTCGCACCAACATGAATAAGTCCAGAGATATCCTGGAAAAAGGGGGCTGAAGCATGTCCGAAGGCTAAATTCTTAAGCCTTCTTCTAACACCTAGCTGAATATTATGGTAACGGGCTGACATCCCTTGGTAATTTTTGGAGTATTTCTCTAGAATTCAATATATCTTTAAGCAAAAGTAGATTGTTCTTTAACAAATCCCAACTCCATTTTGGGAATTTTATGAAGCAATTAATTTGTAGACAATCTTTTATATATTTACTTTTTTTTTAATATTTGCTTCACCAACCTTTTTTCACCACCTATCGAGTGTTATAATAGTTGATATACCATCAGGCAATGTTTTATTTTTTTATGCATTGGAAAAAAAACCTTTTAGTGAAAGTATGTACTTTCTCAATTAAGAAATTTAACTAAAACGAACTCGGCTTATGCTTGGAGAAGTAGAGGGAATATTACCGTACCAACGCGTCCTAGTTACAGGAGGATGTGGTTTTCTAGGTGGCCATATAGTGCCATTTCTACTTAAAAGAGGACACAAAGTGACTGTCCTCGACGACCTGTCTACAGGTAGTCTGTCAAATATTCCACAACAACACCCTAATTTATTATTCATTCAAGGAAGTGTCCTTGATCTGGAATTGGTACAAGAACATGCACTCAACAAAGACTTGATTATTCATCTTGCAAGTACTGTTGGGATGGAGCTGGTATATAATAAGCCAGATGAGTCTTATATCATATCGAAGACTGGTACAGAGAACATGCTCTCTACATCAGCTAATATTCCTATTGTATTGTTTTCTAGCTCTGCGGTCTATGGGCAAACGACACTTACCGAAGTTGCTGAGCATCAATCAGTTACCTTGGAAGATGCGCTTAGTTATGATGGTGGAGTATATGGATATGCAGTAGGAAAATGGGAGCTAGAAAACTTAGGCAAACTTGCCATGGAAAAGGGCAGACAAGTCATGATTATCAGGCCATTTAATGTGGTAGGCACTGGACAATCATCAGCCTATGGCATGGTCGTGCCCAATTTTATAAAGAAAGCACTTAATGACAGTCCCGTTACCGTATATGATGATGGTGATCAGAGTCGCTCCTTTACTTGTGTAGAAACATTTACGTCTTGCTTATATAGGTTAATGAGTACTCAGAGAGCTTGGGAATATCCTAAGAACATTATTAATATTGGCGCTGATCAATGTACGACTATCAATGAGTTGGCTAAGATTGTAATAGAAGAGGTTGACTCTTATAGTAATATAGAATACTTAGCCTACAATAAGGTATTTCCAAAAAAGAAGGATGTGAGACATAGACGTCCAGATTTGGGATTGTTACACGAACTTATTGGAGAGGAGGTAGAATGGCCAACAATACAGAATATTGTGTCTCGTATGGTTGAGTACCATGCGCATAATCAAGTCCTAGCTGTATAGCGTGTGAAAAAAAATAAAGTTGTTATTCTTGGTGCTGGACTTACCGGTCTCTCAGCAGCATCTGTATTAGGAAATCATGCCACAGTCTTAGAGAAAACTGACCGTCCAGGGGGATTGGTTAAAGCTGAAAACTTTAATGGATACTGGTTTGATCATGTGCTACATCTGCTGCACTTTCAGCAAATGACACCTGTAGAAGAACGCATCAAAGAATTAGCTGGCGAAGATTTACATCCTATATATCCAGAAGCATGGGTAGAGACTAAAGAAGGCAATTGCAGGTATCCGCTCCAAATGCACCTTTCAGGACTCAATACAGAAGCTATAATTAGAGTGCTCAAAGATTTGGCTTTAGCAACATTCACTGATGACAAATCTCAACCTAAAAACTTCAAAGACATGCTCATCCGATCATTTGGTGAGGCATTTTGTGAGCTTTTTATGTTGCCTTATAATAATAAAGTGTGGAAGCGCCCTTTAGAGAGCTTAGCGCCCTCAGGTTTCCAGTGGAATATAGATCACCCAGATTTTACACAAGTCCTCAGAGGTTCATTATCGGACCATACGGAATTCAAATCGTATAATTCTAATGGCTGGTATCCAAGGCCTCCTAAGTCATCTTCTGTAAGAGGCATGGAAGTTGTTTCCGTTAGGCTTGCAGAAAAACTAAAGCATCTTAATCTAGAGCACGAGGTGACAAAGATAGATCTTGATAGTAGGATTATAACGTCAATTTATAAGGGAGAGGAATCAGACTTTCACTTTAGTGATTATTGCTTAAGCACAATTCCATTGCCTATACTCTTAGACAGGACTATAAATCTACCCGAACATTTGCATGATAAAAAAGACTTATTGAAATGTAACAGGGTTATATCAGTTATGCTAAGTATCAAAGGACCCAGACCGGAGAATAGAGGACATTGGAGATATTATCCACAAGAAGAATTGAGTTTTACGAGATTGGTCTATATGCACAACTTTGACCCTGACACCGCACCAGCAGATGGATGGGGTCTGATGACTGAAATCATAGAGCCTAGTGAATGGCCATTAAAAAATAAAGAAGAAATATTTGCAAAGACGGTAAGTGATGTAAAAGCTAGCAGCGCTCTTCCTGATGATTGTGAGATCATCGATATTAATATGGTCGTGGTCAATCCTGCTTATGTCGTTTTTACCAATGAAAGTAAAAAGTATGTGGAAGAATTGAAGACTTACTATGATTCCAAAGGCCTAAAACTACTTGGAAGATATGGACAATGGGAATATTCGTCCATGGCCCAAGTTATGCGGGATGGGTTTGCATGGGCAGAAGAGGCTTTAGAAGCTTGACAAAAAGTAGCATGTACTTATAACTAAGCAATATTCTATTTTGGCAAAAAAAATTCTTGTGCTCAGCCAGCTTTACTGGCCAGATGAAGTTGCCGTAGCACAGATGGTTACTGATCTCACCAAGTATCTGGATAATAAAGGATGTGAAGTAACTGTATATTGTAGCCGACACGAGTATGAGCATACAGATAGAGAACATGCCCAGCTGGATAATCTTCAGAATATTAACATCCATAGAATAAGACATTCCAAATTTGGGAAAGGAAGTAAGCTTGGGCGGATTATAGATATTCTCACTTTTAATCTGGCTATTTTTTTTAAACTTCTATTCTTAAGGCGACATAAGTTTGATGCGATGATTGGATTGACCAATCCACCTTTATTATCATACATTGGGTTGCATATAGCAAAGTGGAAAAAATTGCGCTTTTATTATTGGGCAATGGATTTACAGCCAGAGATGTCTTTTCGTCTTGGATATCTAAATAAAGGATCATTTATAGCCAAGTTGCTTTCGAGGATGAGTAAGTATATCTACAATAATTCAGATGGCATTATTGCTTTGGATGTATACATGAAGGCATTTATAGGAGCCTATACAAATGAAGATAAGATAGAAGTTATTCCAGTATGGCCTGCAACAGTACAACAACCACAGGATGATGGACCTAACGCATTTAGAGTGACGCATGGATTAGAGAATGATATAGTTATCATGTATTCAGGTAATCATTCTATAGCCCATCCTATGGACACGATTATGGAAGTGGCAAGATTACTTAAGGAAGATAATAGAATACGATTTGTATTTATTGGCGAAGGAATTAGAAAGAATGATGTACGTGAATTTCAAAAGCAGTATGGGTTAGAAAATATTCTGATGTTACCATACCAGCCAAGAGAACATATACATATTTCTCTTTCAGCAGCGGATTTTCAAGTCGTTATCTTAGGAAATAATCTCGTTGGCTTGACTCATCCATGTAAGATTTATACTGCAATGGGCTTAGGCATACCAATATTATTCATAGGACCTACTCCTTGTCATGTGTCTGATTTGGCTCAAGGCCACAAAGGAAATATTATAGCAGCACACGGGGAGGCAGGACGTATTGCACAGGCCCTTATGACTTTCGCAGATCAAAAAGCACCTGACAATTCTATAGCTAGATATAACAAACAATTAATTGCTCAGTCATTCACTCCGGAGCAAAGTATGCAATCAATATATAGGTTTTTACAGATGGCTTAATTTCATTCTATAGAAACAACAATTTCATTCTCACCAAACGAAGATTTTATCTCAGCCATAATATCTAGTTTATTTTCCTTCTCTGAAATTTTGAGTATACCATAATTACTCCCTGTAAATAGGTGTGTATTTTCTACTCTCCATTTATTTTCTTCAACACGATTATTATCATTGATTGGTCTATTGAGGCTACTGGATGTGATGTCGTATAGAGTCACATCTCTATATTTGATAGTTGAAATTTCTGCAAGATGTCTGTCTCCACTGATAAAGATTGGATTAGATATTCCCGATGATATTATTAGGTCAAATAGCTTGGATCGCTCGCTTGGAAAATTATTCCATTTTTCCCATCCATGTTGCTCAGGAATCACTTGTATGCTACTCACAATAATATTTATATCAGCCTTTGATTTTAGCATAGCCTCCGACAACCAAGTCCATTGATCTTTTCCAAGAACTGTTCCTTTATTTTCTGCCTTATATTTACCGCCTTTTCCTTTAAGTTTATCTCTAAAGTATCTTGTGTCTAGATAAAAGATATTAACTGATAAGTCTCCTTTTCTTAATGAAGATTGCCCATAGATGCCTTTTCTATTTCTTCTAGTATCGCTATCAGGTATATCAATGAAATCTAAAAATAATTTTGCGCTCGCATCTTTCTGTCTAAACTCTCTTCCAGCATCATTTTCTCCATAATCATGATCATCCCAAGTGCCATTAATCGGTGTTGAGTTTTTAAAAACAATATACTCTGAATGGCTATTTTGTTTATCATATTGCGCTTTCATTTCAGACATGTTGTCTGTGTCTGCATATATATTATCACCTAACCATATCCAGAGATCTGCGGACTCTTGTTGTATGTCCTTCCAATAATTTTGCGATTTGTTTTCATCATTGCATGAGCCGAAAGCTATTTTGATCGTATTGGTATCTGTAGTGTCAGTTTTAGTCTTTTGTACACTCTCTATTTTTACAAGCTCATTTGATGACTGTTTGCAATTGGTAAAAAGGACACTGACTAAGGTGACTAGTGAAATAAGGTAGAAATTTGACATTGAATTTCTGTTTATGATAAATACCAAAATTGGTTATTCTTATAAGTAGACTAAATTAAATCATTAAGTTTATTGTATTGATATATATATCAGCAAAGCTTCGATTGATTAATTTCAATCTATGCTGGGGTCATTTTTTTAATCAAAATAACTTTTATTATGAAAATTAATTATCGGCAATTGTATTATGTGATTCTGTTAGCGATGATAGGCGTTAGTACACAGAGTTGTGTTTCCAATAAGGCATTTCAAACAGCACGTACCACTTCAGAAGGAGAAGTTTCTTTTGGTGGTGGAATCTCATTTCCCAATGCAGAATTTTTCTCAGATTCTCAGGATAGTCTAGGCTTAGATGTAACCAACATAGGAGGCTTTGGATTAGAGATATTTGGACGATATGGAATTACTGAGAAACTAGACGTCGGTGTCAATGTTACACTTATAGGTACCAGTGGACTTGATTTAAAATATCAATTCTTAGGTGATCATGAATCAGAAATTGCTGGCTCAATAAGTGTTGGTGCCAGTATACTTAGGATTACTGTAGATGGAGATAGTACTGGAGGAGGAGGTGTGTTTGATTTTAGTGTACCAGCTTATTTTTCCTGGCATCCTGCTGAGAAGTTTGCCATCTATGCCTCTCCAAGATATACATTTAGAAGAATTGGAGATACCAGTGCCAACTTTATTGGAGGATTAGGTGGTTTGAAATTGGGAGGAGAAAATGCTTTTTTTATAGAGTATGGATTTTTTGGAACCAATAGTGATAGTTTTGGAAATCAAAGACAATTTAATCTTGGCTTTGCCACTAATCTCAACTAAGTCGTCTATCTGTATTGATTAAGAAAAAAAGACATTCAATTTTTTTGTATGTCTTTTTTTGTAATCTAACGAGACGTTTGCATGATAGATTTTGATTAATAGGTTAATAATATATGTGATATATATATTTTCGTTTAAACTTCCGAATTATGCGAGTATTAACTATCATACTTTCATTTCTTTTTTCAATCTCCATTATTGAAGGGCAAGTATCATTTGGCTGTTTGACTTTGGATTTCGAGACGATTCCAGGTAGTGATCCAGCTAGTGGTGTAGTGCTATCGGATCAATATAGGAGTACTTTTGGTGTAACCTTTTCTCTCGAAGGAGGTGGGCATCCAGTCTTAGCCCAAGTTGGTCCACCCAGAGAAGCCTTTTTAGGGTCTGGTGGTGTAGATGATAATCCTGCACCAGGTGTTGATGTGGGTGATTTCTTTTTGACTGATGATGGGGTGCTTGGAAGGACTGCACCTCCAATTATACTCACTTTTGATGTTCCTATTGACACATTTTCTGGCTGTATTTTGGATATGGATGGCAACGAAAGATTTGAAATTGAAGCAAGGGACGAAGATGATAATATTGTTGTGTCAGAAGTCATTGAAGCTAATAGCAGTTGGCCAGATGGGTCTCTACAGTGTTGGGGATTTAATCTTCCAGGTTGTCAAGGTGTCATTAAAACCATAACTTATAGAGGTATGAGAACTGATGGTGGAGGTTTCGGACTAGGTATGGATCAATTTAGTTTCTGCTATACTGCTGCACCGCTAGAGGCTATTATCGTCCCTGAGAGTTGTAGTGCTCTTGGTTCAGTACAAATTTTGGATGCGTCTGGATTTTCTTTTTCATTTAATGGGAGCCCTTTTTCGGATCAGGTGTTATGGGAGAACTTAGTTGCTGGTTCGTATGATATAGTTATCCGTGATGAAGAAGGCTGCGATACTGAGATTCCTGCATTTGTAGTCGAGCTGGCTCAACCAGAAATTGGAAGTGTTGAAAAGGAAGATACTAGTTGTGGTGAAGATAATGGTTTCATAGTCATTAATCCTGGTGATACACATGGTCCGACTTACTCCTTGGATGGTGATGATTTTCAGATAGCAAATAGATTTGCAAATCTAGCTCCCGACAATTATAACATATATGTGCAGGATTCGTTTGGTTGTATTTCCATGACTAGTGCTATAATAGAACCAAGTTCTCCTCCAATTGTAGAGACGGCATCTAGTACTGTAGATTCTTGTGAAGCTGGAGTTGGTACTATAGAGGTGATTGGACTAAGTGAACATCAGCCTCTTAGATATAGTCTGGATAATGGTCAATCCAATAACGACGGAAGATTTGGAGAACTGTCAGGTGGTAGTTATCAGGTCGTCCTAACTGATAGAATAGGCTGTGAGACAATGTATGAGTTGTCAGTTGATATCACTCCTGGGATAAATATTAC
Organism: uncultured Saprospiraceae bacterium; assembly: GCA_964567435.1. GTDB lineage: Bacteria > Bacteroidota > Bacteroidia > Chitinophagales > Saprospiraceae > RFSX01. The sequence continues at coordinate 28,211 of CAZMMQ010000024.1, read as the reverse complement.
TGGAGTCAATGTTATGACACCTCAGTGCTATATAGATAATGGTCGAGTAGAGATAGAAGTCAGTGGGGGAGTAGGCGAGCTGGTTTCAGTCATACTAGATTCTACCAGTAATTCTATAGATTTTGATAATTTGTTTCCAGGTATATATAATCTTGAGGTGATGGATGAACTAGGCTGTGTAATGAGTAGTACAGTCGAGGTGCCCATTCCTTATTGTCCAATATATATTCCTAATGTTATTTCACATCAAGAGTCAATATCGAATGATGCCTTCCTTATTGCAACTCATCCATCATATAATGCTAATGTCTTGCATTATCGTATCTACGATAGGTGGGGTGGATTAGTCTACATGACTCAAAATTTTAATATCCACAACGGTGAGAGTCATGTGTGGGATGGGCGCATCAATGGCAGAAAAGCTGAGCAGGGTATCTACACATATCTGATTGAGATAGAACATCCCAACCGCTCTATTGAGACCTTTGCAGGAACAGTAATGCTATTGAGATAAAGTCTATCTATTAGTTCTTAAACTTTATTAATCGATCTCCAAAACCTTCTCCTTTAAGAACTTGCATCATGTCATCTTCGAAAGTGACAGTGTTGCCAGTTATAATAGCATGCATGTCATTAGTAAACTCAATTTTGCCGGGAGCATGCACTACTGTTGTTAATTTTCCACCAAACATCATTTTCATGAATTCGATAAACTCTGGATCCTCTGCTTTTTCAGGATTCTCTAATTCTTTTAACATCGCCTCCATTTCAGGATCTTTAAGGTCTTCTTTAGAGGTTCCTTTGATTTTGATTATCCCATTTTTGATATCAGCATCCCACCCTCCAAAATATGAGTTGAGATCCATGTCATCGCCGGCCATTGCCATAACACCACCAGATTTTTGCTCTTGCATTTGGGTTACAGCATGGAATAACTCAGTTCTTTCTTTCTCATCCTTATAATGTGCTGTCAGTTTAAACTTAGCTTCTTCTTTTTCGCTATACACATTCAAGCTCATTAGCATATTTCTAAGTACCTCAGGATTATCTATTTTTTGACGTATTGAGTCTGGCATCATATCATAGAAATTCATCACGGTATCTATATTCTCCTCATTTGCCCACATATCTTTAGGCCCTGCATCACTATTTCCTTCATCCAAGCTTCCTATTAAGGAACCTGCCATACTCGCCATTTCTCCCATATCCATAGTGATTTCCATTTTTCCTCCACCATCTTTCTCTATCCAGATCTCTGATCTTTCTGGCATACAAGAACTCATAAGTATAATGATGACTGATAATAGTAGGATAGTATAATGGTCTATTCTTTTCATGATATGATGATTGTTATTTACGACAAGATAATTAATTAGCCAATAACTGTTTATATACAAACGTGAAAAATCACGTCGCCTGTTTCTTACTTTGATTTGAGTTTGCTTTTTAGATACTTCCCTGTGTGTGATTTTTTGATTTTGGTGAGACCTTCCGGACGACCTTCATACAGTAGTTCTCCACCACCTTTGCCACCGTCGGGGCCGAGGTCAATGACCCAGTCAGCGGTTTTGATCACTTCCATATTATGTTCTACTACGACAACAGTATGGCCTTTTTCTACAAGCGCATTTAAGGCATCAAGCAATTTGTTGATGTCGTGAAAATGCAATCCAGTAGTAGGTTCATCAAAAATGAAAAGTATCTTTTCACTAGTATTTTCTTTACTCAAATAGGAAGCCAGTTTCACCCTTTGAGCTTCACCTCCTGATAACGTATTCGAACTCTGGCCCAACTTCACATATCCCAACCCGACATCATACATAGGTTTGATTTTGTTGAGAATATCTTTTCTATCTTCGAAGAATTGTAGTGCTTCCTCTACACTCAACTGAAGTACATCGTATATGCTCTTTCCTTTATACTCTACCTCTAGTACATCTTTTTTAAATCGGCGCCCTCTGCAATCTTCACAAATTAATTTGACGTCTGCTAAGAACTGCATCTCCACGGTTTCTTCTCCCTCTCCTTTGCATTTCTCACATCGTCCTCCTTCCACATTGAATGAAAAGTGCTTGGCTGCGAATCCTTTAATTTTAGAAGCTTGTTGACTGGCAAAAAGATTCCTGATTGCATCATATGCCTTCACATAGGTTGCCGGGTTAGAACGGCTGGATTTACCTATTGGACTCTGATTAATCATCTCAATTTTGGTAATCATCTTTAGGTCGCCAGTCAGATCTTTGAACAAACCAGGTGCTTGGGAGACGGGTTCTCCAAGTGCTTTTTTGATAGCGGGGTGTAGGATTTGTTTTACCAATGTGGTCTTGCCAGATCCTGACACCCCCGTGACCACCGTCAAGCAATTGAGTGGAAAGGTTACCGTTACATCTTTTAGATTATGTTGTCGAGCACCTTTGAGTATTATTTTATTAGTTGCAGGTCGCCTTCTTTTAGGTACAGCGACAGTTTTATCCCCAGTGATATAATCACGTGTAAGACTTCCTTTCTTTTTCTTAAGGAAGGCTTTGTAGGGTCCTGCATAGACCAATTCTCCACCAAAGATGCCCGCCTTCGGTCCTATGTCTACAATGTGATCAGCGGCTTGTATAACCTCTTCCTCATGCTCTACAACAACTACTGTGTTTTTTAAATCTCTCAACCCTTTAAGAACAGATACAAGATTGCCTGTATCCTTAGGGTGTAGTCCAATAGATGGTTCATCCAGAATATATAGAGAATTAGTGAGGTTGCTACTTAGTGTTCTTGTCAGATTGATACGCTGAGTTTCTCCGCCACTGAGAGTAGATGATATCCTGTCAAGTGTCAAATAAGAAAGGCCAACATCCAACATTGTCTTTAGTCTGGTTCTCACTTCTGTGAGTATCCTCTTTGCTATGGTGGCATCATGCTTGCTTAGCTTTAGCTTGGAAAAAAATGCGTCCAACTCATCCATGGGAATATTGATCAAATCTTTGATGCCTCTATCAGATATCTTGACATAGTCTGCTTCATCTCTTAGTCGGCCACCTTCACAGTCTGGACAGGTTGTTCGGCCTCTAAATCTGGCAATCATCACCCTATTCTGAATCTTATATGTTTGTCTTTCTAGCTCCTTAAAAAATGCACTTATACCCTCAGTTAAGTCATTCCCTTCCCACAATAATTTCTTTTGTTTCTTCGTCAGATCCTTGTAAGGTCTATGAATGGGGAAGTTGTTTTCATCGGCTTCCAGGATAAATCTATCCTTCCATTTACTGGTTTTCTCTCCTTTCCAACAAGCAACAGCGCCATCATACACAGATAGATTCTCATTAGGGATAACCTTATATGGGTCAATGCCAATTATTCTTCCATATCCTTCACAAGTCTTACAAGCACCATAAGGATTATTGTAGTTAAATAACTGATGTGATGGCTCTAAGAATACAATACCATCTAGTTCGAAACGATTATTGAAAGAGAGTCTCTTTTTTGAGCCAATGAGCTCCAATATGATATCACCATCACCTTCATAGAATGCCGTTCTGATAGAATCTGCTATTCTTTTGGTGTTCTCTTCTTCATTATTATTGACAAATCTATCGATAAGAACCAATATTTCTAATGGCTTAAGCTTTTCTACTTTCTTCTGCAGCCATTTGGGATTTTTCTCCAACAGGTCTTCGATATGCTCTAGTTCTTTGCCCCGACTGATCCTGGTGAACCCTTTCTGCAGTAGAATATTGAGTTGTTTCTCTATGGTTCTATCTCCATATTTGGTTGAAATGGGGCTAAATAGCTGAATTTTAGCATCTTCTTTCTCTTTGACTAAGGCATCCATGACATCTGATACCTGATGCTTCTTTACAATCTTACCTGATAAGGGACTATATGTTTTCCCAATACGAGCATATAGCAGTCTGAGGTAATCATAGATTTCTGTCATACTACCCACAGTAGAGCGGGCATTTCCAGTTGTTACTTTTTGCTCTATAGCTATAGCAGGACATAAGCCATGTATATAATCTACCTCAGGCTTTTTCATTCTGCTCATAAACTGTCTTGCATACGAAGACAGGCTTTCTACATACCTCCTCTGTCCTTCAGCATATAAGGTATCCATTACCAGCGAGGATTTGCCAGAGCCAGACAAACCAGTGACTACGATCAGTTTATCCTTAGGGATTTCTACATCTATGTTTTTGAGATTGTTGGATGAGGCCCCTTTTATAAATATCGTTTTGTTGTCCACGGGTTTTGTACTAGTTACTTTCGCCATACAACGTCAAAAGTATAAACAATGAATAAGTACTTTATCATTCTCCACCAATTCTCATGGTGCATGGAAATGACAGAAGGTTGTCATATTTCTGCTTAATTGCTCAATCATGCATACGTTATCAGTTTATTTTTCGTTAAGTTGTTGTTAATCAGTGCATGCCCTAGCATTTGTAGCATATTTGTTGTTTCTTTGATTAATTGTTTTTACTCACTAAATAGTTATTGCCTATAAGCCACGTACTTCTACACTAATAATAGTTTTACATATTGATAACTTTTAATTGTTAGTTATGAAAGTGCAGCAGCTTAACGACAAGGAGCTCATCCAAGAGTACCTTAAAGGGAATGACAAGGCATTCGAAATTTTATTAAACAGACATCGGCACAAGATATATACGTCTATATATCTATTTACCAAGGATTCTGACCTTTCCGAAGACATCTTTCAGGATGTATTTATCAAGATTATAGATACTCTACGTAAAGGAAAATATAACCATGAAGGAAAGTTCCTGCAGTGGGCTATGAGGATCTCATACAATATGTGTGTTGATAATTTCCGAAAATCAAAAAGACGGACAAAGGTCTCAGCTACTGAAACTTTTGACATATTCGATGTGTTAGAGACAAAGAATGATAACATGGAGACGACCATGATCAAGAGCCAGCTTCATACCAAAGTAAGATCATTGGTAGATAAGTTGCCTCCAGAGCAAAGAGAAGTTGTCATTTTGAGACACTATGCAGATATGAGTTTCAAAGAGATATCACAGCTTACCAGAGTGAGCATCAATACAGCACTAGGTAGGATGAGATATGCTCTAATAAATATGAGAAAGATGGCCAATGAAGTAGAATTGTTGGCATCCTAATAAAATAAATATCCAGAAGAAATATTTCTCTCTGGATAAAATAAGCTACTGTTTAGAGACAGGTGCCCTTCCAAGAGATTGAGTTTTGTTAGCGGATACCTGTCTTTTTCTTTTCCTATCAATGATTCTTTTTTTTAACACTATAATTCACAATTACATAAATGAATAACCTACTAAATTCTGTAATGCAACATCTTTCAGATGATGTCATCGTTCAACTTTCAAGACAAATAGGTGCTCAAGATCCAAATTCAGTCAAATCTGCTGCAGGTAATATTGCCCAAGTTCTACTAGGAGCTGTGCAAAGAAACGCTAGCAATCAGCAAAGTGGAGAAGGACTATTTGGAGCGATTAAAAGAGATCACGATGGAGGCATACTAGGTGATTTGATGGGAGTCCTCAGTGGACAGAAACAAGTCAATAATACTAAAACTATGAATGGACAAGGTATATTGGCTCACTTGCTAGGAAATAAGCAATTAGAAGTAGCACAAGTAATTGGTCAATCAAGTGGACTAGATATATTTAAGTCTGGGGTATTAATGCAATTGATTGCTCCTGTGATTATGGGTGTTGTCGGTCAAAAGCAAAAATCCAACGGCTTGGATTTAGGTGGATTGGCGCAAGTACTGCTAGGTGGCGGAGGACAAAATACAGCTAGATCTGGAGGAGGTGGCTTGGTAGAGAAATTACTAGACAGAGATGGAGATGGGAATATGATGGATGACTTACTTAATATTGGAATGAAAATTCTTAAGAAGTAATAGCAAATTCATACAATCTTAGAATAAAAAAAAGAGGGTGTTTTATAGCATCCTCTTTTTTGTTTATTGGTATTTATTTAGTCCCATCCGTTTCTGGCTCTCATTTGTCGGACTTGATGGAGATGATGGTTACTATGCCATCCATACATCACTGTCATATATGCCAAGGACAAATCCCTTTTCATCTCTGGGTGATGGAGTGTTCGATTATAGTGATCGCTGGACATATTTTCTAGCACATGACTTAGTCTGGCATGGACGCCGTCCAAGATTTGCAACGATACATCAATAGGCATTTTTGCATCTGCGCCTGCTACCCAGGCATCTTGATCATAAGGTTTGATAATCGGGTTATCTTCAGTTAACGCCAGCTTAAATCTCATGAAGCTATTCATATGACTATCTGCCAGATGGTGAGTAATCTGTCTTATACTCCAGCCACCCTCTCTATATGGCTTGTCCAATTGCGCATCAGATAATTCACTTGTAGCCAATCTCAAGCTATGAGGTAAAGACTTAATTTGGATTTGACAAGTATCAATATGGAGCTTTGTAATGTCATCTGGTACTGTTAATCGACCGACTGGGTATTTCAATTTTTCTAAAGTGTCTTGTTTCATTTGAAGGATCTATTTTAAGATCTTGAATGTAACACAAATTTGAGGAGAGTGATTTTAATCAAGGTCTAAATAACATATCCCAATAGTCTGTTGCAAGACAACTTTCAAAGGACATTGTGCTCAAATGCCAAATCTTATTTTGCTATTTGTTGAAAAAAAGTAGCAACCTTGCTTCATATAATGTCGATAATTTTATCAACTTTGTACTTTGTGTAATTTTCACACTTATATGTCCAATTTCCCTTTCGGATTTATCCGTTTTTCCTTATGAAGATATTTCTTGGAAGAAAATTTATGAAAAAACTATGAACTCTATGAGATTAATTTACTCATTGTTGCTTGCCTTGCTTTGCACCGGATGGCTATTAGGACAGCGACAAGCTGTAGAAGGAACTGTAATTTCTGGTGAGGATGGATTTCCCCTTATTGGCGTATCTGTCTTACTAAAAGGGACAACATTAGGCACTATAACAGATATTGATGGGTATTACCAGTTACAGACAGACTCTCCTACAGACACTATTCTTTTCACCTATACTGGATTCAAGGATCAAGAAATTTTAGTCGGTAATCAGACAAGGATAGATATCACTATGGGTCAAGACTCTGAGCTTCTGGACGAAGTCGTTGTAATAGGCTATGGAGTCCAAAAGAAAAAAGTAGCCACGGGTTCTATCTCTAAAATAGGGTCTGAAAATCTAGATGGCTATCAAGTAGAGAATATCCAATCTGCATTGGAAGGACAGGTGTCAGGTCTCATAGTTAGTGAGTCCTCAGGACAGCCTGGTGCTAATAAAAGCATACTGATACGAGGGATTAGTACCAATGGGGATAACTCTCCCTTATTTGTAGTGGATGGCCTTCAAGTGGACAATATAAATAACCTTAACCCTAGTGACATAGAAAGTGTGGATGTCCTGAAAGATGCAGCATCGGCGGCAATCTATGGCGCTAGAGGAGGTAACGGGGTAGTAATAATCACAACCAAAAAAGGAACCAAAGGCAAGGGCGAACTGACTTACGAAGGATTCCTTTCCACGTCTCAACCTTGGAAATTGCCAACTCTATTAGGTGCCAATGACTACATTAATCTGACAAGAGAAAAGTTCGCCAATGGCGGTCAGACTGAAGCTTTAAATACATTAGGTTTTCCTCAGTTGGGTGATCAGGTAGTCAATACCGATTGGATGAGAACTATCTTTAATGATGCACCCATTAGATCACACAAGCTTTCTGCTAGTGGTGAAAATCTATTCATGTCCTTAGAGTACTGGGACCAGGAAGGTGTAATAGGGCAAGAGAAATCTAATTTCAGGAGAATATCTGGAAGGTTGAATGCTTCTAAAGAAATAACAGACTTCCTAACCGTAGGTGAAAACTTATTTATTAATAGAATAGATAATCAAAACCTCGGCGTCAATAGTGCTTTCGGTACTGTGATTTCAGATGCATTTGCTTTAGATCCATTGACCCAAGTTAATGATCCTGATGGGCAATTTGGCTTTGGCCAATCTCGATGGGTCCAGAATGAATTTATCAATCCTCTGAGCCGAATCTTTATCGCCAATAATGATGGGCACTCTGATCAGATTATTGGTAATGTATTTCTTGAATTTAAACCGTGGGAAAAACTCCGATTAAGAGGGGACCTAGGGATAGATTACTTATGGTTTCAATTTATTGCATTCACACCTGATTTCTTTTTCCATCCAGCTGTATTTAATGCTTCTAATGATGTAGCTCAAGGATTTGGTTTTTTCCAGACCCAACAGGCAGAGGCTTACGCTAATTATACCGATTCATTTGGCAAACACAACTTAGATGTAATAATAGGGACCTCTTACAGACAGAGCGATAGTGAGCAGGCTTCAGGGTCTACACAGTTTATTCCTAGTGAAGTACAATTTGACCCTAATTTTCAGATTATAGATGCAGGTCAAGATACGACAGACTTAGCTGGAGGAGGAATCGGCGTTTCATATAGATTAAATTCTTACTACAGTAGAGCCTTATATAATTATGACAGCAAATATTTGCTTTCCGCTTCACTAAGAGCGGATCAGTCTTCTAATTTTGGTGCTAACTTTAGAACAGCAGTCTTTCCTTCATTCTCTCTTGGCTGGGTGATTTCAGAAGAAGATTTTTTTAATAGTGGTCCAATTAATTTTCTTAAAGTTAGAGGTAGTTGGGGACTTAATGGAAATGATAGAATTAGACCTCTAGCTTTTGCTGCCAGAATAGTCCCAGCCTTTGCGGCACCGATTGGTGGACAAATAATCACAGGGGCAGCTCCAGCTTCTCCTCCGAATGAGGATATAAAATGGGAAGCGAGCAATCAAATAGATTTAGGAGTGGAGATCAGACTATTTGATGATGCGCTGACGGCAGAATTTGATATCTATCAAAAAACAACAGAAGACCTATTGCAGGCAGAACCAATCTCTGGCGCTGCTGGTGCTACAGAAAATCCTATTAGTAATCTAGGTGAAATAAGAAATAGAGGATTTGAAGCGAGTATCAACTATAAGTTTAATGTTGGAAAGGTCCGGTTCAACGCTGGTTTGAATTATACCACATTCAGCAATGAGGTGATAGATGTTGCCGGTGAGGCTGGCTTTATCAATGGATATACTTGGCCAGTAAGAAATCAGGCAATTTCTCGCTTCACAGAAGGATTCCCAGTTGGTCACTTTGTAGGTTTTCAGACAGATGGCATTTTTCAGTCACAAGACGAGGTGTTTTCTCATATAGGTTCCAATGGAGATCTCTTACAATCTAATGCCCAACCTGGTGACTTAAGATTCGTCGATACCAATGGAGACAATGTGATTAATACAGATGATATTACGGATATTGGCAGTCCATGGCCAGACCACATTATTGGATTTACATTAGGAGCCAGTATCGGTGGATTTGATTTTAATGCTGTATTAGGTACACAGATAGGCCATGATATATTCAGAGCATATGAAAGATCAGATATCACTTTTACCAATTACCAGGATTTTTGGTTAGATAGATGGACACCAGAAAATCCAAGTAATACCTTACCAAGATTGGCATCCGTAGATATTAATAACAACCAGAGGCCTTCTGATTTCTATGTAGAGGATGGTACTTTTTTGAGATTGAGAAACTTACAAGTGGGTTATAATTTTTCTAGCGACATATTGGATAAAATAAGAGTACAAGGATTAAGGTTATATGTATCAGCTAATAATCTACTTACTCTTACAGGATACAGAGGATTTGACCCAGAAATTGGCACAAACAATAATTTTATATTGGATACAGGTATAGACAAAGGATTCTATCCATCCAATAGATCATTTGGTGCTGGTGTCCGGGTTACATTTTAAATTAATTGAAGAATAATTATCATGAGAATGCACAAAATAATTTTTACGATTTTACTTGTATTAAGTTTAAGTTGTTGTAGTGATAGATTGGATGTGGACCCAGTGAATGAATTTTTGTCGGATAATTTTTATGAGACAGAAGATCAAGTGTTTCTAGCCTTGGTTGCTGCCTACGATCCAGTGGGATGGACTAATGCATTCGGCCACTGGATATCAGAAGTGATGTATGGAGAAATAAGATCAGATAATGCACAAGCTGGTGGTGATAGTTCTAATAATGATCAGCCAGGATGGCAAGAGTTTGATGATTTTCTAAATACCAATACAAATGCCGTTACGCAGCCAATATATAGAAGAAACTACATTGGAATCTTCAGAGCTAATCTAGTCATAGAAGAGCCGGATTTCACCTCACCACTGGTTGAGAGATTTCAGGCAGAGGCCAGATTCTTGAGAGCTTACTTTCACTTTAATTTATTTAAGCATTTTGGACCTATACCAGTTGTGACTACAGTATTGACCCCTAGTGAAGCTTCGGCATTAGAAAGGAATACCATGACAGAAGTCTTCACATCTATAGAGGCTGACCTGTTAGAGGCGATTGAAGTCCTGCCTATTTCGTTATCTTCTAGCGAGACTGGAAGAGCATCTAAAGGAGCGGCGCAAGCGCTACTGGGTAAGGTATACCTTTATTGGGCTGATATGAGCGATGACGATCCTGCGTTATTTGATAGAGGCGCTGAACAATTGAGAGAGGTTGTTAATTCAGGTATATATCTTCTCAATGATGATTATGGCGTCATGTATGAGTTTGGGGTAAAGAATACAGCAGAAGCAGTATTCGAACTTCAGAGATCTAATTTGTTTCCTAGTGATTGGCCGTGGTTCGAAGGGATAGAAGGCAATGGTATTATTCAGTTATGTGGTGTACGGGGACTCTGTGCTGATCACCCTGATTACGACGCTGGCTGGGGTTTCATGCTGCCTACGCAAAGCCTATGGGATGCGTATCTTCCTGATGACAGCTACAGAAGAGATGTGTCTATCATTACCGAAACACAGATAGCAGAAGATATAGCAGCAGTTAATGGTCAATGTGCAGTTTCACTAGATCGTACAGCATCTAATCCGATAGACTTTACTGGATTTTGGCAAGAAAAGTATAGCAATTACAAAGCTTATAATGGAAACAATGTCAATGGTGGAAATGAGAATCTGACCAAGGATGCTAACATTCACGGTATAAGATATGCGGAGGTGTTATTAATGTTGGCTGAAGCTCTTCACAGGGGTTCTGGTTCAGATGGTGAGGCGATGACTTTCATAGATGAGGTGAGGGAAAGAGGGGCTGGCCCAGGAGATAATACTGGAAACTTTAGAACAGCAGCAAATTTGATGGCTGACGAAGGATGGTCACTCTTAGATGTTATCTGGTACGAAAGAAGGATTGAGTTAGCGCTAGAAGGTGACAGATGGTTTGACCTTGTAAGGTCAGGTAGAGCTACACGTTCTATATTCCCACAAGGGGACTTGAGAGCTGCTAACTTCGATGAAGTCAATGACCTCTGGTTACCTATTACACTAGAAGAAACCTCAGTGGCTCCAGGACTAACAGAATTCCCAGACCCAAGTTTATTCCAATAAATTTATTTGTAATCTATTTAAACAATAACTATGTATAAAAACTTCTTTAAAAACTGGACATATATACTTCCAGTTCTAGCACTTTCTCTGGTCATAACCAGTTGCGGAGATGATGAAGATCCGATGACAGGTGGGGGAGATGAAAATGCTGTTGCGAGTTTCCAATTCGTAATCGACGATAGCGATTTCTTGACAGTCAACTTTACTAATTTCTCTCAAAATGCAGATTCTTTTGCATGGGATTTCGGTGACGGAGGTACTTCTACTGATAGAGAACCTTCTTACACTTATGCTGATGCTGGAACTTACACTGTAACCCTTACAGCTAGTAATGCAAGTAGTTCGGCGGATAGATCCGAGATGATTACTATTACAGACCCTAATGCCGCTCAACGAATTCTGTCAGGACAGAGTGGAAAGACTTGGAGGCTAAACAGAAATGGTATTTCTATGTCCGTAGGGCCTAATGCTGATGATCCAGGAGGATTTTGGGCTGGACTTAGTAATGATGGTAGCAGACCGTGTCTATATAGACAGGAGTTTACTTTTAATCCTGATGGATCTTATGTTTTTGATGACATGGGTGAGTTTTGGGCAGAGTTTGGTGTATTCAATAGTCAAGGATGTGGTGTTTCTCCTACACCTGAATCTTGTTTTGAAGCTACTCCAGCAAACATGGTAAACGAATGTGGTGATGATGTATCAGCTTGGTTATCTGGGACTCATGCTTATGAGTTTGACCCTTCTACAGGATCACTTACAATAAATGGTATGGGTGCTTGGATAGGAATTCCAAAGCTGGGTACAACAGGTGAAACTATTGTTCCTACTAGTTCTACTACAGCACGAGTATCATTCACAGAGAATGTAGGATTTGATGAAATGTTAATTGAGTTTATATACGATGGTGTATACTGGCCTATAAGATATGCTAGTTATTCTGACGCAAGTCTAGAGCCAGACTTAATTACTGAAGCTGAGCCACCAGAGCCATTTGGAGAGGATTTTCCAGATGCTTCTCCAGATAGATTATCTATAGACTTTGCAGGTCCAGGATCTATAGATACTATACAATCAGCTTCTACAATAGAATACGGTGTTTCCGATCCAGCTGGATCAGGTGAACTAGTAGGTCAATTTAATAGACCTGATATACAATTCCAAGAATTACAGTTTCAGACAGCTCCGGAAAAGAATGATATTAATTTCGAAAATCTGACTACTGTATCAGTAGACGTTTATTTCCCGAGTACAAATGATTACAGTGGTACGCTTACAACAAATGTGATTATAGGTGTGGCAGATAGGAGTCAGACCGAACAGTGGTGGACGGATCATCAGCAGTATGAGTGGGATGGTTCTAGTGCGCCTCTAGACGAATGGGTGACTATATCGTTTGACTTGTCAATGCCATCTACAGTATTGAATTCGGATAATGGTACTACACCATTTGAGAGAAATGATTATGATATGATATTCTTACAAATAGGAGATGGGGCTCATGCTGACCCAGGGACTTTCTTCGTAAGAAATTTTGTATTTGAATAATTGAAGACGTTTAGTCTTAGAAATACTTAAGATCAATAACAATATGAGAGCATTCACTGTTAAGTGAATGCTCTTTTATTTAACTTACATGTAATTATTTAAATCTATTACTGTGATGCACAAAATGACTCTACTTTGCTTTTGTTTGAGCTTGATTATCTTTTCTTGTGGTGATTCTGTAACTGAGGGACCTGACCCATCTGGCGGTGGGGGAGAACCTGGAGGAGAGGTTACACCCACTGTGTCTTTAGATCCTATTTCTATAGAAGAAGGCAATGAAAATAGATCCTTTTTTGCAAGTATCAGATTGTCTGAAAGAGCTGATGCAGTAGTATCTGTAGAAGTCGAGACTGTGGATGGTAGTGCAGTGGCAAGAGAAGATTATGTAGGATTCTCAGGTACTATCGAATTTGCGGCAGGTGCAATTCAGGAAAATATAAGACTAGAACTAATAGGTGATGATGAGTCAGAATTGGATGAAATTTTTAAGCTTAGAATCATCAGTGCAGATGGTGCTGATATTGGTGTCGGTGAAGTAGATATCACTATAGAAAATGATGATGCCGGAAATGGCAGTGTTGTGATACCATCTACTGGATATTCTACACCAGAATCTTATCCTAATATGGATTTGATATGGAGTGATGAATTTGATGGTGCTACACTTAACTCAGAATTTTGGACTCATGAAAGAGGCAATGGCAATGGTGGATGGGGAAATAACGAGCTACAATTTTATAGACAAGAGAATACAAATATGGTCGATGGAAATCTTGTGATAACTGCAACAGAAGAGAATTTTGGTGGATTCAATTATACGAGTTCTAGAATCATTACAGAGGACAAATTTGAGTTCCAGTATGGCCGAGTAGATATCAGAGCTGTGTTACCTGAAGGTCAAGGTATCTGGCCAGCTCTATGGATGCTAGGTGCCAATTTTAGACAAGTAGGATGGCCAAGATGTGGAGAGATAGATATCATGGAGTTACTAGGACATGAACCAAGTACTACACATGCAACGGTCCACTACGCTGGTCCTAATGGTGAGTTTCTAAATAAATCTAATGAAACGAACATCACAGGAAAGTTCTCAGATGAGTACCATGTATTTTCTATGATATGGTCAGAGAACGAAGTGAGATTCCTAGTAGATGATAGACAATACCATAGGATATCACCTAGTATAATAGGCTCTCAAAATGCCTATCCATTTAATGCGCCATTCTTCTTTATATTCAATGTCGCAGTTGGTGGGAACTGGCCTGGCTCACCTGATGCCACGACGTTCTTCCCGCAGAATATGATTGTGGATTACGTCAGGGTATTTCAAGACCAATAGTCACAAAATCTTTAAATACTCATAGACGCCTTATTTCACTGAAGATTAGGAGAGTGTCGGTAGTCTAAGAACTCTGGACGAAAAATCATCTTTATATCAATGTATGCAGTGTATCTTTGCATATCTGCTTATCTAAGCTATTGATATGAGAATTCTATTATCTATAATACTTGCAGGATTATTAGGCCTCGCTGTCTGGCAAGGCAAACAGCTATATGATCTTACTGTCCAAACCAACAATGCCAAATACGATTTCGCTGAAATCAACAAGATCAACTATGGCCTTTTCAATATTGATATGTGGAAGTCCAGAATCTTTGGCATTATAGAGAAGAAAGCAGGTGATTTCAATTTTGATGCTAAAGACCTTCAAGGATTTCAACGTCAGATAGAGGACTACCTCTACAGCCTTCACAAAGATTACATAGAGTCAGGTAAGCTAGTAGAAATGTTTATGGACAAAGACAATCAGGATAATAAGCTGGTAGGCCTATTCATGGGTATGTTCAAGGGTAACATAGAGAAGCAAGTAGAGAATCTTGATTTCAAAAAAAAGATTCCAAGTATCGCTGCTCAGATGATGAAAGAATTCGAAAAGAAGATACCTGAGCTAAAAGAACAAATTACTAAGCAAGTTAGTGATATGCTGGTAGAGGAAGCCTCTAGCAATCTAGTGGACAGACGAGATGTTATCTATAAAAAATATGAGGTAACCAATCTGGAAGAAACCAATAATCGTATCAATGAGCTGGTAATAGAAGCTGATAGTAAGATAAATACACATATTAGATACATCTTAGGCGCATTAGGGCTAGCCATAATCTTATTGCTGATGACTAGTCGGCTACTCATATTCAGATGGGCCATGGTATGGTTGACCTTGGTGTGTATTGTCTTTCTGGCCCTTGGTATTTTCTTGCCTATGATAGATTTGGATGCCAGACTGTCTGATGTCGACCTGCAGTTATTGGGTGAGCAAATCCACTTCGATGAGCAGGTCATGTATTTCCAGAGTAAGTCTATTACAGATGTCACTAAGACCTTGCTAGAAGGACGTGGCTGGGACCTGAAGCTGGTTGGATTGTTGATTCTGCTATTCAGTATTGTGCTGCCTTTTATAAAGATGATATTGACTACCGCTTATCTCTTTATAGAGAAGGCCCAACAATCTAAATTTGTCCAGACAGTCATATTCTATTTAGGAAAATGGAGTATGGCTGATGTCTTTGTTGTGGCTATTTTTATGTCATATATCGGATTCTATGGTTTGCTCAATTCCCAGCTAGGTGCCATGGCTGGCACGTCCGAATCGATGACAATTGAGACAGTGAATTACTCCAAATTTTCGCCAGGAATTATCTTTTTTACAATGTATTGCATCTTTTCTATTGTACTCAGTATGATGATACACCGCCGTAAGTGGAATAATTCTAAATAAGACCCAAAGGACCTATTTTACATAGTGATGACATTAGGGTCCTGACTAAGACCTATTTTTGGCGCCAATGGCCTTGTTGACTCACTATAAAGTAATTACTGTCACACATCACCACCTCAATGTGAATGAGATTGGGCACTTCTTTCTGCGAGGAGAATCCAAAGATGAGAAGTCTGTGAATCTCAAGCACATCCAAGAGAAGTATGGGATTTATGACTGTATGTATCTAGAGACCTGTAATCGGGTGACATTTATAATGTATGCGAATGATTTTGATTGTAATAACCAACTTAGTCAATTTTTTAAGTCAGTCAATCCGCAGTTAGAAGAACTAACGCTAGCTAACATCCGAAATTTCGTCTCTGTCTATGAAGGAGAATTAGCAATCAAGCATGTATTTGAATTGACCTCCTCTATGGACTCACTGGTGGTAGGGGAGAGAGAAATATTCAGACAATTCAGAGAGGCTTATGAATGGTCAAGAAAGGCGGGACATGTTTCTGACAATCTTCGCCTACTACAGAAAGCTACCGTCAGAACGGCAAAGAAGATATATCATAATACAAAGATTGGTGAAAAGCCCTTATCGGTCGTTTCGCTAGCTGTATCTGCTTTGATGAAGACGGATGTTCCATTAAATTCAAGGGTCCTGCTAGTAGGAGCTGGAGAGACTAATGCACTCGTGGCAAAATTTCTCAAGAAGTACCAATTCAGTGATATCAAAATATACAACAGAAGCCTGCACAATGCGGCTGAGTTATCAGAAGAGATAGGTGCTAAAGCTTATCATATTCATGACTTGACAAAAGTCAAAGGACAGTTTGATATAATGTTTGTATGTACTTCTGCATCTAAAGCGATTATAGATGTTTCCTTGTACAAGCAGATGTTGGAAGGAGATACTTCTGAAAAAGTGATCATTGATTTGGCAGTGCCACGCAATGTCAGCGCGGAAGTTGTGAGTGATTTTAATGTGAGGTACATTGAAATAGAAGATCTCAAGAAACTGTCAGAAGATAATCTGGAATTCCGAAAGTCAGAGATGGAGAAGGCCAGACCGATGATACAAGAAGAAGTCCTCGCCTTTAATCAGTTATTCAATGAACGTCAGATTGAGAAAGCGATGTCTCATATTCCTTCTGAAATATCTGCTGTCAAGAAAAAAGCCATTCACTCTGTATTCAATAAGCGGATAGACGAATTAGATGATGATGCCAAATCATTAGTCCTTGAGATGATGGACTACATGGAGAAGAAATGTGTGGCGGCGCCTATCAAATTGGCTAAACAGCTATAGATTCCCTTTACAATATTTTACTTAGAAAATGGTCTATGTGGTCAGCATAGAACAAAGGGATATTTAATATATCATCGGTTAACTTCAGATTCCTGTTTGAGATTCTAATTCTTATCGGAGGCTGATATCTTTCCTTGAATACAGAGAGGCTCTTGGCTTTGGTGCGGGTGCCAGATTTTACTTCTATTGGTATACATTGTCCATTAGGTTCTATAACGAAATCTACTTCTGCTTTGCCATGTGAAGTCCAGTAATATGGCCCATCTCGATATAATTTGTTTAACACGGACGCCACATAGTTTTCAGCCAATGACCCTTTGTATTCTGTAAATAGCTTATCTCCTTGTAAGTAGGTGCCAGGATTCAAACCAGAATGGCGAATCAGTAGTCCCGTCTCGAAAGCATATATTTTGAATGAAGTAAGGTCTTCATAAGCTTTTAAAGGTATTCTTGCTTCCTCTATCTTAGATGTTTTAATGACAAGTCCAGATTCGACCAGCCACTGGAGGGCGGACTCATATTCTCGGGCTCGAGCTCCTGATTTGATGACCTTGTAGAGAAACTTATTGTTTTCTTTAGCGAGCTGAGAGGGTAGAGAATTCCATATATGTTGTATTCTGGTTGATGTTGTTTTCTCGGCATGCTTGACAAAATCTAATTGGTAGGCTCTGAGTATCTGCTCTTGTACTTCTAGGGCTTCTGCTATATTCTTTGACTTATTATAAGTGACAGCTACTTCCGGCATACCGCCAAAGAGGACATACTCTTTCCACATCATCGTCAATGGATGGAAGAAGGCATCTGGTATGGGACTTACTGGCTTATCCAGATGATGCCAATAAGCTTGGTACAAATCAGGATGGGCTTGTTCCAGATATTCTGAATAGGATAAGGGCTGCAAGTCAATGAAGGTGACCTTACCTACAGGGAAGGAACGATCATTTCCGATAGATAATCCCAGCAGTGACCCTGCGCAAGCTATGTGTAGTCCAGGGAGGTCTTCTTCAAAATATTTGAGCGCAATGAGGGCATCCCTACAATCTTGAATTTCATCCAAAATCAATAAAGTGGCGCCGACCTCGATGGGCTGACCGTAATGTATACTGAGATTGTCTAGAATGTCTTTCGGGTTTTTATTCCCTTCAAAAAATTGATGAATAGTTTGGTCTTTTTCAAAGTTGACATAAACAAGGTTGTCAAAGGCACTCTGACCAAATTCCTTAAGCAGGGTAGTCTTTCCGATTTGCCGAGCACCCATCAATAAGACAGGCTTATGCTTAGTACCTGATTTCCAAGACTTTAGCGATTCTAAATGTTCTCTTTTAAATTTCATTTGTCCATCTACTATACACAAATATCACACTATTCGTTCTAATAATGTGTAAAATATCACACTATTCATTCCAATAATGTGTAAAGTATCACACTATTCGTTCCAATAATGTGTAAATCATAACTGTGAAGCGCTTATCAATGAGTTGTTTGCAGTATTACTTGTTTAAATAAAGGAATGAGTTTTTCCACTTCACCCAACTTATTTTCATACTAGTGTTATATATAGTAGAACTATAAAAAGACCCTAAGTGCCAATAATACCCCGCATCCAAGCCCTATTCAACCCTGATCAATATCATGGTTGGGGAAAGACAAAAAAATATTTCGAAGGCTGGTATTATAAAATGGTTAGTGCAGACGAATCAAAAGCTTTTGCTTTTATACCGGGCATTGCCATGGATGAAAATGGAGAGCAACAAGCATTTGTACAAGTGCTTGATGGCAAGAAGCTCAAGGCTGAGTATTTCAAATTCGATGCAGCAGACTTCCACCCAACTAAAGGAAAATTCGATGTAACTGTAGGAAACAATCATTTTACCCGATCTGGCTTTGAAGTCAATTTGCCTAGAATTAATGGAGCTTTGTCATTTAAAAATCAAGTGCCTTGGTCTTCCAGTTGGTACTCTCCTAACATCATGGGGCCATTCACCTTCGTGCCTTTTATGCAGTGCTACCATGGTATCCTTAGCATGAATCATACTATTCAAGGCAAACTCAATATTGAAGATGAAGAAATAGATTTTACTGACGGCAGAGGATATATGGAAAAAGATTGGGGTAAGTCATTTCCAACTGGGTACATATGGATGCAGACCAATCACTTTTCCAAGCCTGGCATTTCTATGAAGTCCTCAGTTGCAAAAATTCCTTGGATGGGTAGTTCATTCATAGGATTTATTGCAGGGGTATTAGTCCATGATAGATTAATAGAATTCACGACTTATAATCTAACTCGATTGAGAAAGTCGTTTGCTGATGAGAAGACTGTACACATCGTCATGGAGAACAGGAAACATAGGTTAGAAATCCAAGCTAAAAGAGAGGCTGCTACAGAATTGGCCTCACCTATTCAAGGCTTTATGGATGGTAGAATAGAAGAAAGCATGACCGCTGTAATCCATACCCAACTCTATGATAAAAAGGGAAAATCATACATACTGGATGACCGAGGTCGGAATGCAGGTCTGGAAGTAGGGGGTAGAGTAGAGGATGTAATAATTTAGCATTAACTCGCAGGATTAGAAATTAGTCCATTGGTCTGATTAATCTTTTTGATGATGTCCTTGTCCAGCTCTATATCTATGCAGGCTATGTTTTCTTTTAGCTGGGCCATAGTAGTCGCTCCTATAATATTACTAGTTACGAAAGGTTGTTGGCAGACCCAAGTTATAGCTAATTGTGCTAGACTAAGTCCTGCAGATTTTGCTATGTCATAATATTGCTGGGTAGCCAATAAGCAATTGTCAGAGTTGTAGCGCTGGTATTGCTTGAATTTATTGAGTCTACAATTTGCTGTGTCCGTCTTTTCTATGTATTTGTTTGTCAGTCGGCCACAAGCAACTGGAGAATAGGCGAGAAGACCGCATTGCTCTCTGATAGAAATCTCTGCCAACCCAATCTCATAGGACCTATTGAGCAAATTGTAAGGATTCTGGATAGAAGCAATTCTCGGCAAATCAAATTGCTCTGATAATCTAAAGTAATTTAATGCTCCCCATGAGGTCTCGTTGGAGATGCCTATATGTCTAATCTTACCCACCTCCATATTTTCGTGGAGAACTTCCAATCTCATTTTGAAATTGTCTTCCCAGCCTTCCTCGTGTTCATAATTTTTCCTGCCGAAAAAATTGGCTGATCGTTCTGGCCAGTGGATTTGGTAGAGGTCTATATAATCAGTTTGGAGGCGACGCAGACTTCCATCAATGGCATCTTGGATATACTGACGAGTATAGATGTCTGTGTCTCGAATGTGTTTGGTGTAAGAACCTGGTCCAGCTATCTTGGATCCAATAATCACTTTTTCTCTGTTTTTTCTGGAAGCTAGCCAAGTGCCTATAATGGTCTCCGTACTGCCATAAGTTTCTGCTCTTGCGGGGGTGGAGTATAGCTCAGCTGTATCAAAAAAGTTGACTCCCTTGTCCAAAGCATAATCCATCTGCTCCCAACCCTCGGCTTCTGTATTCTGTTCTCCCCATGTCATAGTTCCAAGACATATTACACTGACGTCAATTTTAGTACGTCCTAACTTTCTATACTTCATATTACTTAGAATAAATGGTTTTTAAGTAACCACGAATATCCGATAATTATCGGGCACATTTGACACAATTCACACTCTCAGGCATATACATAAGGCGGGCAGGATTGATAGGTTTTTGACATCGCTTACATGTTCCGAATCCTTCATTATCTAATTGGGTAAGGGCAAATTTGAGTTTGTTGCGCTTAGATATTTTGTTTCTGAGTGAGGCTTCCATGACAGACTTGTTATTGATAGCATCCATACGGCTGATTCGACCTAGGGAATTTTCAGGCTTGACGGGCTCTGTCATCTTCTCAGTCTCTTTAATATCGTGCTCATACTTAATGATGAGCTCTTCTATTTTTTGTTTGAGGAGTGCCTTTTCGATAATGTCCATGTCTGCTTAGTTATCTGCGGATTACCAAATCTATGTTAATTACTCGATTTGGACTTAATTTGTTTGCTAATCTTAATTTATTAGGAAACGGAATTATTGCGATAATACATGGATTATAACTTTTGTTAATAAAGTCAATGAATTAGACTATACTTGATTTCACCTGCGTAAAATCTGCCATTAATCAAATAAAACTTCTGATACAATAATTAAAACTAGAATCAGCATCCATACGTTTTAAATATAACTAAATCATTCTCTTTAGCTATCGCGCAGCGCAATTGGACATATTATTCCCTTTCAGGTAGACCGTATACTATAGAAATGTATCATGGGGATGACTCAGGCCATTTGATAGTCTTTGTCAATGGTCAGATAATCAAGATCCTTTTTAACCAAAAAGAGACCAAAACGTATAATTTTCTAATAGAACGACAACTTATTGAGCTGGCAGTAGAGAAGAATCAGGAAGGATATGAATATGTTGTCACACCTCAGAGACTAGAAGATGATACAGAACCTGAACGGACTTTTGATAAGCATTTCTGGATTCCTTTGATATTGTTATTCCTAATTCTAAATTTGGCCTTCTTTATCATCAAATACACCGGGTCATAATACATTGGATAAGTTAGAACTACACATCGAGAGCCTGATATTCGCCTCAGTCAAGGCCATGACGGCAAAAGACATTAAGAACTCCTTGCAGTCCCATATGGAAGTCAAGTTTAAAGATAAAGAAATTGCTGCAGCACTAGAAGTGTTGGAGACTAAGTATGATGATGAGAAGTATCCTTTCCATATAGTAGGTATAGCTGGTGGATATCAGTTTATGACCAAAAGTGCTTATTACCCACTAGTCAGCCAATATCTCAAGATTGAAAGTAAAAAGCGGTTATCTAAGGCTGCACTTGAAACCCTTGCCATTATATCATACAAGCAGCCCATTACTAAATCAGGCATAGAATCTATAAGAGGTGTTAACTGTGATTATTCCGTTCAGAAGTTGCTGGAAAAGGAGTTAGTTGAGATAGCTGGCAGAGCTGAAGGACCCGGCAGACCCCTTTTATACGCCACTTCTGAGAAGTTTATGAACCATTTTGGCCTCAAATCGCTTAAAGATTTACCAAAGATCAAAGAATTCGAGAATACTGGAGATGAGATTGGGGCACCAGAAATAGAGCCCCAGGAGGAAGTACCACAGGTAGATGAGACACCTGTGGATGCAGACGCAGAGATCCTGGATACGCCACCAGAGCCGGCTGAAGTAATGGAGCTTTCGGACGAAGAAGAATAGAATAATGAGTATGGACAACAAAAAGATTACCCCAGCACCTATAATTAATAGGGTTGCTAATAGTGGCTTAAAGGTGATCAACCTGGAAGAGTATTTCCCCTCACAGAAGATTGTCCCATTTGATCTTAAAGCTTATTTGTTCAAAGAGCTTATTCTTAAAGAAAAAGATTTTCGTACAGCGCTTAAGGAGATTGATTGGTCAGATTACAAAGGCCAAATTGTTACAGTCTTCAATTCAAATGATGCGATCATACCAGTCTGGGCTTATATGCTAGTATCCAACTATTTGGTTGATCATGCAGCATTTATCTTTCAAGGTACCACTGAAGAATATCTAAAGTTCTATTATCAGCAAGTGATAGGGGATATGAGTGGTGTTGATTACAAAGATGAGAGAGTGGTCATCAAGGGATGCAGTAATAAGCCTGTACCGCCGTCTGCCTATGCGGCCATCACGGCACTTATCAAACCTCATGCACGCAGTATCATGTACGGAGAGCCTTGCAGTACGGTACCTATCTATAAGAGACCACGTAAAATATAGCTGGCTGATTATAGTTAAAGGAAATTTTTATCAAGTATTGGATGGGGTTCAGTTGATTGGGAAGGATAAGGTGGTGAAGCGGCAATAGTTGGTTAAGTAAAAAGTGCCTTTAGTTGAATAGGAGTCACTTTACAAATCGACCGTGTGGAGATTTCTCCGTGCTCGTAAAGGAGTTTGTTAGTAGCATGAAGGATTGGCTTATAGTTTCTTTAAAAGATATTTATTGTGCAAGAATAATGCATCGATTTCTATAACTTAAACAAGAGATGCCTAACAAATTTAAGCTGCTATATAAGGAGTATACATTTTCTTGTTTTTAACACAGGAAAAAACCCTTGCCAGAAGCTTATTTCTGATAGAATTCAGGATTAGCATTTTGTTCTTCCCTTCTTTGACTTTACGGTTGCAGTATTTCTTCATTTCATCATTGTGAGCAAGAGAACTAATCGCACACATGTGTAAAGTTGTTTTCAGTTCCTTGTTTGACATGTGATGAACCCTTGCTCTTCCTCTAATGCTAGTCCCAGAACTATACTCGAATGGAGCAATTCCACGGTATGAAGCTATTTGTTTAGAAGAATTAAATTTTGTAAATCCATTTGTGTAAACCATCAACTGGCAAACTGCGACGAACCCTATGCTTTTAACTGAAACAGCATAAGTGGTGAAGATGTAGAATTATGGACGGTGCACCGGTTCACGGTGTAATGGTTCACGGTGCGGTGGAGTGAATAGAATTTTGTTCATCCATTAATCATACAAATCCTAATACAGACAAAAGGAATGAGCGGGCTGCACATTGTAAGCAAGATTTACTTGCTTCCATTTGATGAATCAGTAACTAAAGCCAAGAGTTCTGGGAAGCCAAGGGAACAAGAGAATACCAATCGCAATTGGCTATTGTATGAATCTTGTAATTATAAATGCGATGGAATAAGATGTCTCCATTCCACTTCGTTGCAGTCGACATGGGAAAAAAACCTTAAGCCATAGAGCGCAAACCGCATACCTAGCATTCACCAAGTATACATGGCCAGAACAAACTGTAGTGCCTGGAAGTGAGATGATTAGCTATGGTCCAAGATGGAACCAGAATACACTACCAACTTTTCCTCCCTATTAAAAAGTCAGACTTTCTCTGATAATAGGATTAGGTACTTGTACATCGTAATCACATGTGCCAATGCCTGAGAGCAGTGAAAAATTCACTTGACCATCAGTGTTCTTTTTGTCCTTTTTGACCAGACTTATGATGTCCTCGATTTGAGTGCTTTGAATGGTCGGTAAGTCATAGAGTGATTCTAGTAGGGTATTCATCTCTTCCATTTCTATAATAGATATGCGCTTTGATTTAAAAGCAATATAGCCTTCACATATCATCCCTTTAGCAATAGCCTCTCCGTGGAGGAGGTGATTTTCTGTGCCCAAGTAAAGCGATTCTATAGCATGTCCTATGGTATGACCAAAATTGAGGATCTTTCGCAGCCCAGCTTCTTTAGGGTCCTCAGTGACAACTGCATTTTTGATTTTGACAGAACGGGCTACTAAGTCTGTCCAATTTCCACCTAAATTGTTGCCATCCAGATTTTTGATTTTCTCCCACATGGATTTACTGCTAATAAGCGCATGCTTAATCACCTCGGCAAACCCACTGAGAATTTCTCTTTTATCTAAGGTCTCCAGGAATGGAGTATGTATCCAGACCATAGAAGGATTTTGAAAGGTCCCTATCATATTCTTATACCCTTGATGGTCTATACCTAACTTACCACCAACAGAGGCATCTACTTGCGACAACAGGGTAGTAGGCATCTGTATAAATCTAATGCCTCTCATGTAGGTGCTGGCGACAAAACCACCCATGTCTCCTATGACGCCTCCACCTAAATTGATAATCAAGCTGGAACGATCACATCCTTTTTCTATTAATTGATTCCAAAGTTGGGTGGCAGTTGTTAGATTTTTATTGACTTCTCCTGATTGGATCTCTAAGGTTTCATAAGCGACATTGACACTTTCGTGGAAGATAGGCAGGCAATGTTCTTTTGTGTTTTCATCTACTATCACAATGGTCCTAGAGGGATTAAGCGAAAGGATGAATTTCTTTAAAGCAGAAAATTCCTTGTCTATCTCTACTTTATAGTCTGGTGTTTTTACTGTGGGCATACTTAAGGTAACTTATGTAATCTCTCATAACTCTGTGCTTTGGCTCTGGCAGAAAACAGCAACTTCGTCTCTTTCCAAGTCTCAGCAAATAAGTCTGAATATCTATAGTCTTCCAACGCTTGTGCAGACTCCCAATGACTGTAAGTGGAGAGAGTTGTTGTATCTGCAATGGTGCCTTGCAATAATTCTAAATACAAACAACCTGGGAATGACCTGATTTTTTCTTTCTTCTTTTCAAATAGCAATTTGAAATCGTCTACATGCTCTGGCTTGAAATGCATTTCTACTATACGGACTATCATAAGCTTCTAGATTTAGCATTGCAAATGTAGCTTTCCTTTCTTGCCTTCGTGTTAATATCTCGAAAACTTAGGGTATCTAATCAAGAAATTTTATCTGGATAGTTTCATCACGCCTTAGATCAAGCAGGCTGGCCGCTTTGCCCAAGTTTATGGCGATTTCAAGATAGTTGGATGAGTTAAAGAGGCATACGACTTCTCCTACTGGTACTGCACTATAAGACTTATTGATAGACCTAGCAGGGTCGAAGAATTTGAAGTAGATTTCAAACTGACGGTCTTTTCTAATATATTCGAAGTACTCGCGATGGACATTGAGGATTATGTTGTCAAACTTGTCAATGTGAGTAATCGTTGCTCTTATCTCATTATCCGTAATAACAGGCTGTATTTCCAACTTTTTCTCAAATCGATTTAGAGGTGGACCAACTTCTGTGATAGACATCCCTTTACAGATAAGGCTCACTCCATGACCGATTAATTCAAAAAGATTTTGTTCTGCTTCATCGATCACAATTCGATATATAGCTTCTTCATTAATAGAGTCAAAGGCCAATGAAAAAATGCCATTATTGGGGCCTATGAAAAATCTGTCTTTGTATTCGAAACAAAGAATCTCATAATTGTGGCGATAGAAATTATTGACAGCAACAATATTAATGGTGCCTTCAGGGAAGCTGTTGTAAATAGACTTGATGAAGTAAGATGCCTGACGTATATCATATGTGTCTACTTGGTGTGATACGTCTATCAGATGAAGATCGCTATGGTGCTTCAAGATGGCACCTTTAAGTAAGGCGACATAGTGGTCTTTGATTCCAAAATCAGAAATGATCGTAACAGCCCGCATCGTCCGCTATAGCATAGTCAATTAGTGGGGCAAGTTACGACCATTTCAGCACTTATTAAAAAAAGATCTAATATGGAAGATCTCTTGGCTAATCCATTTTTCTTGACATCATGTAACTGCTACAGAGGATGCAATCTTCATCGTATTGCTATTGAATGATCACTCTAGCCAAATCACTTCTACCGTCATTAAAGTACACCTTCATCAGATAAATTCCTTTCTCTAAGCGAGCACCATCAACTTTCCCATTCGACTGATTAGCAACAGACACAAGTCTTCCTTCTAGTGTATAGAAGTGAATATGACTGATTAAGTCTTCTTTGACAGAATTAATGAAGATGTAATCTGAAGATGGATTAGGAAATACAGTTAATGATGAATTGAGGTTATTCTCCTCAGTTTCCGGATAGAGTAAGACTATATTTGCTCGACTATCAACTTCTAATCCTTCTATATCAATGGTACCACCAAGCATATTGATGTAGAGTTTGCTTCCATCCATACTTTGGATACTGCTGGCTTCTGTAAATGTTAGGGTCCTTCCTTCCTTTAGGTCGATAATGAGACTATCCCCTATCTCTGGTTCAACTGCTTGAGACAAGATTAAATGTCCATCGAAATAAAGGTGACTACCTTTATCCAAATTGACAATAGCACCTTCTCTCAAGTAGAGATTACCGATACCTGCATAACCATAGTGCTGAAATCCCTCACCTACAAAACTCAAGACGCCTTCATCTTGCACTTGGATGCATCCTGTTTTGTTGTCAATATTAACACCACCACCTATTTTTAATTCAGTATCATCATTTATCACTATCTCTACTGAAGTAAAACACATATTACCGCCTAGGTCTTCAATGATAAGTTCATGTCTTTCAGTCGCTGACCCTTCAAGTAATCCTGGACGCAGTTGACAGTTTCGCTGGAAAAGTAGATCCATTTCATATCTATTAATCGCTAGCTCAATAGTTTTAGGAGTTGAACTATTTATTTCTGGATTAAGCGTCGTATAACTGATATTTTGTGATGTAGGAACGCCAGGTTCATGATGCTTAACTATTTTAATAAATTGATAATCCTGACTAAGATTTTGAGTCCTGATAGCATATTTTTCTCCATCCCAATTTTCTTCTGCTATAACAACTTGCTGCTCTATCACATCAGAGTAAGACTGGGAAAGAAATAAATCATTTAGTCTTATGAACCCACCAGAAACGATTTCCTCAATATGAAATTTGAAAATAAATGACGTAATCATATTCAAATCAGTCTTCTCGGTAACAATGCATTCTGCATCTATGTAAGAAGTTTTTGGATTAGTAAAAGGAAATATCACTTGGCTTGGATATGCTGTACCTGATGGACCACTGTGGAGAAACTCTATAATCACACCACTACATAAGTCATTTGTACAATCATTGTCTACATCGAAAATTAGCCCACTCTCACTAAACCCAAACTGACTTGTTGAATACACATTGTCACTTTCAAGGAATATTGTATCCCCGATATACCTGATAAAAACAGCACGAGAAACATCGATTTCATTTATGGGAATACTTCCATCACTTGAGTTGACATTTAGACAAATAGGCAATCGTTCACCATTCGCAAGATCATCTACAGTTTGGTAGATCTCGTAGTTTTCATAACTATTGATGCTGACATTAAGGTCATTGGGACATGTGACTTCGACAATATCGCCTGTCACGATGTCGATATAATCATATTGACCTATTAAGCTAAAAGTAGTAAAGATAGTAAGTACGGAGATTAGAAGATTTTTCATAATAGGAGGCTGTTTTGTTATTCTAAGCTAGTAGTAAACCACCAAAAAGCAAAATGTCCCGTGTGGCCTTTACAATTAAAGTGTCTACGGAGACAATATGTATAACGAAATTATCGTTATATTGGTGAATATTTCGTTATAAATAGAT
>CAZMMQ010000023.1:0-46149 GCA_964567435.1 uncultured Saprospiraceae bacterium | reverse complement strand
CAGTGTGGCTACTATGCAAGTATATGGCATCGAACGGGTGAGAGTTTATTGAATGTAATGTTCCATTACGAGAACGGAGAACTCTCTGCTACGCTTGCGTTCCGATCGAGTTGAGAAATGATTGAAGATAGGAGAACTTTCCAAATCGACAGGAATTCTAAGAATTTATTTTCACAGTCAATTTGTAATAATGCGCCTAGCCTACCTCAGATAGCTTTCGAGAATCCACCCTTGCTGTCCTTGAAATTCTACCAACACAAATCTGCTTTTTTTACCATCTAGAATAATAGAATTCTCAGAATACTCCAAGATATTAAGAGGACTATTACTTGGTATTCTGAATGATGATTGCTGAGCGCCCATATTTGGCGCATCCCTAAGAGTAAGTGAGCCAGGGCTATTTGTTATTGCTTGAGAACCAATTTGATTATGGGATTGCGGAGATGGAATATTTGGTTGTGTATGGGATTCTAATGGACCCCTTTGTGCTGGCGGGATAAAGACTGGTGCTTCATGAGTCGGTCTTGGCATTTCAGCTTGGGCCTGATCTTGTCCCTGAGCTTTTTTAAGCTCTGCCAATAGATCATCATATACTGAGGTGTCAGCAGTTTCTACATTAGGGTTGGCTTCATTTTCTTGTTTAGCTTCCAAGACTTTACGTTCGTAGTCTTTGTACATGTCTGATCGACTCCCAGCGGCAGGAGTTTCGTTATTGACAGTTTCCAATTTCTTTTTGACTTCATCCCAGACTATGGGCTCAGCTGTTTTAACTTTAATGTCTTCTTCGTTTTTTTGAGCAACTTTCTTAATGATTTGTCCTAGTACATTGAGTAATATCATCTTCTATAATTTTTTTTGGGAAAATACAGAATACAAACTAAATGTGAATAGAAAGGGGATGGGATTAACATATTGAGAAAACTTTATAAGATTTCTTTCTTTCCCCGGTTCAAATATTCAACCCAGACAAACTTGGCTTTCTTAGCATAGTGCCTACATATAGGCAAACCGAAAGTAACATCCCAATAAGTGGAAACTCTCCCATGGCCAATTCTCCAACAATGACGCCACCAAAATAAGAGCATAGCATAAAGAATCCTATGTTACTGGTCTTCGGTATTAGGTAGACAATAATACTTGTAATAGAGATAATCGCCAACACGGTAAGGTCAATGTATGGGACTTTGGCAGCTAGTTCAGGATTGCCAGTCAGTTTGTTATAACTACCGCCGATAAGCGCACCTAATGGAATGGCGCTCAAAATCCAGCCTATAATATTTCTTGTTTTGTTCGTTTTATTAGTCATGGTTAAATGTCTTATAAGATGCTAAGGTACTAAGTTGAATCTAATAGTGAAGTGTAAGACAATTTAATAAATGAAATGCTATGCCTTACGCTGATCTGCTGACATAAAGGTCCATGCAAGAATTCTGCTTTTCTTATTACCTGTACCTGTTGGAATAGCGTTTACTTTCTGAGGATTATATTTTTCAAGCAGTCTAGTCAGTGAATTAAGGTTTTTCTCTTTGGACACCAAGGTTGTAAACCATCGGACTTGATTAGTAAAGGCTTTACTTTGTTCTATCATCTTAGATATGAATTTCAACTCTCCACCCTCAAAAATCAATTCATTGTTATTGCCTGAGAAGTTTAAAGATGGAGGTCTTTTGCCTTTTAGATTTCGCAGTTTTCTTGAGGCTGACTTGGCGGCTTCTTTTTTGTTAGAATGAAAAGGGGGATTGCACATTGTAATATCAAATCGCTCATCCTTCTTAATTATATTTCTGAGAATAGAATTTGGTTTTTTTTGGAGTCGTATCGAAACCAAGTTGCTCATCCCTTCATTTTTGGATATTATATTTTCAGCAGATTTCATTGAGGCTTTATCCACTTCAGTGCCTATAAATGACCAGCCGTATTCTGCTGTGCCTATGAGTGGATATATGCATGTTGCACCTGTACCTATATCTAGGCATTGTACTGTATCACCAGTAGGCATTTTATTTTGATTATCTTTTTTTAGTATATCTGCAGCGATATGGATATAGTTGGCTCTACCAGGAATGCCTGGGCAGAGGTTGGCGTCAGGAAATTCCCAGTAGGAGATCTTATAGTAATGCTTGAGAATGGCTTTGTTGAGGAGTTTTACTGCGGTGGGGTCGGAGAAGTTGATTGTTTTATTTCCCTCGGGATTTTTAATAATATGACTTTCGAGCTGAGGTTCGGCTATAACCATTTGGTCAAGGTCATATGGGCCGATATTTTTATTTCTTGGGTGCATGAGGGTCAAAGAGAAAATATGACTAACGTGAATACAAAATTTGAATCACGAATGTAACTATATAGTATACAATTATATTATAAAAATAGAAAGCCATCGGTTAATGACGAGGGCTTTCATTTTTTTTAAAGTAGATTATGTGTATGTAGGCTCCTTTATAATTTGGTTCTTTACACTGGGATTTGAAATTTCGATAGCCACACTCATTATGTACGATATTAATCAAATTAGGTGTTGTATTTACCAAAAAAGGCTTCTTTGTATCCTCCAGATATAGGAAGTTTGATTCCAGCGATACTAACTTGATTACCTTCCACAAATTCGATTTTGTCCATTCGTATTATATGTGATCGATGTATACGTAAAAAATTATGCTGCGCTAATCTGGCATAGTTAGATAGTTTGTCCTTTACAGTGTATGTTTTTTCTTTGGTATGAATTTTTACATAATCGCCATAAGCTTCAATGTATAGGATGGTATCAAAATCAATTTTATATAGACGTTTGTTTTCCTTTACTGTTATGCTATCAATGGCTAGGTTCTCAGAAGGTGCAAGATGTTTCTTTACCTTTTCTATGGACTTGTAGAATCTCTGGAAGGAGATAGGTTTCACCAAATAATCAAAGGCATTAAACTCAAAAGCATCTACAGCATGCTCGGGATAAGCAGTGGTAAAAATGATTAAAGACGGAGAATCAATTGTCTTCAGAAATTCTATACCTGTCAGCTTTGGCATATTGATATCAAGAAAAATGATATCTATATTTTGATTCTCTAAATAGGACCTCGCTTCTATGGCGGACTTGAATTCACCCATCAGCGATAGTTCACTTAGTTCAGATGCATGGTCTGAGATAATCTTTCTTGCTAATGGCTCGTCATCGACTATTATACAGGAATAGTTATTCATTGAGATTAATTATTAAGTTAGCAGTATAGAAATTTCCATCGTCATCGGTAGTGAGTATATAGTTGTCTTTGTAGAGAATGGCTAATCTGATTTTAGCATTTGATAAACCGACACCACCATCTTCTTTGTGTGGATTCTGCAAAATATTATTCCTGCTACTGAAGTGTAGTTTATTATTTTCTGTATTTATTTTAATCTCAATTTTTGGATCATCTTTGTCACAATGCTTAAAACAGTTTTCTACGAACGGTAATAGAATTAATGGCGCTATCTGCAGCTCACTATTATTGTCATGAAAGTTAATGATTAAATTTTCTGTGGTTTCCAATCTCAACTTTTCCAGCTCTATATAATTTTCCAGATATTCTAACTCACTCTTAAGAGGCACCTGGTCCGTATTTGTTTTGTAGAGCATATAGCGGAGGGCATCAGACAGCTTAATGATGCTTTCTCGTCCTTGCTCAGTGTCTATAGATAATTGTCCATAAATATTATTAAGACAATTAAATAGAAAATGAGGATTCAGCTGCGCTTTGAGAAAATTATTTTGTGTCTTTTCTATCTGCAATTGATTTTCTTTTATCTCAAACCAATCAATGGCGAACTTCCAAAGCAAAGAGACCAGCAGATAAATAAGTATATATTGTCCAAGCTCAAATTTTGAGTAAATAGAAAAAAATAGGAATCCAGAGAATATATAATCAGCAAGATAATCCAGCACTAAGTAGTGCAATAATATCCCAATACCCAATAGGCAAATAAAGCCTATCAGGTACAAGAAATATTTCTTTTTGTCTAGTGTATAATCTGCCAACTTATAGTTAAGAAATACGACTATAAGGAGCGGTATCTGGAACAAGAAAGTATAATAGTAATCTATCCTACTGGATTCAACATTAATTGTGAATAGTCGAAAGAGAACAATACTTGATATCACCCAAAATAGCAGGTGCTTGAGTAAATTCTTTTTATTCACGGATTTAGTTATTTCCTAGTATAAACTGCCCATTCGTTAAACAGGTCATCTCTATCTCCATATTTATTAAAGAAGGACCTTAATTCATCTGTGCTGGCTGTTAGTATAATTGACTGTTCAGCAAAGGCATTTTCTTCATAAATGATTTCGCCATCATCTACGAATTTATGTTGTAATCGTACTGATTTATTTTTAAGCAGTGTTTCAAATTTTTCATAGTCCAGTAACTTAAACTCCAATTTATCTTTAGTGACGTTTGCCTTTCCTATATGATGTGCTAAGATATTAAAATCTCTACTCAAGCCCTCCTTAGCTGTTTCTCGATAAGTCAAATCAAAATAAAGTTGATTGTTAATTTCAGTCAAAACGATTTTGAAGTTGATGCCAGTTGGGTCATTCAATTCTTTATCTGCATTTGCTATGTAGTAGGGTAGTGAATCTACTCTTGTAAATTTCATGTCGTCTCTCATAGGTGGATTATTTTCATAAGAGGCCTGTAAGTCATAAGATCTAATAGTATGTGTTGTATCTATGTTACCTTTCTGATCGGAAGTGAAGACATACTTCTGATATATAGGTTTGACAGCTCTCCCTATTGTGATTCTAGGATAATAAACTTCATCGCGTGGATCGGTAATCTCCCATGTGCCGATGATGCCGTCATCTGTAATCATATTGGGATAAGTCACTAATGGATTTAAGGAACGGACACAGCCTATGGTCGCAAGTGTACTTAAGAATAATAAGGTGATTAGTGAGTTTTTCATGATAATAATTTTTATCCAAATATGAATCTATCGTAGCTATGTCTAAACTAATATAGGTGAATACCTAGAATAAGTCGTTGAATTAAGAAATTATAGGGCTAAATCAAATAGACACATAAATCTGCCTTCATTTTGATAGATAGCTAAGCTTTAGTTCATTTCTATGTATTGAATTCCATTTATACAATTGGGATCTAATTATATGTGAGAAAGCCCGCGACTGGAGACGGAGGCATAAAAGAGAATATAATTTTTGAGTTTGTCACCCTTTATATTATGCTTCTTTTCGCTGGCATAGGTTTGACCTTTGAAGTCGTTTTTTGAATGCCATTTGGAATGGCATCTTCTATTACTCCGTCTTCTACTAATTGCCTCCTTGCCACACCTAAGTCTAAATAGAGTCCCAATTCTAAGAATTCAAACTGGCCATGCAATCGTCTCGTTATCTAGCAATAGAGGACCCCATTGGATTTCCGAAAGACTTTCATTGTCAAACCAGAAATTCATGCCTAGTTTTTCTGAACTTAATAATTTTTGATTTGATTCTCCTAGGTCTTCAAATTCAATGTCTTTGACCTTCCATTCTTCCAATTGGTTTCTAATTTCAAGTACTGACTTTCCATGGAGAGATGTATCATATAGAAGGTAGTAAGGAGAATTAATAGAGATTGTATCCAACCTCCAATTTTCTTCTTCTGAAAAACTAATTGAAAGCTCCAGCTCGTCGTAATGCCATGACTCGTGGTTGTCATAGATGTCTAGAGAATGCGAATTTATCTCCTTCTCGTCAGGTGGGCCAATAAGTTTTTCTACCTCAGCCCTGAGCATTCCAAATAGCAAATTGCCTAGGCCTTGTCCTGATTTGATATGTTTTAGTTTTTCGGTCATTAGTTATCAACTTTAATAAATAGGAACTCTATGAGTCATAGAATTCTTGCACTACCACTCATTACAAGTAGTTATTTTTCTATATCTAAATAGGTGGCTTCACCCTTTGTCGAAATCTTTCTAAGAGTATACCTTCCACTCTATGGCTGCGTATTATAATTCTTGTTTTCTGACTTTCTGTTCTTCACATGCGTTTCCAGCCACTGGTCTTGTTCCCATAGCATATGTAAGATAGATTCCTTGGCCGCATAGCCATGGCTCTCCTTGGGCAGCATGACAAGTCTGACGGTTGCACCCAGTCCTTTCAATGCATTGAAATATCTTTCACTTTGCATAGGGTAGGTGCCTGAGTTATTATCCGCTTCACCGTGTATGAGTAGCAATGGTGTTTTCATTTTCTCTGCATGCATGAAGGGTGACATGGTATAATATACATCTGGGGCTTCCCAATAACTTCTTTGTTCGCGTTGGAAGCCAAATGGTGTCAGAGTCCGATTATAGGCCCCGCTTCTGGCTATCCCGGCAGCATAATCGTTGGAGTGTGATAAAAGATTAGCGACCATAAAGGCACCATAAGAGTGACCGCCTACACCTACTCGTGTTCTGTCTATATATCCCAGTTTATCTACAGCGTCTATGGCTGCTCTACCATTAGCAAGAAGTTGTTTTCTGAAACTGTCATTAGGCTCTTCATCTCCTTCTCCTATGATAGGGAATGCCGCTCTGTCCAATACGGCGTACCCTCTGGTGACCCAGAATATCGGTGAGCCATAAGATGGAAAGGTAAAGGCATAAGGCGAAGAATTAACTTGACCAGCAGAGGCTTTGTTCTTGTATTCTATAGGGTAGGCCCAAAGAATCATAGGGAGCTTTCCATCGCGCTTCTCATTATAGCCGGCTGGCAAATATAGCGTCCCAGACAGATCCAGACCATCATCTCTTTTGTAATTAATGACCTCCTTATGGATGTCTTGAATGGCCTTGTACGGATTGTCAAAATCTGTGAGTTGGGTTAATTTATTTGTACTCAACTCTCTGATGTAGTAATTAGGAAACACATTATTACTTTCTATTCTGGTCAGATAGATTCCCTTAGATATATCCAAGGCATCTACGATGCGTTCGTATTTTTTATTTTGAGCAGCACGGTACAGTCTACTTGTTTGATTTGTGCTAAGGTTATATTCATCTACAAATGGTAAGATGCCCTCGTCAGAATATCCGTCTCCAATTAGGTATAGCTTGTTATTCTTTTTGCTCAATAGATAAGTACCATATTTAGATTTTTCTGTGACAAATGAACCTGGATCAGAGTAGAGGTCTTGGTAATTTCTGTCTGCAATGACTTTCACTTCAGCCATTGGGTCGGATGGATTGAAAAGATAGGATTTTGTATTTCTATTATTGAACCACCTGTCATGTGCGATGGCTGTGTGATCATCACACCATTCTATATAAGAGAATCTATTTTGGGTTTCTACCAGTTTAGTGTATGGGCCGTTGAAAGGGGCAGGCTGCTGGAAAACAGCATCTCTTGTTGTTGTTTTTTTGGCTGGATCACCACCGTCCATGGCTTCTACCCACACTAATGTTGCAGGATGATCTCTTCGCCATTGCAGTGACCTTTTTCCTGTTCTTACTGCTCCGAATCCTTTTGGCAGATCTTCTATGAGAGGTACATCTATGACGTCATTGATTAACTGACCATCACTGGAGTAAATGGACGTCTTGAAAGGGAATCTGAAATAGGGAACCAGATATGAGAATGGTTTTTCTACAGTAGTGACCATGATATATGACCCATCAGGTGAGGTGTTCGTCCCTCTGTAGATAGCGGGCGCTCCCCATATTTTGTCTGTCCCATCTAGATTTACTTTGTAGATAGTAGAAGTTGCCAGAGATTCAAAATTGGCCTCGTCCAACTTGTCTTTAAGCAGATCTTGGTAAGTTCTGTTTTGGGCCTTTTTGCCTTGGTTTTGTGAGATGATAGGCCCTGATGGAATGCTTGTGTTTTTATCTATAAGTGCTTTTCTGTCCTTAGGCAGTACTTTGACCAACAGAGATTTTCCGTCTTTCATCCATTGGAGTGGTGAACCCATGTTGGCATTCAAGGCGTGATTAGATATTCTTTTAGCAGAGTTAGTCTGCATATCCAATAGCCATAATTGCACTTGATCTTCAGTTGTATGTGTAAATGCCACTTTGCTTTCATCTGGTGACCAGCTATAATAAGCGAATTTCAAATCAGCCGGCATGCCACTTATTTCTTTTTCCTTTTTGGATTTGAGGTCGAGAATCTTAACCTTGTTGTAGAATCTCGCTCGGCTTCCTATATTCGTTTTTGGGTTGATTCTTAGACCTCCTAATCTCAGTTCTTTTTCAGATAACTCAGCGATAGACTTAAATGAGTTTCTGTACAGCAGAAGCGCTTCTGATCCTGAGGAATTGATTCTTACTACAGGCGGTAAATCTGCATCTACCAAATCCAAAATGGCTTTGTCTGGGACTTGATAACCGAGGTCTACCTGTGCAGATAATTGAAAGTAGAATAGAAAGGTTAAGACTAGTGTCAGAATTCTCATGTCATGTGATTTTAGAATAATAGATTAAGATAGGCAGAATATTGGTAAGCCAATAACCTTTTCTTAGATAGTAACATCCATACATTAGGATATTGAAATATTGGGCTGATCAAAATATAGTCATGAGAACTTTCATTTCCATTCTTTTGAATTTTTTAAACAGCTTCACATTTCATGATGAGTCTTCGCTTGTTAGTAGCTTTTTTCATTTTGTTTTTTGATCGACAGTAAATTCTATTTCGAATCGTTTTAAATAATCCTCCAACGGTTCCATGCCAATTTCTGCTCTTCTTTGGTTTACATATTCTGGTTCAAACAAATTGTATAATTCATCTCCGCTTACTTGACTTCCATAAACTTGAGGTTTTCCTTCATACATCAATGCTCTATCTTTCATTAAGGCAATTTTTCCCCATCCAATATCCCCTCTATTTGCAGCTTTTTCGAGATCAGGAATATACATACTTTGATATCTTGCTGGTGCATGTTGAAGAACAGCCCATATTGCTGCCATTTCTAAATCGTTAATCTCTTCAAGAGTCGGTATGCCACATTTTTCAATAAAGCTGACTATTATTTCTAAATTCTGATGATCAATCTTTGGATCTATAGTTCCTCCATCCCGTCGCATTCCTTGATCTCTGTCAAAAACATCATTAAGAATTTGAATTTTATCATCACAATTTATCTCCACAGTATTTACATCTGGTCCTTCATCGTAAGCTTTTTTAAGTTTTTTATTTAGTTCATCATCTTTTTCAGTTGACTTTCTTATAACACATTCAACAATATTTCCACTTGAATTCTGATAGTAATCTGGAGCAAGAGACTCAGGATTTGGTAATTGTTGGAGCGAATCCAAGGAAACGATTTCTCCTTTTAAGTTTTTAAATACTATTTTTTCTGGATCAGGAAATTGATGATTTTTTGCGTTATTAATTAATTGCTTTTCTGAGACTTTTGTCAGACTTGATGGTTTATATCCTTGATTGTTTTGACAGCTTGTGATTGTACAGAGTATAACTAATAGTTGAATTGCCTTTATCATATTTTTTTATCAAATTGCTACTAACTACCTATTTGCTATAGGAATCTTTGATTTTCTTAGACAAGAAATGCTTTACCCACACGTGATTCAGTGAATGTCCTTCGATAAGTTCTGAGGGCAACCTTGATCTTAGTTGATGTTTGTGATAGTGGCCATCCTCAGTAAGTACTCTGATGTGGAAGATAGTGTGATCACACCAGGTATGATGCTGATTCTCTTGTGTCCAATTAGCGTAATTCACTCTCTCAGTATATGCTTTTAAGCTACTGCGCTCATCAGCGTCTAGTAATCTAGTCGGGTGATCAAAATCAATGCGCTTTAAGAATGTCGATGCTGTGTGGTCCGTCGCAGTTAGATTGAGACGATCTTTTTCTAAGACCTCGACCATTCTGCCAGATGCATCTATGACAAGCCAGCTTGTAGGTTCCCAGGCACCTTCCACAATAGAGAAAGCCAGTCTGTCAAATTGGAGATTTTCTTGGCCCTGTGCCATTACACACCTTGCAAACAATAACAGGATGATACTGACTCTCATGTCCAATTAAACGAAAATAATCTAGGTATTGGTATTTGAGCCACTGTTTCTGAATGATAGACCATGAATATTTATTGTTTATAAAAGATAAACAAATGAATATATTTTAGTTACTTGATATAAATAATGTAGAAAAATAATTTTGTTTTTTATTCATATTTAATAAATCATGATCGGTCTGCGCACATCTTTACTGTAAGCATATAAATCATGATTATTTCTAAATTAAAAAGCAACGAATCAAAAAGCCGCTATTTCCCATATAGTGATAACCCTCAAGTAGATACAGCTCTACACGGCAACATCGAAAATTTTATAGGCTATGCGCAAGTGCCTGTCGGTCTTGCTGGACCACTAGACATCCATGGTGATTATGCTTCTGGCAGCTATCAGATTCCCTTGGCCACGACGGAAGGGGCACTGGTGGCTTCTTACAGCAGAGGCATGAAAGCTTGCAGATTGGCTGGTGGCGTACAGACCTTGATTACCCATGACTCGATGGTCAGAGCACCGCACTTCAAATTTGATACGATGCTTTCTGCTCGACAATTTTCTGATTGGCTTGCTGATCAGATAGAGCCTTGCAAAACCCTAGTCGGTCAGACCAGCAATTATTGCAAACTTATCAATATAGAATGTGAGCAAGAGGGCAATGTGGTTACGGTATATTTTCGATATACTACGGCAGATGCCTCAGGTCAAAACATGACAACTATAGCCACAGATGCCATCTGTCACTATGTAATAAACGCCGCTCCTGTCAGTCCTACACAATGGTACATAGAATCCAATGCGTCTGGTGATAAAAAAGCGACTAGAAAATCTATGCTTCAGACCAGAGGTAAGAAGGTCATGGCAGAGGTTACGATCCCTTCTGAAGTAGTCAACGAAGTACTCAAGTCGACGCCTAAGCATATCTGCCAATACTATATGACCTCTACATTGTCTTCTGTAAAGGTCGGTGCTCTTGGAAATACGGGCCACATCGCTAATGGACTCACGGCACTCTATATTGCCTGTGGTCAGGACGTCGCTTGCGTGGCAGAAGCGGCGGTCGGTCTCTTGCGTATGGAAGTGAATCCAGCCGGTGATCTGTATGCGGCGCTGACTTTACCAAGTTTGGTTGTCGGTACGATTGGTGGAGGCACTGGGCTGTCTACACAGAGAGAATGTTTGGAGATGATAGACTGCTATGGTAAAGACAAGGCTCAGAAATTTGCAGAAATCTGTGCAGCTACGGCATTGGCGGGAGAACTTTCTATTGCGGCGGCGATAGCTGAAGATCATTTTACTCAAGCACATCAGTCACTAGGTAGAAAAAATTAAAATCATGACACAACAGACAATTATACAAAGACTCTATATCTATCAGCAAGAACGATTTCCGGTCTTGGCAAATGGTCTGCTGATTACGGCTTTTACTTTCTCAGCAATTGCCTACTCAAGAATATGCAGAGGGCAAGAAGGATTTATTCCATTACGGGATTTTGTATTAGGAGTAATGATGAGTTTCACCTTATTCTTACTCTTACGTATATGTGATGAGCATAAGGATCATAAGGATGACAATCAATACAGGGCATATCTGCCTGTGCCGAGAGGCTTGGTTAGTTTAGGTGAGCTAAAGGCTGTAGGTATCGCGATTGTTGTATTACAAATCAGTATGCTGCTCATTTTTCAAGTTAAGATGTTGGGTTTCTATATTTTGGTAATGGGCTATTTGGCACTGATGACCAAAGAATTTTTTGTAGAAAATTGGCTTCGAGAAAGACAACTCATATACATCTTGTCACATATGATGATCATTCCACTGATCGATCTGTATTCAAGTGGATTGGATTGGCACTTGGAGGGGTTAAGCTTACACCTAGGTATTGGCTTATTTATTTTGGTCTCATTTCTCAATGGATTGGTCTTAGAGATAGGTCGTAAAATAAGAAGTGTAGATGGCGAAGAAGAAGGTGTCCTTTCATACACTAAATTATATGGACGGCAAAAAGCAGTATACATCTGGCTTGGTCTATTGGGTCTAACGCTTATGGCTGCCTTATCTGCAGCTCACTACGCAAATTTCAATTTCAAGTCAATATTCTTCTTGATCAGTGTGTGCCTGATCTGCATGATACCTGCAATCAAATTCCTAAGAAATCCAACGACCAAGTATGCCATCCAAATCGAAAAAGTGTCTGGTGTCTGGACCATATTAATGTATCTCAGCTTGGGCGCATGTCCTATGCTCAAAAACTTTATGCCATGAAACAACTGACTATATTAAAACCACAAACAGAAGCCACGCCTAATGGAGGCAAAGCCAATAATCTACTGATGATGGAGCAGATGGCACTCAATGTCCCTCAGTGGGTACTCGTTCCAAAAGAAATAATGTCAGCGCAATTGGCACAATTATTATCTATTTATAACAGAGCTGAAGCCTTATGCCAGCTCAAAGTGCCAAGCCATTTATTTACACAATTCGACACCTACTTTGGAAAAGATTATCGACAGCTAAGTTATGCCGTCAGATCATCAGGGACTTCTGAGGATGGTGCAGCACATTCCTTTGCAGGACAATATGAGACGGTACTTAATGTCAGCTACGATGACCTTTCTTCTGCGGTACTTCAAGTGTGGCAATCTATAGACTCACCGCAGCTACAGCGCTATAGAGACCTGCATGATCTGCAATCAGAGATGGGGATAGCCGTCATCATCCAAGTGATGGTGCCTTCGGAAGTGTCTGGTGTTGCTTTTGGGATGAACCCTGTCTCAGGTGATGATTCGCAGAAAGTAATAGCTGCTGTGCCTGGACTAGGGGAGGGATTGGTGTCTGGCCAATTGAATGCAGATAATTTTACCATCTCTAAGGATGGGATCAATGCTCAGACTCAGTACAAAGAAGGCACCTTAAATGAAGAACAACTTATGGAGATCAGCGAGCTCCTTGATTCATTGAATGCGCATACAGGTGTAGCTCAGGATGTTGAGTTTGCTTATGCTGATGGTCAGTTATATGTGTTACAAACAAGACCAATTACAACTTTGGGAGACCAAATGAGAAGCGAATATCTGGTTTGGGACAACAGTAATATTATAGAATCCTATCCAGGAGTAACTACACCAATGACTTACTCATTCATTACTAGAATGTATGCTGCTGTTTACATCCAACTTTGTGAATTACTAGGTGTTAGCAAAAAAGTCATTAGAGAGAATGATGAAGTATTTCAGAATACTTTGGGCTTGGTAAGAGGACGGGTTTACTATAATCTCAGAAGTTGGTACCAAATGCTTGCCATGGTGCCAGGATATAGTTGGAATGCTTCATTTATGGAAACAATGATGGGAGTCAAAGAAACTTTCGAGTTGGATGATAAAAACAAAATGTCTAGGGCCAAAGCTGGATTCAGAATAGTCCTCATGCTTTTCAGAATGCTCTGGCTTAATGTGACACTAGGAAGAAGTAGAGATAAGTTTCAACAATATATTGAAAATAAGATAAGTCAATACAATGCAATTAACTATGATAACTTAAGTATTCAAAAGACGCTTTCTCATTATAAGCAATACGAAACGACTCTACTCAAAGAATGGAAAGTCCCATTAGTCAATGATTTCTTTTCAATGATATGGTTTGGACTTTTGAAAAGGCAAACAGAAGGTTTGGTGCCAGAAGAAATCAATATTCATAATGACTTGCTTTGTGGTTCTCGTGATATCATTTCTGTAGAACCGATTAGAAGAACTATGGCTATAGCCAAGTTGATAATAAGTAGAGAGCAATCG
Organism: uncultured Saprospiraceae bacterium; assembly: GCA_964567435.1. GTDB lineage: Bacteria > Bacteroidota > Bacteroidia > Chitinophagales > Saprospiraceae > RFSX01. Next base: position 32,378 of record CAZMMQ010000023.1, on the reverse strand, counting down.
AGAAAATTATTTATTAAGGAATCTCCTTATATAATTTTGATTGAACTTAATAAGGAAGAGAATGAGACAATTAAAGAAAGCATTGATAACTATCTGAGAGACTTTGGAGAAAGATGTATAGGTGAGCTCAAATTGGAAACGACTTCTTATACCCAGAATCCTTCACTATTCATCATGATTTTAAAGCATTATGTGACTAACAATATTACTCCTGATGTTAATGGAGGTGATATGGATACAGCACTTAGAAAGCAGGCAGAACAAAAAGTCTTTGTGCAACTTAAGTTCAAACCTATTAAGCGACTGTGGTTCTCATTCGTACTCGGACGAGCAAGGGCACTTGTCAGCAACAGAGAGAATTTACGATATGAACGTACAAGAGCATTCGGCATAGTCAGAAAAATGATTAGTGGAATAGGTGCTCAGTTGGTAGAGAAAAAGATACTCACAAATCATAAGGACGTCTTTTACCTGGATCTAGAAAGCATATTGAATTATAGTGAGAATAATAGCACACAACTAGCCAATCAAATCAGAACAAACAAAGCTAAATTCGACGCTTATGCTATGCAGCCAGACCCTAAAGAACGGTTCTACACTTATGGATACCAGTTTGAAGATACTTTCATCTACTCTGATGAGAAGGTGGAAGCAATAGAGGGAGACCTTCAAGGCATTGGCTGCTGTCCTGGACAAATCAAAGCCAAGGTGTCTGTCGTCATGGATCCGACTAATGTCGACTCTTTGAATGGAGACATCTTGGTTACTAGATCTACTGACCCAGGTTGGGTGACACTTTTTCCTTCTGCTTCTGCCATCATTGTAGAACGTGGAAGCTTGCTTAGTCACTCAGCGATTGTTGCCAGAGAAATGGGAATACCTTGTATAGTTAGTGTCGATGGTCTACTCCGAACCGTGAAGACAGGGGATGAAATACTTATGGATGGATCAACTGGACGTATTAAAATTTTACAAACTAAAAGCCAAAGCTATGACTAAGCATTTAGAAAAAGTAAATCACGATTATATCCGATATGCCAATTGCTGGGAAGATGCTGATCTATTGCTTAGTGGATTGTCTATCGAAAAAGAGGACACAGTCTTATCTATCGGATCTGCAGGCGACAACAGTTTTTCTCTGCTAAGCCAAGGCCCTCAGTTGGTGGTTGCTATAGATATCAATAATGCGCAATTAAATTTGATTGCACTCAAAAAGGCAGCCTTCCAGAGTTTGTCATATGATGCTTTTTTAAAGTTCTTAGGTTTTAGAGCATCTGAAGATAGAGGTCAATATTATCGTAGGGTAAGAAATTGTCTCTCTACCTCTCTCCAGCAGTATTGGGACAGTAACTTAGATCTGATTGAAAACGGTATTATCTATCAAGGGAAGTTTGAAAAATATTTTCAATTATTTAGAACAAGGATTTTGCCTATGGTACACAACACTACAACCATAGATCAGCTTTTCACTAGGAAAGATGAATCGGCACAGAAAATATTCTACGACAGAAAGTGGAACAATCTAAGGTGGAGAACTTTCTTTAATATATTCTTCTCAAAAAAAGTGATGGGATGGTTGGGAAGAGATCCGCAGTTCTTATCAGAAGTCAATATAACTGTTTCTCAATTTATTCAATATCAGGCTCAGAACCATTTACAAAGTACTGATTGTCAAACCAATCCTTTCTTGCATTTTATCCTAAAAGGAGAATTTGGAACATTATTACCTCATTATGCAAGGCGAGAAAACTTTGATAAGATAGTTGCGAACATAGATAAGATGGTCATCATGCCTGGATACGCAGAGGATGCGATAGTGCAACACGGAAAGTTCACCAAATTCAATTTGTCTAACATCTTCGAATACATGGATATCGCTACTTTTTCTAAAATAAGCCAGACACTGATACAGGGCAGTATAGCAGATGCAAAATTTGCTTACTGGAATCTTATGGTCCCTAGAGAGATGTCTAAAGTGACAACTAATGTCCGATTAATTCAGATGAGGAATAAACAAGACAATGGATTCTTCTACAGTAGTTTCAACGTAAATCGAAGAGCATGATTAATCCTTCTCTTATACTATTAAGTATCGCTTTCTTGATGCTATTTGCTTTTGCAGAAATACTCAGGAAAAAACTAAACACTTCTTCAAAGTGGACAAGAAAGATAGTGCATTCAGGCACTGGACTTCTGACTATGACTTTTCCGATTGTCTTAGCTAATCACTGGGAAGTCTTAGTACTTTGTTCGAGCTTTTTTACGCTGTTGATTTTGTGCAATAAGAAATCCTTACTACAATCTATCAATGATGTACAACGGAAAACTTACGGCGCTTATTTATTTCCTGTAAGTGTATACAGTTGTTTTTTGTTACAAGCAAATATGGCGAATCCGCAGTTGTTTTATGTGCCGCTGCTAGTACTTGCGATTGCTGATCCTGCGGCTGCGATTGTTGGGCAGCGATTTCCTGTAGGTAGGTATCACATTATGGGACACCAAAAAACATTAGTAGGGTCTATTGCTTTTGCCTCTACAGCTTTATTGATATTGACAATTGCTGGGTTTAATATACAAGTTGCTCTCACGATTGCACTATTGAGCTCTCTCTCGGAAGCCTTGTCAAAAGATGGTTGGGATAACTTGACCATTCCGATGACTGTAGCACTTGTATTATTCTTCACGCCATATGGAATCTTATGCTAAGCGGATCACTGGTCCGAGAGCAGATTAATCTCAAGGATAGGAAAGCAGTCCAAAGATTCTTGTCATTCAATCCAGATGGTGGAGTACTATCCCTTGCTACTGTTGAGAATCCGTACTTAGAAGCCTGTTATCTCCTCATGGAGGACAATCAGGTGGTCGGCAGGTTTGCTTTGTACAGAAATGACTTGCTGAGCTATGAAGGGCAGACTGTCATATGCATAGGTTCCTACGCTTGTGTACAGAGGGAAGGTATAGGGTCTAGCCTGCTTCGGTGGGCCATTGGGTTATGTCAGTCACGCGACTATGGCTATTGTGTAGGGCCCATGCATGGCTCTACTTGGGAGACTTACAGATTTGGAACCGACAACAAGAATCCGCTTTTTATGATGGATATACAACAGCCTCATTATTATGTTCAGCAGTTTGAGGAGGCAGGATTTAGGACTATAGCAAATTATACCTCTGCCTTGGAGTTAGTCACTCCGGAGAACATAAGAGATATACAAGCTATGGATAGTTACTTTACCATGCGTGGTTTTAAAGTGAGATCACTAGACATAACGCATTTAGAGAAAGAGCTTTATGCTGTCGCTGATTTCAGCAACGAGGCCTTTAAGGATAATTTTTTATTTACGCCGATAGAAAGAGAGTTGTTTGTGCAGAAGTATGCTAAACTCAGTGCTATGATGGATCCTCAATATATCTGGATCGCCGAAGATACTGCAGGAAAAATTTGTTCGATACTTTTTGCTCTGAAAGATATGTCAGCTAGTCAAGGAGAAACTTTGGTAATAAAGACCGTTGCTGCCAAGCCCGGATTTCAGTACCGAGGACTGACAACATACTTAGTAAGAAAATTGACGAAAACGACCTTTGATGATGGCTATAAAAAAATTGTCCATGCTTTTATGCATACTGATAATTTGTCGAGTAATGCTTCCAAAAAGTTTGGTGAGACAATTAGAGAGTACAGCTTGTTTGCACTAGCACTTAAATTTTGAAATCATGAAAACAAATTTGATCTTAAGCACATGCAACCTATTTATCATAAGCATATTAATAGGTAGCTTATCACCCTACAAATACAGCCCTCATTATCTTCAGCATGCTGTTATAACCGAAATAGAAATAGCGAAAAGCCATGAGACAGTATTCGATTATTTAAGGAAATCAGTAAATGCAAAAGACTGGTCTATCTATGTCAAGAAAATCACACCAATAAATGGCAAAAAAGTAGCCGACGCTAAGGTGGGCTCTATTAGAAAATGTTATGGCTTAGACACAAGTATTGTCTGGTCGGCAGAGATAACGGAGGTGCAGAAGAATCTCAGTCGACGGTTAAGAATATTTGACACAGCAGGATTTTCTGTGATGATAGAAGATTTGGAGACAGAGCAACATTATGCTGCTCTTGATAATAGCAACACAAAAATGTCTCTGACACTGTATGCATGCAATGATGAACTTGGCTAGCTAAATTTTCTGAAATTTAAGATGGGTGCTTATATAGTCTCTAAAATCTTTAATCCCAATCTGGAAAATATAAAAGATGAAATCAACCAATAGAAAATTTAATATCACTGACTTATTTTTTGCTGCAGCAGATAGCTTTCCATATAAGAAGGCCATAATCACAAAGTCAAAGTATATTTCTTATACTCAACTAGCTCAGGAGGTTAAAGAGACTGCCGCCTACTTTAGAGAGGAAGGTATCAAAGAAGGGGATCGAGTATTGGTATTCGTGCCAATGAGTATCGATTTGTATCGTGTGGTGCTGAGTCTATTTTATATGGGTGCAACAGCGGTCTTTCTGGATGAATGGGTGAATAAAGAACGCTTTCTACTTTGTTGTAAGTTGGCCAATTGTCATGGATTTATAGGTAATTGGAAAGGCAAGATGTTTGGTTTCTCTTCTAAGGAAATCAGAAAGATTCCTATCAAGTTGCAACTCCATAAAAGGATAAGTAAGACTTTTAAGGCGCAACAAGTGACACCTAATCGATCAGCGCTCATTACTTATACTACAGGCAGTACAGGATCACCTAAGGCAGCAAATCGCAGTCATGCATTTCTGGGTCATCAGTTTAGAATACTCAAAGAAAAATTAAATTGTCAACCCGAAGATGTGGACATGACGATGTTGCCCATAGTACTGTTTCTCAATTTGGGAGTAGGGGCTACTTCCGTGATTGCTGATTATAATAGCCGTAAACCTGAAAAGATAAAACCAAGAAAAATCTTCTATCAGCTGCATCAACATAGGGTGACAAGGTTGACCTCATCTCCTTATGTGGTTAAGAGAATGGCACAATATAGTATCGATATTCCTACACAGCAAAAACATTTCTTGGAAAACATTTACACTGGAGGAGCAGCCGTTTTTCCTGATGAGGCTCAGTTATATAACAAGGCATTCCCCAATACAGCAATTACAGTCATATATGGTTCTACCGAAGCGGAACCCATCAGTAGTATAACAGCTGAAGATTTAGTCACTAATAGAGCTGCCCTAACCCAAGGCCTGCCAGTCGGAAAAGTACATCCTTCAGTACAACTCCGTATTATCCCAGTAGACTGGAACCAACATGAGGTCTTGCCAATTAAACTAGCACAAAGCCAACTAGCTGCAGAGGACATTGGAGAAATTATCGTTGCAGGTGATCATGTACTTAAGAGTTATTACAACAATGAGCATGCTTTCAGAGACAACAAGATCATCGAAGGTCAAACCATTTGGCATCGGACAGGAGATAGTGGATATCTCAAAGATGGTCAGCTCTATCTAACAGGCAGATGCAAACAGCTGATACAGAAGGATGGACGATTTTTGTCTCCATTTATAATAGAGAACCGATTACAACAACTAGCTGGCATCAGTGCAGGGACGATTATGCAAAAGAAAGGAAAGACATATCTGATTCTAGAGACAAGTAACGATGCAAACAACATTATAAAACAATTATCTGATATTGATTATGACGCATTGGTCTGTCTTAGTAATATACCAAGGGACCCACGACATCATTCTAAGATAGACTATGAAAAGTTGAATATGATTGCTTATTAGACTACTCTATATCTACAAATGTATAAGGACCTTCCAAGAAAAATATTCGATGCACAGATAAACAATACCTGGATCATATTAATTTTCATATCGAATTAAACGAAAACAATCTAGTCATTGGTATTTGATCTCATTTTTACTACAGATATATTTAGGAGTTAGTTCAGTGTATACCTAAGACTATAACTTTCTATCAGATGCGGATATAGACACATCATTAATACTCGCGAATCTTTTTTGCATTAATCCTTGTGCATTAAATTCCCAGTTTTCATTTCCATAGGCACGCCACCAACTTCCGTCTTTGTCTTGGTATTCATATTCAAATCGAACGGCAATTTTATTATCAGTATGCGCCCAATATTCTTTTTTGAGTTTGTAGTGTAATTCAGAATCCCACTTCTCTGTAAGAAACTTAACTATTTCTTCTCTGCCATTTATAAATTGACTCCTATTGCGCCATTCGCTATCTATGGTATAAGCCATTGAGACCTTTTCTGGATTTTTACTATTCCATGCATCTTCTGCCGATTGTATTTTCTGCTTTGCAGTCTCTTCTGTAAATGGTGGTAAGGGTTTCTTTATTTCCATAATTAAAGTACAGTATTGTAATTAGAATATTCAGTCAAAGATAAGAAATTGACATTACCATTATAAAAAGAAGAGGCCACCAGATAATCGGGTGACCTCATATGAAGAATGATGTTGCCTCTTATATTATCTTAAATAAGGTAAAACCCAAATCTCTTGTTCTTGAGTCACCTGGACACCTGCATTTTATTTCTTCAAAATAATATTTGTCTGAAGGTCTAGCTTTATCTACGAGGGATTGTGTTTCAGCATTATAGTTGGCGCCTTTGTTATAAGATCCTATAGCATCTTTATACTTAGCTACTCTGACCAATCTGAATTCTTCTATTTGACACTCTGCTTTAAAATCAAAGTTCTCTAGCACAGCAAAGAGTCGTTTTTGCAACTTAAATTCTCCACTACTCATAGCCCCACTTTTTTTGCCAGATAATTTTGCGACAGGATCTGGTATTCTTTTGACCCTGAATTGCTTGCTTGTATTTAAGCCATCAGCAATGACTTTGACTTCAGCATATTCATCTTTTCTGGTAGGTGTTGTTACATTAACCACGTAGACGCCACTGGTGGCTTTTCGTATGCTGCCTCCACCTGCACCGGCCATTTTGACTTGCAAAGTGTGAGAGTTGGAGCCAGCGGCAGATATTTCTACAGGGTTGTCTACGCCAATATAGAACACATTCATCTTAGTCGGTGAGACAGCCACTGATCTTTCGCCTACTTCGTAAGTAAATTCTTTGGTGTAACTGGTTGCCTTATCTGTTAATGGATTATAGACTTTGGCTGTAGCTGTATAGGATTTAGATCCTGTCGAAGAAGTATTTATGCTATACAGCCCTCTTCCTTCTGAATCTACCTTTATTGGTTGGCCGTTAACAGAGAGTTCTACTTTAGTTCCTGAGTCAGTCCCTGCTGTAGCAGTTAGAAAGATGTCAGCATTGAAAGGTTCGCCTTTTATGACATAGGACTTCTTAGGAGCGGCAATGACAGTGAGGTCATTGAGTACCAAGTCTTTTTTTCCAATTCCTACTCTCTCACCCAAGTAATTGAGTGCAGCAGATTCTGTTGATTTAATGTCATTGATATATTTGTTAAATATAGGTATAACTGCTTGTAAAGGCATCTGATCGAAGTTCATATGGGACCAACTGGCTTTACCTGCTTCTCTCCAAGTATCATCATCTACATTAATTGCTATTTTGTTTTGGAAACTGGCTTTGTCATTCTCATCGATATAATCTAAAATTTTTGTTTTATAATCAAGCAACTTGTTTTTTAGCTCTTCGCCTATTCCTTTATTGTCAGTTTGGGAAGAATTGTTCACGAGTATTCTTGTAGTCACATCGGTTCTTTTTTCCCCAGCAAGAAGTGAGGTAGGTTGTTGGGTATCTGGATCTATTTTATATCCACCAGATTCATTGATTAAAGAGTCTTTGATAGAAATTATATAGTCATTTAGTGTTTTGGCATCAAGTCTGATTGGTGCTACTCTATCTGCATAAGTTTGAAAAGAAGGCTTAGCCTTAGCAGCTTCCAATATGGCTTGTTGCATAGGCGCATTGGAAGAATCTAAGGCCAGATTTGATTGGACTATTCCTTGATCTAATACTTTGAATGCATTGAATATTTCGGCAGATACATTCAGTGCTAACATGGCGGTCAGTACCAGGTACATAATATTAATCATAAGTTGACGAGGTTCTTTTGGTATAGACATAGTAAGTAATTTTGTTGGTGTGATAAATGATTGTGTTTGAATGAAGGCTTAGTTATACGCATAGCGGCACCATCACAATCCAAACACAAAGGATTCTGCTCATAGATGAAGGTTATATTCATGAGAATACCATCCTTCAACTTGTTATAGATGTACTTGGCTAAATGGCCTCGATGAGACCTTGGAAAATTAAAGTCCGATTAACTCTGACTAATTGAAGTTGATGTAAAACTTAAGGATAGGGTAGGGGTATGCGATTGCTATTGTACATATTTAACTGATTTGATTATAAAAATGAGTCCTAAGTTATAGGACTGTTATTGCCTATATTAATAACCAATTATATCTGAAAGGCTGAAAATGCCCTAATAATTAAAGCCTGTCTAATTGTCTATCTTAAATGATAACTTGATTTAAGGCATTTAATTGTTGATGAGACAAACTTTATTTTCTATTTATAAGATAATTTTCATGAGTCTGAGGGGGAATCTTAATTCCCTATCGATAATTATTCAGTATTATTAATTGGAAAAGAGAGGATTGATATTCTTGAGATGCTCAAACTGACTAAGAGTCATTCTAAGAAGAAATAGAATTTATTTTTTCTTTTGAGAAGAAAGCAGTGTTTAGTTTCTGATTATCGTGACACCAAAGCAAGGTGTAGAAACCTTGTCTGTATCTCCATAGAATACCCCTTGGCCATTAGCGGCGCCAGAGACTCTTCCAGGCACATTCCTGTCTCCTGCAAGGAAATTCTCACCTCCCCAGACTTCGCCTTCCGCGTGATCTGTAATTTGTAGCCAAGTCTGTCCTTGATTGCCTGAGCGATATATGTGATCATCTATGTCACCATTTTCTGTTTGGATATAGAGCAGGGTAGTCGGTGCCACATCGTCCCATGCCGAAGCTGAATACTTTGTATTATTTAGCTAAGCAATTTTAAGGGTATAATAAAAAAACCCTCACTTTTATTGTGAGGGCTATATTTACTATAAACAAGGACTTAAGATACTGTCTTTTATTTTGGAGTACTCTCTTTTGCTAGCAAGTATTCTGTCTATGTACCAACTTGTATTCTGATAAGAATGGGGCTCAAGTCCAAGCCATATAAGATGGTAGAATGCGTTTGATTCCTCTGGTAATGAAAAATATAAATTTAAAAGTTGCTCAAGGTTTTCAGTCATATATTCCCTAAAAATATGATGATCGCATTTGACATATTTCATACAAGTAACAGACTTACCTAACTTATCCTTATACAGTTGTTGAAACAAAAATGGATTTGTTGATCCACCGGCTGGCTCTTCGACCATAGCATGAATAAGAAGATGTAGAATTTCATGTGTAAGTACTACCATTAGTAAACCTGGATTAGCATCTTGTTTGCAGACTTCACTATTAATGTAAATTCTATATTTATTAGGTTCAGTAGGTAAGAATGAAAATAGCCCTAAGGTGTCGCCTAGCATTATCTTATTGCCAGTTGTTGGGCAATAGTAATGGTCTTGAACTAGGATTGTTAATGTGTCCTGAGTTAAAACCAAGGCTAGGTTGGAGAAAATACTATCAGTTGCTTCGAGCAAAAACTTAAGCCCACAAGAAATTTGGTGACAATTGATATCATTTGCATAAATATTGTAATTATCTATCAGATGGATAGGTGCTTCTGTTGTAACAATTTCATCAGACGAAATGTTATTATAATTAGAGGCCATTTCTTCATTAGCACAAGAAGCCAAGAAGATTGACAGAATAAGGAGTAGATTTTTCATATTGGATTATTTGATGAGTTTAGAAATTGAGGTGGCTGCATATTATCTATTGCAAACAAAAGATCCTTGAGTTCATCGGGATCTGTACTGTCAGCCATTGATATTAAGGCATCCCACCGCATGGAAACGATGGTAGAATCAACATCTTCTTCTTCAGAAATGTCTGCAGAAAGCAAGTTGATAAGAGTGAGCAAATCCATTGTCATGATGGACCGTCCTATGCCGTTGCCAGTCGTTTTGAGCCCTTCTATATAGCTTGAACTGACATAGATGGCTCCATTGGTACAGAACATTCTATCGCTAGAATTACTGGAACTGTATCTGTAGACATCTATCAATGGAGTAGATCTACCTACTAAGTAGTTGTAGATTTCAGATTTAATATCATCCAAAATCGGATCTTCCGCGCCAGTTACTATGTCTCCGCTTGGGAGTGTGACTTGAAGATGAGGTGATACTCTAAGGAAGTCATAGTATGACCCATCTTGATCTAGTCCACATGAAAGGAAAAAGCTGAATAAGAAAATAAAATTAAACGATTTCATAATTAGTAATTTAAGTTAAAGATTAGAAAATCAATGAATTGTACATATATATTATTATAATGTATAATTATATTATGCGTGTGTATTATTTAGATGATTGAAGTCATGCAAATTGGTGTATCGCCTATATTAAAATATTAAAAATCATTATAAAAATTAAATGTATCAAGTTAATGTAAACTATAGACACTTTAACTTTAATATTCGCTGCTTGTGTCAAAAAATTGTATAATTTTCTAATTTATTTCATTAGACATTTATGAAAGGAAACATTGAAGTCTCATTAGCGGAGACTAGAGCAATTGCAAATGAATTAGAATCCTACTTTAATGAAAAAAATCCTGATACAAAACTCGTAGTTAATAGTAATCCAAGTAACTACGCATTACTGGAAAAGGCTATTTCTGGAAAAGCAGTTTCTACTGTTGGAAAACGCTTTCTATGCAAGCTTATCTACGAATCCAAGAAAACAAGAGACCGTACATTAATTTTCAGATTAGAAAGGATTAATGCTGTGTATCGATACGTTTTCAAAATGTCAAGAGGTGAATTCCTTAAGAGCAATAGTATTCTGCCGCATAAGGTCATATACTTCCGAGTTATGCAAGGTCTGGATAAAAAGAAAGAGGAGATTGAAAGCTTCATATTGCAAGGCAGGAATATGGGTATTAGACTTGAGGCAGATGACTTTACTAATATTCAAGCACTAGATTCTAATCAGTTATTAAGTCTAATAAATTCAAATTCAGTAAGAATCGTTATCTGTATCAATAGAAGTATTTTATATGATGTGGATGGAATGTATTTATTAAGGGAAGTGCTATTGTCCTATGTTAGTAGGCTGGCGCTCGATCCGAATATAATTCTCCTGATCTCAGACCAACTTTTTGTCGACCCTCTAAATATACACCGCCATAATGGACGGATATTACTATTTGATTTTTGGAATCAAGAAAGATCTAAGATAAATTCTAATTGCTCGATCGAATTATATAGTTCTGAATACTTAAAAAAAATTGAAGCTATTGAGAAAGATTCAATAAAAATTCTACATGGAATTTCCGAAATACACAAGCTTAACTGGAATAATAGCAATTTAGTACACTCACAAGTCAACGATACAATTCATCCAATCACTCAAAGAATATCTCAAAGCAAAATTTCAGACATATACAAAGTCATTGAGGATTTATCTCGAGACGATATGAAGCCAAGAGATTTGCTTTGTGTTATAAGTTATGAGAAATATTTTCACCTATCAGAACGGGAAGAAATGGCAGATTTCTTCCGTGAGTTTTATGATAAGCTAGAATCCAAACATAATATTATCAGAATCTTTTGTCTTAAAGGTAAGGTGACAGCAAGAGGTGATTTTAGATCTTTGCATCCTTCTGATGAAAACGAAACTGCAGTTGAATATTTATCTCTTGGAAAAAAATCAAAAGTTCTGTTTATGATTTACAATGAGAGTCCATTTCAAATAGGTGAATCCTCGATTTTGTATGAACAAGATTATGTGTTGAGTATGCCTGCACAAGGAATTGATTTTGAAAATGATTCAATGAAAAATCTGAATGAGAAGCTAAATAATATTTCTGATCCGGATTTGTCAGAATGCAGAATAATTCTGGCCTATCCAGAAGATGAAAAAGGTGCAAACAGAATTATCCAGCTTGACAATTTAAATTTCGTAGCTCTAAAAAAATGGGTTTTAGATTTTTCAACCAGAGTTAACAGAAACGTGCAAACAAAAAATCATTTAACTAAGGACTTTAAAAAAGAGAGGATTGATATTCTTGAGATGCTCAAACTGACTAAGAGTCATTCTAAGAAGAAATAGAATTTATTTTTTCTTTTGAGAAGAAAGCAGTGTTTAGTTTCTGATTATCGTGACACCAAAGCAAGGTGTAGAAACCTTGTCTGTATCTCCATAGAATACCCCTTGGCCATTAGCGGCGCCAGAGACTCTTCCAGGCACATTCCTGTCTCCTGCAAGGAAATTCTCACCTCCCCAGACTTCGCCTTCCGCGTGATCTGTAATTTGTAGCCAAGTCTGTCCTTGATCGTCTGAGTGATATATGTATAGATAATATTGTAGAAATTACATCCACTGTGAGTGGGTGCATAGGTGATTGTATGCGACAATGGTAATGGAATTAAGAAAAACAAAACCATGGAATATGATTCTAGCTGAAAAGCAGGATCTCAATTACAAATGGGAGACAGGATGACTTGTTGCCTTTTTGGTATATATTTCATCTGAATAGACCATTTAGGTTACACGATTTTTATTAAGAAATGGGTGTAGTCTAGAATTTTGTTTCCCGCTCGACTTGGCTCAGGGCAGGCTTTTTTCAATGAAAAAGAAAACCGCCGGTAGGCAAGTATGATTAGCTAGATGCTAAATGTAGAAACTGCTTTTTTTTTGATAACTGTATAACCTTACTATCTATGTGAACTTGTTGATTTATAATGCATCTTAGATGCGCTATTCAGTATTTCATATATATCCTCTAATTTTTGGATATGCGTTGTGTTGTACTTAGCATAAGATTTACATGCTGCACTTATCTCCTCATAAACTTCCTAATTCCAATCGGAATCAAATACAAAGTGACACAGGATACGACTCCGGTGATATTCGCTGACAATAACTTATTGTAAGGGCCACTGAATTGTAAGTAAGGGAAATCATAATCTGAGATTAAAAGAAGGCCAACAACAAGTCCAGCTAGGATGGAAAGATGAAAAGAAATCTTTGGGGCATCTATAAACCAAAACATAAAGACAGGCGTCAAGCCGATCACGACAGTGCCACTTACGGTTGTTGCCGAGAGTATGCTTGGATTAAAAAAGATAGGTATGGTACCAATTAGACAACCAATAATAATGACTAGTCGACCTTTGCTGATTGTGATTTCTTTGAAGATGTTGAAATCAACGACCATCATCTTACTGAATGAATTAAAGGTGCTGTCTAGAGTAGAAGCCGCTGAGGTAATCATTATAAAATTGATCATAATCATCATCGCGGTACCCATCATTTGAGAGACACCAACAGCGGCTTGTCCTTCTACACCTATGTAACTGCCATAGATACCTATAAATGAAAATAGAATGATACTGGTACTCCCAATGACGGTGGCTACAATAAAACTTTTCAAAGTTAATTTGGGGGAAGCGATAAAGGCTCTATCTGTCATAACGGGATCATGAAAGGGGTAGCTGAACACTTGAATTAAGGCGACAAATATAAGATTGATACCACCCGCTCTGGTCCATTCTCCAGTATTGACAAATCTGGCAACCGATACACCTTCTTTAGGTAGAATCAGCGCCAGGATTACGAATAGTAAAATGATGAATAGTACCATCTGAATCATATCAGTTAGCAGACTCGATCGCAATCCACCTTTTATAGTATACGCCAAGGTCAATACTGTAAAAACAACAATGGACATGAAATAGCCAGTACTGCCTTGTTCTCCAAAATACGATCCGATAACCATGGTGTTAGACCAGACTTCATTCAACAAACGAAAAGATATCAGCAAGGAAAAAACAATGACTGCAGAAAACCCAAAACGAGTACTTAGCATCTCGTGTATAGAATTAAATTTTCCTTTTACACGTATAAAGTATATGGTCACACCAGCTACTATAAAGGAGAGGTAGTAAGTTGCATAGGCCACACCACCGACGATACCAAATTCCAGGCCGAGATTAGCAGAATTAGTTATAGACTTGGCAAATAACCAGCTGATCACCAGACTGCTTGTCAAGAGCACAAAACCTGGTTCTTTTTCTAGCTTCGACCCTTTGAAAAAATCATTGACACTTTTGGCATAAGGAGAAACAAAAAACAAAACCATCGAAGAAGCGATGACTAGTATCCATTGAATGGTTAAATCTGACAAGTTGATAAGGTTTTAATATTATTAATCCACATTCATCACACTTAGCATTATTACTGGTCTTATCAGTTGCCGGCGCTGTTGAGTTTGTTGGCTAGTAGAGTTATAGTGGGAGTAAGGTCATATGCTCTAATTCTAGCAGGGCCGAAGGTAAGTAATCTGATGATATTTTTGTAGTTAATTACTTTTTCTTCAAAATACGCCAATTGAGGTGAGGGAAGTTATTTGGAATATATTGAGTGAATTAGAATTGTTATCATAGATAACCCTTAACCCATATCTAGCTTATCCAAATTTGCAAATTCTTCAGCATCTGGAAATCTCAATTTCGCTGCATTTAATGTTTCATAGAACAAGGTGTCTTCTCTCAGCTGGTAATAACATAGAATTTGATTGTAATCCACATCTACCTTATTCCCAAAGGTATCTGTAGAATGCTTAAAATAACCTAATGCCTCATCATAGTAGCCCAAGTCATACATTAATCCACCTAATTCATACGAAAAGTCGTAATCATTATTTATAGTATAGTACTTACTCCAAACCTTGGTAATTGTTTGACCCAATCGTGTCCGGTGCTTGAGTGAGATCCTCTTTGATAGTTTTTTAATATTGGGTAGCAGTTTGATAAAGATGGATGCGTCGTAGGAATTGAGTCTGATTAGTCCCAATATTTCTGATAGGTTAGCGGTTGACACATTTTTATACAACATGGCCTTAAGACTATTCAGATCATCCAAATTCATCTGGTTGGAATGCTTGTGAAAAGTTTGCTCGAAGAGGTGATATTTAAATGGTTGTTTGATCAACATCAAACAGCCTAGATCTATACTAAGATTCATGTTGACATCAAACATAGACAGCCCTCCTTTCAAAATACAGTATTGTGACATCGCATGAAAGTTGACCCAAAGCGAAAAACTACCATGCTTAATAAAGTCTGGTTTTTTTCGAGTAGTCAGTTCTATGATTTCTTTGTAGCCCTTGTCCAAGGTCAAGAGGACTAATCCCATCTTAGAGAGTGAAGATATTTTGGAGAGGCATTCCATTGCAATCTTAGGAAATAGGACATATGCATCACTAATTGCGATGGCATATTGAGCAAGTATGTTATTGAATATTTCATTTTCGAAGTAAGGTTTCACTGCATTACTTGTATGGAAAGTCAGCTCCATTTCCTTTATGAGTTCTTGAGCAGATTTTCCCATAGGATCTAACTGCGAATCTATAGATACAGCACAATCGTATACTTTATCATCTTGAAAGTAGAACAACGAATTAGGTAATGAATCGAAAAAGTAATTGGCTATGGATAGAATCGGCTGCTCTAGATCGTTAGGTGTTATTTTAGTTCCTGATTTTCGAAGTATGAGTTCGTGGCTCTCCGCAGCATCAAAATAGGAAATATCCAATACACCACGATCATAGTATGCCTTCAGCTTGGGATGATTACTATAGAATTCTAAGTTGTCTTCGACGATATCACTCAGTACATAACAATACTCTGTAGTAAAATTTTCGGCGTCTTCAATCAACTGGTCCAGATGCCCAAGTATGTTATAGCATAGTCTGCCATGCCCAGCTCCAAGTTCTAGGATGTAAACTTTCTTCTTGGTTTCCTGCAGGGATTCTTGATCTTTTAGAAAGGCAAAAATTGATTCCGCGTATGTCGTAGCTGCCAAGGAGCTATTGGTGATCTGATGTGGGACGATTTCATCTCTCCAGGCTGCAATCCCATTTTGATTATAGAAATCCTTATTTATTTGCCAGACCAAACTTTCGGCAAATGGGGTTTTCTTTTCAATACTGAAGGAGACTGGGCTCATTGATTATTGCTTTTGATGGTATTAAAAAATATCCAACTAGCAAGTTTAATCAAGGATAATTAGTCGAAAACTAAAATACTTGTGAATATCACTTCAAGGTATGCTAAATTATCATCAGATTAAATTCAGAACCCATATTTGACACATTTCCAGTTTGTCAAAATAGCACTTTAAGTAAGATGTTTTACTGACTTTATAAGATATTAATTTCTTTAAATCAGTCAATTAAACATATTAATTAATTATATGTGTTATAGTGATTTTATGTTGAAAACAATTCCCTTTTGAAGTGTACAAATAAAGTCGGTAATTGGCATCTCCAGAAAATCTTACCTAGTTTGGATGGTCTTAATAGATGTATACTTTCAGTATTTCTGCTATGTGATGTAGCTGTCTTATCACTACAATGCAACATAATCTAATACAATATGATAATTATGCGTCCAATTAAAATTTGGGGTATAGGTTGTGTTTTAAAATCGAAATAAGTTTGAAACTTGTTATACAGAATTTCAATTTAAGTAACATGTTTGAACCTTATATATACCCATTCTAAGTCCAAATCAAATGAATTTCACCATTGGATATTTAGTTTGACTATTCCTTAGAAATAGTCTAATCTTGCGCCTTGTTTAAAAAAATATCTAGGGCTTCTTAGTGAGCTTGATAGGGGATGAACTCATATTATGAAGCAGTTTTTTCGAATATTTGACTTTAGTCAAAAAGTAGACTATAAAATAGAAATTTTATCAGGATTAACCGTTGCCTTAGCACTGGTGCCAGAAGCGATAGCCTTTGCCTTAATCCCCGGATTTTCTCCACTAACTGGTCTTTATGCTGCCTTCGTTCTTTGTCTGGTGACTTCTATATTTGGAGGACGACCTGGTATGATATCGGGAGCGACGGGTGCTGTAGCCGTAGTATTCATTGGACTCATTGTAAAGCTTAAGGAGGCCTTTCCAGGCATAACGCCAGACGAGATACTTCATTATGTATTTGCTACTGTTATAATGGCCGGTGCCATACAGATTCTAACAGGCTTATTTAGACTAGGTAAATTTATAAGACTTGTTCCTCATCCTGTTATGTTTGGTTTTGTAAACGGATTGGCGATTATCATCTTCATGGCGCAGTTTCCAAATTTTTACAACAGAGAAACGGGACATCTGCTCTCTAATGGTCCACTAATAATTATGTTGGGTTTAACGGTATTGACTATGTTGATTATATATGGCTTGCCTAAGCTAACCAAAGCAATCCCTTCTTCATTAGTAGCGATCGTTACAGTATCCTGCATTGTCATCTTTGGTGGCATCGACACCATGACTGTCGCTGATACGATGGCGCCGGGTGAAACAATCAAAGGCGGCTTACCGCCCTTGTCCATTCCAAATATTCCTATCAATCTAGAAACCATACTCCTCATTTTTCCTTATGCGGTCATAGTAGCGGGTGTCGGTTTGATAGAAAGCCTATTGACATTAAATATCATAGACGAAATCACGAACACCAGAGGAAGAGGAAACAAAGAATGTATCGCTCAAGGAAGTGCTAATATCCTATCGGGCTTCCTGTCAGGTATGGGTGGCTGTGCGATGATAGGGCAAAGTTTGATCAATACTTCCTCAGGTGCAAAGGCAAGACTATCTGGAATAACTGCAGCCGTCATGTTACTCTTTTTCATCATGTTTGGATCAGAATTAATCGAACGACTACCGATGGCCGCTCTAGTGGGACTGATGTTTATGGTTGCCATAGGCACCTTTGAGTGGGCAAGTTTCAAGACATTTAATCGAATGCCTAAATCTGATGTTATTGTCATGATACTCGTCACGCTGATAACGGCCATCACCCATAACCTAGCAGTGGCTGTCATATTTGGTGTGATACTTTCGGCATTAGCGTACTCATGGGAGAACGCAAAACGTATACGTGCAAGAAAACGAATGGGGGATAATGGAGCCAAATATTATGAGATATACGGACCATTATTTTTCGGATCTACGACACTTTTTGCCACTAAATTTGATGTAGAGAATGATCCTGAAATTGTTGTTATCGATTTCAAAGAAAGTAGGATAGCAGATATGTCCGCTATAGAAGCCGTCAATAAAATCACCGAACGATATGCCAATGTAGGCAAGCAAGTTCATTTAAAACATTTGAGTAGAGATTCTGTGAGATTACTATCCAATGCAGAAGCCATTATCGATGTAAATGTAGTGGAAGATCCTAAGTACAAATTGCCAGTAGATAGTAAGTTGCTATTTGCAAATAAGAATTAAAGTACAAAGGATTTAGCGTATATATAACTTGGATGTTTATAAGCGCAGGCCATCCCGAAGGGCGGCTTCCGTCTTATATATTGTTACCAATAGTTTTTTAACCTTTGGTAGACTTAGGATCATTGCCATAAGAGTTTCTTTCTCTATTTGACCGTTTCTCCCGTGCAAGAATAGTTCTGTCTCTTGATTGATAGCGACCTCTCGTCCAAAGTCAAATGCTTCAGATTGAGTATCAAAAATCTTTGTTGTTTTTAAAGCTCCTGATTTTTTTATCCATCCTTCAGGATGTCGAACTACGTGTTGGGTGTCTTTTCTCATTTTGTTGATGATTAAGATTCAAAATCTACACATTATTGACAAGGAGTAGTTCAACCTTGGGTTGAGTTTCAATATTTAACTTGAATACATAGCTTTGTGACGCGAATCTCGATATGACTGGGTTGCAAGCCCATTTTATCTAGAAATATTGGCTGCATTTCAACCTAAATGCAGCTTTTTTTTTATGCCTTTACATATCTATATTTTCAAATACATTATCTATGTGTTGACGATGCAAGTTGTTTTAACTTAATTTGTCAATACAACCTAATCGTTATTATGCTTGAAAAAAGGATCAGAATGGCCCGTGTTATGGCAGGATTGTCATTGCAGCAGTTATCAGATAAAACTGATAACGCAATATCTAAGCAAGCAATAAGTAAATATGAGAAAGGAGTTATGCAGCCATCTTTTGAGAACCTGCAAGCTATAAGTAGAGCACTCAATACACGTGTAGATTACTTTCTTAGAGATTCCACTTTGGACTTAGGAGAAATCAAATACAGAAAGCAGACTAAGTTACCAAAGAAAAAACAGAATGAAATTACAGAAAGAACAAGAGACTTTTTGGAGAGATATCTTGAGACTGAGCTTCTTCTTAACCTAAATCAAGAAGTTTCAGTTCCGAATAGAAATATCAAAGTCAATAGCGAAGATGATGTTGAGGTTGTAACTAATCAATTAAGATATAAATGGGATCTAGGATCTAATTCAATCTATAATATTCTAGAAACAATTGAGCAGCTTGGCATTAAGGTTATTAAATTGAAGGAAAGCATTAATCACTTTTATGGGATGTCCACTTGGGTATCCAAGAAGGTACCTGTAATTGTACTCAGTGAAATGAACAAGGATAGACTCCGATTCACTGCTTTACACGAATTGGGACATTTAGTGCTTGATATTGAGCATCTTGAAGATAAATTTCAAGAAAAGATATGTGATCGTTTTGCGGCTTCAATGTTGCTTCCAAAGTCTGCGTTACTATCTGAGTTAGGTGGTCATCGAAAAAACATTCACTTAAGAGAATTGGTTTTGATTAAGGCGGAATATGGAATTTCACCTCAAGCAATCCTATATCGTGCAAAAGACTTAGGATTAATTACTGAAGCCTATTTTATAAGTCAAGTGAAATATTTAAGGTTTAAAGGGTTGTGGCGAAAGAACATAGGAAAATACGAAGGTGAAGAAAAATCTAATCGTCTGCTTCAATTGTTGTGTCGTGGGGTCGCTGAGGAGTTTATTACTTCTTCAAAAGCTGCTTCATTATATAATATGAAGTTAGCCGACTTTAGAAAAGAAATTAGTGGAACATATGCGAGCAGCAATAACTGATGCTAATATCTTTATAGACTTATTTGACGTTGATTTATTAGAAGACTTTTTTTAGGCTTCCATATAAGGTCCATACGACTCAATTTGTGCTAGATGAACTCTCTGAAGAGTGCTGCTTAATTGTTGAAGAACATTGTTCAATATCAGAAGTAGGTAGTAATGATAAAACTGAAATAGATAGTTTAGAATGGCGTTCTGGTTTTTCATTCCCTGATAAAACGATTTTGTATATCGCTAAGAGAGACGGGATGATTGTCTTTTCTGGGGAAAAGAAAATGATGAAATGGTGTTCCTCAAATAATTTAGAAAGCCACGGTGTTCTTTTCGTTCTTCAGCAATTCATTGATGCTGAAATTAGAAGTCCTAAAGATGTGGCACGAAAACTACTCAATCTATTGAGTTTAAATCAGTGGCTACCTTCTGAAACCTCTATGACTTTAATTGAAAAGTGGAACAATATCTTGTCTTAAATTAATGGTAACTTGGATGTATATTGAATATCATCTATATCAAACGCTTCAATTTAAATGCCGTTATCCAGATCCTTTAAGTAAGAAGTCTAGGGACAGAAGTTATCTTAGAATGTAGTTTTTATTAATATTCTCTTTGTAATTATTCTTTTTGCTAAAATTATTCTGACAGCGAACATGGTACTTGATTACAACAAATCCCACCAGTTAGAATTCTCATTATAACCTTCTGACGGACCATTTGTTTTTTGGTTATGAAAACCATTCATCAGCTTAGAGACTTCTTGTTGTAAGCTGATGATACAATTGTCTATCAGGTCAGTGTTGAAGCCACTATTAGATAGTGTAAGCACATGATGAGCTAGTATTACTTTGGCCATAGCTCTGCCTAGTAACACGAGTTTTCTCTGAGGATATGTCTTTTCGAGAGTGACATTGATGGATGCTTCAAAGAGGTGTGCTGACTGTGCGGCGTGCTCATAAGTCTTCAAGTATTCCAATAGGTTCATTTGCTTGGAGCGGTTCATTGGTTTTAGCATCATCTCTGCTAGCTGCGTAAAGAGCATGTCATTGGGTCCTTCAAAAATCTGAAAAGGTCTGGAGTCCATAATGGCACGTGACCCTAGACTTTTGAAAAGGTAGCCCTTTCCGCCTTGTAATTGCATAAGTATCTGTGCTGATTCTTGCATCAGGTCTGAGACGACAGCCTTAAAGGTATTGGCTTCAATGCCACAAAGTGAAAGGTCATGATGGATACTGGTGGATTCTGCACTGCGAAAGCACATCGCTGAGCAGATCGTAAAGGCTCTTTCCAGTTTGACCAAGTCGCTTTGCACTTGATCAAAGTTAGATAAGGATTTTCCTCTTATCATACGTTCCTGACAGTGCTTGGTCGCTTCATCCAAGGCCCGCTTGACAAATCCCAGTGCCATTCCAGGAAACTGTAATCGACTTCTGTGTAACGTGTCCATCATCATCTTGATGCCCGTTGTCTCAGGGATTAATCTATGCGTGCTTGGCAATTGTATCTCTATCTGATTTTTGCCGTAAGGGATAGGGTAGAGGCCATTGTTATTATAGAGTTCTGTTACTTTGATGTGCTGAGATGGATTAGCATCCTCAGTTAGGAAGAGGTCCACGTCTCTGTTCAGTGCACCACTAGAAGTTTGTTTTCTTGCTGCGACCAACCAATAGTCCGCCATTCCTGTTAGACCTTGCCAGTGCTTGGTACCCTTCAGGTGATAGTTGCCGTTTTCTGCCTGGGTGTAGGCGGTTTTCATGTTTAGGGCATCACTGCCATGATCTGGTTCTGTGATCATGAGACCGCCCATATTGTTATGCTCTATGAAATTCTCAAAAACCGCTGGCTTAAGGATGTTATCACCATATTTTGCAAAAGGCTCTATGAAAAGGGCTATGTTAATCCCAAATATCAAGGTCAAAGATATGGACTCATATGAGGCTGCCTGTAGGATGCTCATACACTCTGCTGGCAAGGCGCCCCGCCCACCGTACTTGGCAGGTATGGCGACCGATAGAGGTTTGTGTGCCATTATCTTGTCTAGAAACGCTTTTGGAAATGCTCGTTCTGTATAAGCAGATTCGTTTTGACTCCTTTCTTCAAAAAGCGTCTTGAGTGTTGTTTTGAAGTCGGAGATGAAGTCCTTGAAGGCTATTTCCGTATAACTAGGGGTGGGAATGGCATTAGTACTTATCAAAATCTTTGTTTTGTTTTAGATAAAACAGAAATTAGGCACTATATGATTAGCTTGAACAAGGTAACCTTTTCTTTTTTATCCAAATTGGCTAAAGTAAACCAAAATGTTATATCAAATACTATTGTAAGGGCCATTCCTGTAAAAAGCATTATTATACTGAGAAGGTGGTGGAGTTGGTGATAGATGTCTGTGTGAAGTATACTTTTGCAGATCACTTAACATCTTACTTTCTTTCTAGTTATTCTTTGAATGCTGAAATTTTTACATCCATAGGCTTTATCGCCCTTTTTTCTGTAAATGGATAAAAAATTTCCTATTAAGCCCCATTCATTGCAATAATTAATGGATATTTCAATTTTAAATTCATATTTATTTCTATGTATCCACTGTTTACATTTCGTTCGCTGCAAAGAATCGTTTTGAGAATTTAAAATTGATTTAATTATGGCAGCTTTACAGTCTTTTGGCTTATATCCTTTTAGACACATAATTTCCTTATGGTTAATGTTTGAAAATTTATTCCATTGACCATTAATAGTTAGATCGCTTTGGTAATTTGAGTTAGGTGTTTAACTTTTATCTATTAATGATTAATGAGTTATAAATTCTAGTAGATTCTGGCACTTTAATTTTATTTCTTTTTGCAGTTTTTACTATGACACCGATCTTGGCGTCTAATTCCAATTGATTGCCAGATAATATGTCGCTTAACATTGAGCTTCCTTTAGTCAGAGGATAGCTTTTAAGTTTAGTCAATAATTTGCTAGCCAAGCTTTCATTTATTTTAATTCCTTCGGATTTAGCAACTTCGATTCCTTCTCTTACAAGTTCTTTGAATTCATTTAATTTTTCTTCGTCCTGGAAAACAGAACAAGGCATTTTGTTAATTGATTGAATTGATCCAATTGAAGAACTCTCAATTAATTTTATCCATTGTAACTCATTAAATCTATCTGACTTAGTTATTTCTATAGATGGTTCACTGAATAACCTAATGAATTCATCTGAAATCAGATTGTCAGGGAGAATTATTTTCGGACTTCTTAATTGCTTGTACTCGTTTGGATTTATTCTTTGAATAGGGCAGTCGATTATTGTTTCCAATAAATTTGATGGATTTGAAAATTGTGTGTACCGATCGGTCAAATTAATCCCATTTTGAAAAATTGCCACTTTAGTCTGTTGACCAATAAGTTTGCTTAGAATTGGTATTGCATCTTGAAAATGATACTCTTTTAGGCATACTATGAGCCAATCTAATTTCTGTATTTGATGATTGGTAACCTCTATTGAGAGATCATCTTTATTCCCCTCAAAGTCAATAAGAATTCTATCTTTTATAGAGCGATTGTAATAGAAGTATCTGTTGGCTCGATTTCTAATCAAATATTTAGTTAGCAATGAGCCAATTGCACCAATCCCAAGTATTCCAATATACTTCATTTTTCTATGTACTGTCTTAGAATTAGTTGACACCTTTATGAAGTTAATTAATCAATTTCTTAGTTAATTTTATTATAGGCGCTTAACTATATGTGCCAAGAGATGTATTCTGTCTTGCTAGCTTGTTATAAACTGTCCTACCGCCTCATCTCCAGTAGTTCTATTACTCGATTTTCAAGTTCAAGTCTTTTGTGTTCAAACCAATCTTCTCGTTTGTCAGAATTGTGAATAATATGGTTGAAGTTTCTGAAGGGTTTACTTCTACTGATGGCAATAGATAGTTGTTCTTTTATTTCTGATTGTTTAAGGCTGTCAATAAATGATGCCATAATGTCAAAAGCTTCAGAAGAATCAGGACATTCTAATTTTGTTATTTCATGCCAATTAGCTTCAACTTTTTCAATGTCTTCTGAAAAGAGTTCCTCAAGCTCAGCGTAAGGTCTTCTTATTGTGTTAGGTAACTCAATAATTTCACCTGTTCGATTATTGATAAATACATCTGAACCAATATCGTGAGCTTGGGCAAAATCATAGATGTGTTTAATGTTGATTTTCATTTGATTTTAATCTGGAGCAGACTAGTACTATCCATAAAAGCATCCATATTCATCTGCTTCAATACATTCTAGAATTAAATCAATGTTAGAGGACTCAGGTAGAGGGTCGTATGATTGCCATTTCCCTGAGGCTCTTTGCCAATATAGTTTCCAAGTTATTTGAGTCTTAATATAACGAATTTTTGCAAATGATGATTTCTGGTAGTCGTTTGGATCTGGACTATTATAGATAGGTCTTACTACAAATAATTCAAAAGTATTTCTAGAGAAACTAAACCCTAAATCGAGTTTACTTCGCATCTCAATTGGGGGTCTTTTATCCTCTATATAGGATTGGACTTTTCTATAGTTAATATCTAAAGGTCTTTCTTTCATTTTCTATTCAGGATTATTTCATAACGAAGTGAGTACATCAGGCATGTTCCGATGGGTATGACGTGATCTTATCGTTATCTGAAGGTAATCTTTTTTTTGTCACATATATTTTAGAATAATTTCCCAAAATACACCCGTTATAATTACGGTTAGAGCCACAAATCCAAGTCTCTGTTTGCTTTCTTGTCTAGTATTGATGGTTCCTAACCATTTGAATTTTGGCCTTACATATTGATAAACCATCCAAGCGCCTATAGCAGTAGGAAGTAATCCAATTTTTTGAATTAGACTTGTCTGATCTTTTAATAATAATGGCATAAAGAAACCTATAGATAGAAGTATCAATGGCAACTTAATGTCTACCATTTTTACTCGATTGGTTTCTATTTCATCAGGACTTGGATTTATATAATTGTATATCCTGTCATTATTCAATTTATTTTTTAAGTTCTTTTTGCTAATAGATTCCATTTTTACTTCTTGGTTATCTACTGATAAGGAAACAGTGGATTTAGTCATTGTGTTCTTCAGTTTGGCTATGATATTTTGGCCTTTTAATTCGAACTCTCCTAATAGGCCTTTAGTTCTATCTATAATTTCTCCATTCTTTAACAGAAGCATTCCAGAGTCACCATTTTCATCTTGATAGGAAACTATGTAATGATTGTTGTCGTGTTTAACGTGATAGTATGCTTTTAACATTTTACTGTATTTTTTCTTAATTAAATTCTATTTCCAGATAACAGATCGGTGATATGGAGCGGACGACCGATGAAAGTCTGATCTTATATCACTTGGTGTGACCTGAATTACCTTCGTATAAAAAAGATAACCTTGAATAAAGACAAAAACTATGGTAATCGACAAGTAAGATTCAATTCTTGTTTCTGAATAGCGCATCTAAGATGCACTATAAATCAACAGATTCACATAGATAGTAAGGCTAAACTGTTATCGAAAATAATCAGTTTCCAAATTTAGTATCTAGCTAATCGTACTTGCCTACCGGCGGTTTTCTTTTTCATTGAAAAAAGCCTGCCCTGAGCAAAGTCGAACGGGAAACAAAATTCTAGGCTCTACCCATTTCTTAACGCTAACTCAGCTTTAAATAGCTAAACAAGCGCTAAACTCCTCCTTGCACTCGTCATACAACGGCCATTGTTTTTATTGCCATTTAATACCTCCTTAGCTAAAATGGCTAAAAGCCGTTCAATCAACTAGCCATCAATAAAAATCGTGTAGCCTAAATGATCTATTCAGTCTTGTTGGATAAACCTACATTACTCGCTTACTCACTTCACAACTATCGGCAATCTAATCTGAGATGGATAAGTTGATGAATGGTGTACCTTGTTATGAGCAACTACGCCAACTTTCTCATCATAATTGTTTCCTCCCGTATTTAAGTTTCGTGCAAACCTTGGGAAATTACTGCTTGATATTTCAATTCTGATGCGATGTCCTTTTGCGAAATAATTACTTGTGGACATAGGCGTTAAGTCCACTTTATACACGTTGCCTTTTTCCATAAATACTTCTTTGTCATATCCTTCTCGATAACGTACACGTTGGATTGTTTCATCCAGATTATAGGCTTTACCATCAGGGTATACATCGATTAGTTTGATTGTAAAGTCTGTGTCTTTGGTATCTGAAGAAACATATAAGGTTGATTCTATAAATCCTGTAACTTCCACACCTTCTTCTAGTACTTCAGTGGAGTAGACCAAGATATCTTCTCTCTTTTCCATTTCCTGCTGATCGAAAGCACCTCCATTAATGGCATTGCCTGTACAACAAACATTCCCCCCATAGGATGGTACTGGCTGCATGGGGTCATAGGTAAACCCATCTGACTTATCGGTGCTTGCCTTTGATCTAGACAATACGCCATCACCTGAAGAAGAATTAGCGCTACCCTTACTATCCAAATAGTATGAGACTAATCGCGTATTGGCTGGTGGCCAGGTTTCTGATGCTTGCCATTGATTTGATCCCATGGTGTAATATTGGACTCGAGGAGTTTTTTCTTTGAAGTCATTTTTTGTTCCTTTTAACCACAGGTCAAACCATGCATAGATTTGTTCATCATAATTAAGTCGTGCATCTCCGACACTCCGCTCTCCTACAATCGTATTTTCTGTAGCCCGCGTATATCGGCAATGAAGAGTAGGCGCAATGACCAGATACTGATTGTCTCTTATAGCCGCATCTTTGGTGTTGCTTCTAACATGGTTAAATAACGCAAGGTTTGGCGTGATAGATACATCATACCAAGAGGCAAACCAAAAACTAGGCACCCCTATCTCCATATCATCATGATATATCCCGCCGTCATACCAGGCTTGATCATTTGGCTTTCGAACTATCATCTTATCGAATATTTCGTGTTTGCCATCTATGTTTTTGAGGATGTCCTGAATGGGTAGGTGATTAAGTGCTTCAGACATATCTACTTCAGGATTCTCAGGAGCTAAGTCATAAAACCTCGAAATTCTTATTAAGTCTTCCTGTGTTGCTCCTGCAGGAATTCTTGGTTTGAACTTATCATGCTCCACGCTATATAGCCATGAGAAGAAGAGCATTTGTTCTGCTCCTCCACGATACCAATTGCCTTGCTCATTGATGTCTCCGATTCTTCCGACACCAGCCCCATAGCCTTGAGGAACCATCGCTGCATGGGATGGATGATCTAAGGCGGCCACTGCCATTTGCCATTCTGCTGTAGAAGAACAGCCAAAGGTGCCAATCTTACCATTAGACCAAGATTGATCTTTCATCCAAGAAAAGGCATCATAGCCATCAGTAAGTGGCATTCCTAAGATGTCCCATTCTCCCTCAGAGAAATATCTTCCCCTTTCATTTTGCACGACATAGGCATAGCCTCTTTTGACGACTTCTAAGGCTCGTTCGACCGTTCTCAGCTCCTGTTGTCCATCTCTCCAGGTATTAAAATTATAAGGTGTTCTTGAAAAAATGATGGGTACTTTGGCATCTGTTTTAGGACGATATATATCAGTAGCTAACCTAATGCCATCACGCATAGGCATCATTACTTTTTGGTCGACAATAGCTATTTCTTCCAGTTCTTTTAGGATGTCTTCCTGTGCCTGAAGATTAGAATAAGCAACTATAAATGATTGGAATATTAATAGATAAAGGATAGACTTTTTTACCATTGGTAGAAGGTTAAATTATCTAAATAAAGAGACACCATAAGGTAGATAAAATATTTAAGAAGAGAAGGGGTTTCATTGCTCTGCTAATATATTACATCTACGATTGATTTGTGACTAGGATGATACTTTCTTAGTCAATCGCACTCTAACGCCATTTAACGCAGCATTACCAGTCATGGTGTCTATGCGAAGATGGTTAGTCAAATCATTGATGCTAACACTGTTTCTATCAACGGCAATAGTCATCTTGGATTTTTTTCCTGCACCAAAACCCTGAGGGAGACTGACAACGCCGGGCATGATCTCATCAGTGATCTCTGCCTCTACAGTGACTTCACCTATCTCGGAAGCCACGGAAATGTACTCTCCATTGTCTATCATTAGCGTAGCGGCATCAGAAGGATTTATCATGAGGGTGCACTCATTTCTCCCCTTAGAGAGTCTGTACGAATTATGAGTCCAGGTATTGTGTTGTCTCAATACGCGTCGACCTATCATTTGGAATGGATAAGCCTTATCAGATTCAAGATGATCAAAGTGTCCTTTTAATCTTATCAAATCATCTAAGAATATTTGAGGGATCAGATCGATCATGTCATCATTATTTTGGATACGATCCATAAGAACCGATTTCAGCGGCCCCAAATCTACGCCATGCGGATGATCTTCTAATTTCTGCATGTCTAATCCCTCAGATGCATATTGGCCTTGCTGGAGCGCAAAGCCTAATAATTGTTTAGGTGCAAGTCCTGGATTGGGTTGGTTGGCAAATCGAGAGGTGAGTTCTCCCAAAATTTCATATTCGTGTTTGGTATTCCCCTTTTTAGGAAATAATGCTGGAGAATATTTGGCTATGTTTCTAACCGCCAAATTCAGAAAAGTGATATCATATTGCTCTATTTCTAGGCCGTTTGTCGTCGGTAATATAATATCTGCATGCCTGCTCGTCTCAGTGATGTAAAGTTCTGTGGACACCATGAATTCTAGTTTTTCCAATGCCTTTGACAACCGCTGACCATTGGGTACAGACAGCACTGGATTTCCGGCGATACATACTAAAGCTTTGACCTGACCTTCTCCTTCTGTTTCTATTTCTTCGGCCAAAGTGGCTGAAGGGGATTCACCTAGATATACAGGCAATGATCTTATTCTCGATCTCGGAATAGTTGTGAATTTTGGCCGTCCTTTTTTAGGGCTAAAAGAAATGGGATCTACAGCTGGGCTTGTAAACATCATCCCGCCTTCTGCATCATAATTAGCCGTCAGGATATTTATCACATTGCTCAGCCATATCGCTAATCCGCCAAAGGTCTGCGTACTCAATCCCATGCGGCTATACAGTACGGCTTTATCTGCCTTTGCAAAATCTTTTGTGAGTGCCCTGATTTTGTCTGCGGAAATACCTGTAAGGTCAGCTGCTTTTTCTGGAGGATACAAATCGACGAGCTCTTTGATCTTATCTTTACCAGCCAATGAGGATTCCAAGTGTCCATAATTTATCAGACCTTCTTCGTGCAACACATGGATCATCGATAATAAAAATATCGCATCCGATTCTGGTTTTATAAATAGGTGTTCATTTGCTTTGTCAGCGGTCTCAGTTCTGCGAGGGTCTACAACAACGATCTTCCCTCCACGACTCTGAATGGCTCTCATACGCTTTCGAATATCTGGAGAAGTCATCATGCTGCCATTGGATACGATTGGATTAGCTCCCATGATGAGTAGGAACTCTGTACGATCCAGGTCAGGGACTGGATTAAGTAGAGAGTGGCCGAGCATGTGGATGGCTGATACATGATGTGGCATCTGATCTACTGTAGAGGCACTAAATCTGGATTTTGTTCTGAGTGATTTTATAAAGGGTCTTAAGAATAATTGATTGCCTAGTTTGTGTGCATTCGGATTACCTATAAAAGTGGCCACTGCATTGTCTCCATATGTTGTTTGGATATCTTTAATCTTAGTCTCGATAGTATCATATGCTTCTTCCCAACTGATCTCTACAAATCCAGTTTCTGTCTTTTTAAGGGGATGTCGTAATCGATCCGGATCATCATAGAAGTCTGGTAAGGCAACAGCCTTCGGACAGATGTGACCTCTGGATAAGGGATCTTTCTCATCTCCTTTTATAGAGAGCACCTTTGTTCCCTCATATTCTATTTCTATGCCACAGAGGGCTTCGCATATATTACAAGTTCGATAGTG
Source organism: uncultured Saprospiraceae bacterium (assembly GCA_964567435.1). Classification (GTDB taxonomy): domain Bacteria; phylum Bacteroidota; class Bacteroidia; order Chitinophagales; family Saprospiraceae; genus RFSX01. Next base: position 2,355 of record CAZMMQ010000023.1, on the reverse strand, counting down.
GGTGGGCATGGTCGTATTTATTTTTGTAAATTACAAAATTCCATTGTTCTGCGAGATAAGATTTTGCAAGGCCTAAAAAATCAGGAACGAGAAATACTATATAATTCATATGAATTTAATTTTGAAATTAGGCTTACAAATTTGAATTTCAATTGTCTTTGTAAGGAACGAACAGATATGATCCTGAGTTTTGGGGTTATTGGATTTATCTATCTGACTCATTATAAAATTTCCCATACTTTAATTAACAAATTAAAAAGTATTATCAGAATACCACCATTGGGGCATCCACTTTCCAGTCATTTTTCCATTTCCAGGAATTCTTTAGACGGCAGGACACAGAGGCTGGTTTCTGAGACAGTTGCGCAAACTTGATGACATTAGCTTACAGGAGATGAAACCGTTTCTGGATGCTATGAAAAAAAAACTAGACTAAAGGCGAGGTAAGTAGTTGTGGACAAAAGATATCCTAAGAAAAATTATCAAAGATAATTACGAACACAAGTTCTATCAGGTTGTTGAGGGCTATGAAAAATGTAAAGGCCAGTAAAAATGCATGATAATTTTATTTATTAGCTATAGTTTCCTTGATTTTCAATATAGAAAAATGCTTCATGGGAATTGTCTGCTACTAAAATTTTATTTTCTTCAGTTTCAATTATTATTCCTCCCATTCTAATTATCCTCTCTTTGATCTTGTCTATTTTAGCTACGTGAACTGTTATTACCCAGTATTCATATTTCCCTTTGAGCTCATTGGGAATTTCTCTTAATTTGATATTCGACTTTTGTTTATTTATTAGTACAATGTGATTGCCGCTTTCAACTTCCTCATAGTTCCAGTCGAATATTCCTGAATAGAAAGGCTTCACTTTTTCAATATTGGACGTATGAAGTTCAGTTTTAAGTAATGGTTGATTCGAGGTATTTGTCCCTAGTTGTAAATCTTTACCTTCGTATATAGTAAACCCTGCTCCCATAGGATCTCTAATCAGAGCTATGATACCGTTATAAAATGGAATGTTGGATATTTCTATTTTACCACCTAGGGATTCGGCAATACGAGATGTGTCAGAAACGGACTGAACTTGAAAATAACTCATCCAAAAATGAGGCATTTTGATTTTTTTAAAAAATGCAGGGGTTTCGTAAAGGCCACCAATTACAGCTTCATTGTTTGTTAAAATATAATATCCTTCATTGTTTGTGATCTCCCAGTTAAAAACAGAGCGATAATATTCAATTGATTTAACGGTGTTGTATGTAGACAAATCTGCCCAAATGAAATCTCCTTGATGCATTTGATAATTTATTGAATGGTAAGGGACAACTCTACTTCCAAGTTTTCTAGTGTTTCAGAATCGACAGTTTTAAAAACGCTTGCACTTGAAATGTCTCCAGAAGAGGGGAAACCATTATTGTCACTATCAAAGAAAATTGTAAAATGATACATGTCAGGATGCAGATAGGTTGCCAAATAACTCGTCTCTTCCTTTTGAATATCAATTGTTCTTATTACGGTGTTCTCAATATTTTGAAAATTAGGTATACCGGAGTTCGGTACTAATTCTTCTTTAGATATAAATAAAAGAAGATTTTCGCTTTCTGTTTGATTGTTACGAAGTATATTAATATTTATATCACTCAGGTAGCCGTGATCAGCTCTAGGGAAAGGATCGTTTTCTTCTGCTAAGAACAAGGCTGAATCCGGGTCTATCAAATTTTCAAAAGCGTTTTCAAAGTTCACCTCTGATATTTGCATAGGATAATTGAATTGCTCCTCCGCCATTTGGGAGTAACTTGGGTTTCGGTTAGAGCCTTTGAATGACATATGGAGGATTGATTCATCCAAACTTCCACTATTGTCCTTGTATGCATCAAATAAGAGAGAATCTTGTTTAAATCTAAATTCGATAAAGGCTCGATCTTCACCTCCTACTGCATCTACTAATCTATAGTAGTTTTCATTCTGATCGGTTTCTGCTATATCTAGCATAAAATAAGTTGCACGATATTGGGTGCCAAGCCAGCCTCCATTTCTAGCAAAAATCCTTTGTTCTCCATTATAGTCTGCTATAAAAACAGAATTAATTATGTTTTGATTTGTGGCACCTTCATATATAGAATGGCTATGTGAAGGAGAAATAGGTCTAAAATCAAAAGCAAACCAATCAAAAAAACCAAATGCCGTTTGATTATTTCCCACCCAATGTCCATTAAGATCGCTCATTAGTTGATAACCTTTAATCTCTGTCATTTCTTGAGAATCAGTATTATCACAAGAGAATAGTATGCAAATAGCTATAAGAATTACACTAAAATTGATTTTCATTTTTTGTTATTAATTTTTGAATT
>CAZMMQ010000022.1:0-46357 GCA_964567435.1 uncultured Saprospiraceae bacterium | reverse complement strand
AAACCTGCCCTCGCTTTCCGAGGCATTACCAGTAAGCTGAACTATCTCATAGAAAACAACGAGAATGAGAAACTCATTAAGTTCGGAGAGTCTATAGAAACAGATGCTATAGAGCTTAATAGGCTGACAGATAATCTGCTTAACTGGGCATTGTTACAGAAAGATTTAGTCGCCATAGATAGTAAGGAGTTATCACTTAAGGAACTGGTTGCTGAAAACATAGCACTCTTTAATAGAACAGCTAAGGAAAAGGGCATTACATTAGGATCAGATATAAGTGTAAGCAAGGTCAAATCAGATAGACATGTTTTGTCCACAGTCTTAAGAAACCTATTAGATAACGCTATTAAGTATACTTCAGAAGGAGGAGTCATTAACATCATAGCAAGTGATAAGGATGGTAGGGTTGTGCTATCTGTAGAGGATAGCGGTGTTGGTATGAGTCCTGGGCAGATTGATAAATTATTCACCCTAGATAAGGGTAAGACGACCAGAGGTACTTCTGGCGAGAGAGGTACAGGTCTGGGCATGCATTTGGTCCAGCAATTAGTGGAAAAGATAGAAGGGTCTATAGAGATAAGTTCTCAGCTAGGAACTGGTTCGTCATTTACTGTCCAGTTTCCTTTAAATACTTAATTGATTTCTTTTAGAATAACCATTTAGATCGTGATAAATGCCATTTGTATCATTTTCACCCATTGATAAGGTATTAAGTGCATTTTGCATTTATAAAATGTCAATAATGAATTTTTATTCACATGCTACAATACAAGAGAAATCAAAGTTAGATATCGTTTACAAAAAGCAAAAACCCCTACTCAATATAGATTTGACTAAAAGAGAAAGGGAAATAATCTACTACATCTGTCAGGGTAATACGCTGAATGAAGTAGGTAAGATCTTGTTTTTAGCTCCTTCGACGATCATATCTCATAAAAGAAGACTATTCTTGAAATTTGATATCAATAGCTTGGTCCGACTAGGTGTTTTAGCAGAGAGATATAAGTTGACAACCAAGCCTCATTTTCTGGACTAAGATTTAGGTGATCAGATTGAACAAACTTTTCATTTCCTTTTTTGCATTGCGACTAATTGGTACTCTGTTTTTTCCTAGAATGATAACACTTTCGTTCATATTCACCTTAGTAATGTGAATGGTGTTAGCAAGGTAGCTTCTATGTGGTCTTATGAAATTTTCATCTTTAAGAATGGCGCTGTATTCGTTTAGTCCTATTCTATTAAGATATTCTTCACCAGAATTAGTTACTGTTTTACAATAAACATGATTAGACTCGATGTAGACAATCTCATCATGTTTTATAGCATAAAAATTTTCCTTCTTTTTCAGATATAAGATATCCGATTCAACCTTGTAGTCTTTGGATAGATTTTGTGTTCTTAGTGATTGATTGATCTTAAGTAGCAGTTCCACTGAACTCCTGATTGTAAATTCGTCAGCTGGCTTAGTTATGTAACTTGAGTTAGGAATCTGAGAGCTTATATTATAATGTTCTTCATCCGCAAAGGAGGTGATAAACAGAATAGGGATATTCAGATGCTTAATCTTTTGTGCAATATCTAATCCGCTGAGCTTACCCTTTATATCAATATCCATAAAAATAATATCAGGCTGAGTGCTTAAGATTTCGACCAGCGCATCACCGCTATTATCTACAGTTTTGAGAATATTGTAGTCTAATTTTTTAAGAATAATTTCCAATTCTAGTGCAAAGGAGAAATTATCTTCTACAATTAGTGTTTTTAGCATTTGGTTTGTTTTCAATTTTCGTTTATAATTCGAAATGTTTGCGTCTTGAAGGGTAGTTAAATATAACAATCTTGATTTAAAATATATTTTATTTTAAAATTAGCATTGTTATTTACTAAACAGAAAAACCTTTTCTTAGTTTTACGGCGCATCAAGAGATTAGCTATAGAAGCTAACATCAACCGAGCTGCGAAACGCCACGGTGATCCAATAGATGCGGGCATACGTTCAAAAACAGTTTCGTTCCCGTAATATTTGTTTGGTCTCACATATTGATGTACATAACTTAACTGCATTAATATGAAAGTTTGCGACCATATCAAGCAAGCCAAGGGCAAGACTTTGCTGTCTTATGAAGTCCTTCCACCATTAAAAGGAGGTAGGATGAAAGATATCTTCGATATGCTTGATCCCCTCATGGAGTATAAACCCTCGTTTATAGATGTGACCTACCATAGAGAGGACATCATCTTTAACAAGCGCGAAAGCGGTTATTACGAGAAGTTATCTATAAGGAAAAGACCTGGTACAGTCGGCATTTGTGCCTCGTTGATGCACAAGTATCATGTGGATACGGTACCACATCTAATATGTGGTGGATTTACCATTGCAGAGACTGAAGATGCATTGATAGATTTGGCTTTTCTAGGTATAGATAATGTCTTGGCATTGCGAGGAGATGCTAGAAATATGGATACCAGATTTATCCCAGAACCAGGTGGGCATAAATATGCTGTAGACCTAGTGCATCAGATGCAACATATGAATGTAGGAAAGTATCTAGACCAAAACCTAGCTAACGCCGCTCCCACAGAATTTTGCATAGGAGTTGCTGGTTACCCAGAGAAACACTTCGAAGCACCTAATTTCGATATAGACCTAAAATATCTGAAGGACAAGGTAGATGCAGGTGCAGATTATATTGTTACTCAGATGTTTTTCGATAATCAGAAATATTTTGATTTTGTAGACAAATGTAAGGCAGTAGGTATAACTGTTCCAATAATACCAGGACTAAAACCTGTAACCCGAAAATCACAGCTTGTAAGTATTCCTCGTATGTTCTATATAGACTTTCCTGATGATTTTGCTAATGAGATGGCAGCTGCCAAAGATAAAGAGGCGGCACGTACTATAGGTATCGAATGGTGTATAGCTCAGTCTAAGGAACTGAAAGAAAGAGGAGCACCTATTCTCCACTATTATACTATGGGGGACACCAAGACGATGTTGAGAATATTGAAGGAGGTGGTATAAATGAGTTGCGACCTTAGATTTTCAATATCTTCTCGTTATGGTATTTTATATGACCTCCTACGATAGTGAGCGCCACTTGTGTGTCCAATATATCTAAGTCACTACAATTAACTAAGTCATTGGATAGGATGACTATATCTCCTAACTTGCCCACTTCCAAGCTACCTTTGATATCTTCTTCGAAAGCACCATATGCGGCATCTATGGTATAACTACGGATAGCCTGTTCTCTGGTCATCTTTTGTTCTACAAAAAATTGCATCCCATTATCCACTCTAGTTCTGGTGACGGTAGCATAAAAGTTCTTGATAGGGTCTATCTCTTCTACGGGCACATCTGTACCGTTAACAATGGTAGCACCTTGATCTAAAAGTGCTTTCCAAGCATAGGCCCCAACCTTGGCTCTTAATTGACCTAGGCGCTTGACGACGAAGGGGGCATCCGAGGTGCAGTGTATAGCTTGCATAGAAGCAATGGCGCCAGTGTTTTTAAATCTCATGATGTCACCTGGATGGAGATGTTGTGCATGTTCCACTCGCCAACGCTTGCTGACATCTCCGTCCTGATTGGCCTCTATGATATCGAGAACTTCCTTATTAGCCCGATCACCTATTGCATGGACACATAATTGCATGTCATGCTTGTTGGCGATGGAGGCTATCTTTGCTACTTCTTCTATATCTGTAGTATTCTGACCATAGAAATCAGGTTTGTCCTCATAGGGTACCAATAGCCAAGCCCCATGTGCTCCTAGTGCACCATCTACTTCAGTCTTGATAGCTCGGCAAGTATAATAATTGTCACCTACACCTATACGTCTATATTGGCCTACCTTTCCTTCCATCTCTGCAGAGCTGTGCCTTACCATAGACCAGAGCCTCATATCAAATGCGCCATCAAGCGCCATGTTGTAATATCTGTCATGTTCCCAGAATTTAGCGCCAGCATCTTGAAAGCTGGTAACCCCTTTTTCAAGACATCTGATTTGTGCCAAATCTATTGCCGCATACCATAATTTGGTTTGGGCTTCTTTATCTAATGACTTTCTATAATCCTCAAAGGCACCTCTTATTGGATTCATTGCTCTTTCCTCAAAGACACCTAATGCTTCGTTATCAGTAGCTCTGATGATTTTTCCACCTTTTGGATCTGGAGTTTCGATATTGATGCCAGCTTGATCCATGGCTTTCTTATTGGCATACAGACTGTGTCCACTGGCATGGATAAGTATGACAGGGTTGTCTGGCGAAATCTCAGATAGGGTCTCATGATGAGGATAGCCCTGTTGTACATTGCTTGGTTCTTCAGTCCATTTTTCCTGGTGCCAACCTCTACCGTATATCCATTCACCAGGTTCAGATTGGCTTACTTTGTCCTTGACTTTTTGTATAGCTTGTGCCCAGGTAGTATCCGAGAGAAAATTCAAATTCTGAAGTGTTTCTCCTAAACCAGAGAAATGCCCATGACCTTCTATGAATCCTGGCATCAAAAACATGCCCTTAGCGTCAATCAATTCTGTCTCTGATGTTTTCGTTTTAGAAATGATCTCATCTGTGTCTATTGCAATAATTTTTTCATCTTTAATGGCAAGAGCTGTGGCTTTACTTTTTTCTAGTCCAGTATGTATGTTCGCATTATAGATGATTAGATCTGGGCCTGCACTAGGCTGTTCTCCACAGCTGATTAGAATGAGGATTATCCAACCAGAGGCGAATAATGAAAGTATTTGGCGGTTCATCTTAGATTCTGTTAGTAATTGATAGACTAGTTAAACTTACAACCTTTCTAACAGTTCTATATTGGAATATTAGCTAAGCAACAAAAAATTGAGAACTTAGCGACTAGAAAAGCCTGACTTGATAACTATGTACACGATAGACGCTTTACAGAATATTTTTAACGAAAAACTGGGTGATTACACTTTCCCTAGTCAACCCGCGGCCTTATACAAACCAGTAGAGTATATCCTTTCATTAGGTGGAAAACGTATTCGACCAGTATTGGTTATGGCTGCATACAACTTATACAAGCACGATGTGGAGTTCGCTTTTGAAGCGGGCATGTCAATTGAAGTGTTTCATAACTTTTCACTACTACATGATGATATTATGGATCAGGCCGATTTGAGAAGAGGTCAGCCTACAGTGCATCAATTATATGATGAAAACACAGCCATTCTATCTGGAGATGTTATGCTAATTTATGCTTATCGATTTTTAGAAAAGTATCCTGACAAGTTAGTTCAGCTTACTAAGCTCTTTACAGATACATCTATAGAAGTCTGTGAAGGCCAACGTTATGATATGGACTATGAAGTCATTGAGGAGGTCTCCATCCCAGAGTACTTAAAGATGATAGAGCTTAAGACATCAGTGGCTATAGCGGCTTCCTTATCTATGGGTGGCATACTCGCAGATGCTGATCCTCAAGACCAAAAACATCTCTATGAATTTGGACGGAATATGGGTATCGCTTTTCAGATCCAAGACGATTTATTAGATGCATTTGGGTCTGAAGAATCACTTGGGAAGAAAATAGGGGGAGATATACGCCAGCGCAAAAAGACCTACCTCTATCTCAAATCATTGGAGTTATTGAGTTCGACAGAAGCAGATGAATTGAGAAATATATTTTTGGATTTAAATGGAACTGATTCTGATCTAGAGAAAGTATTAGAGCTATTTCGGAGAGCCCATGTGGATGTACATGCTCATGAACTAAAACTCGTCTATCAGCAGTTGGCAGAATCACATTTACAAGCCGTCAAGGTGGATCAGGAACGAAAATCAATTCTCGCTGAATTCTCCAAGAAATTATTGGAACGAGATGTGTAGGCGATGAAACTCTTATATGCTATTCAGGGCACTGGTAACGGTCATCTGGCAAGAGCATCTGAGTTAGCTCCTGCCCTTGCTGATATAGTTGAGGTTGATTTTTTGATTAGTGGAAAGTCGGCAGAGCTCAAGTTTCCCTATCCATTTGATTACAGTTACCATGGTCTTTACTTCATATTTGGTAATAGAGGAGGTGTCGATTACTTTAAGAGTCTGAGGCAACTCAAGCCATTCAGATTACTCCGAGATATTCGCTCTGTCCCAGTCCATAGATATGATGCCGTGATCAATGATTACGAATCCATTACCGCCCATGCATGTCGCCGTAGAAATATACCCGTAATTGGTGTTAGTCATCAGGCATCATTTAATTCTAACAAAGTGCCAATGCCTAACAATCGTCGCCGCTTTTTTGAGTATGGAATGCGTCATTGGGTTGCACCATGCGATAGTTATGTAGGCCTTCATTATAAGGCTTATGATGACAACATACTTCCTCCAATAATTAGACCTGAGTTGGTAGATGCCATCTTAAGAGATGTGGGGCATATTACTGTTTATCTACCTGCATTCTCTGATGACCGCCTTATCTCGATATTCAATAAACTGCCTAATACCAGATGGCAAGTCTTCACTAAAAAGTCAAATGAGATAAGAGAGCACGGTAATGTACTGATACATCCTGTAGATAAAGACCGGTATTCTGATTCTTTGATTAATTGTCATGGTATCCTGACTGGAGGTGGTTTTCAGGCAACATCTGAAGGTCTTTATATGGGTAAGAAAATGATGGTCATACCTATGTTTGACCAATATGAGCAGAAATGCAATGCAGCAGCCTTAGAGCAAATGGGAGTGCCAATCATATACGATATAGATGAGCAGTTTGTCAATCAATTGAATCAATGGATAGAACAGCCATATATATTAGATTATAGCCCAGTCAGATCTGATATTACTTCAGTTGCTCAGAAAATATTAGAAGTTACTCAGCAACAAATAGCCTTAAGAAAAGCTCCAGGTAAGAAATTCTAATCTGACACTTAGATCAGACGATTAATGTCAGTTTCCAGCGATAGGTGAGTTGAAAATACCAACTGCTAATTCTGCCCATATTAGAATAAAGAGAATAGTGACAATGGCTAGCCAAGTTGCTTTAAATCTTTTGGTTTTGGATAAGGAGCATATGTAGCTTGTTAAACTGCTTATAGAAAAAATCAGTAGACTGGCTATTAAGAAGTCAGCGATACTCCATTGCACTTCGTTTGTAAATTGCATAGCAATCAGCGGCACCATCAATATGGCTATAGTGACCAAGATAGGGTAGGGCAGCTTTTTCAGAATAGCCATCCTTAGTTGTTTTTCTGTGGAATTAGTTTTGTCAATATGACTATCTGACCCAGGTGGTAGTATCCATGCTCGATCATGGCCTGAATGTTTCTTCTCCAAGTCCCATATTTTTCATCTATAAAGATACCTTCGAGAGTCGCTTCAGTCATAGAATCCAACTTAGCAGACATATTTCGGATATTGTCTACAATGGTTTGTCTTAGTTTTTGCCAGTCTTCAGGCTGTGATAAATCAGTTATGTCGAAAGAGTACTTATCTCTGATATCTAAATGACCTGTTTCCATTGCGCGGAGAATGCCTTCTATATAGTAATTGAGGTGGAAAGTCAGTGCGGCAATAGAATTGTGAGCTCCAATAGTAGAAGTAGCCTGTGTATAGGTAACTTTTTCTAGAATGGAATTAAGATTTGTATGCACGACCCACTCTCCATCAAGGTATATTTCTCTAAAATGATTGGCGATGGGGGAAGGCATAAAGATAGAATTGATTATAATTCTTCTACCTGTTGTAAGTCTTTCTTAAGCACTTGCTCCAAATAAGTTATATCCGCCATTATAGAAGCCATGGTATTGCCTTTCTTAAGGGTAAATGAACCGGAAGTATTAAAAACACCTTCTATTGTCCATATGCCACTGATACATATGACGTTATTTTGATTGAAAAGTGTGCCCGAGTATTTGACCTGGTGGCTGGGATACTTTTTAATGAGCACAATAGCATTGTCTTTGAAATCTACCGTTCCTTCAAAGTGAAAAGGATCTACGTCATCCACCCCATGTCCAACTACTCTACCATCTTCAAAAAACACTAGAGAACATTGCATCTCATGGTCTACTTCATTCAGTTGGTTGTACGAGTAATAACCGGTAAAGTCTCCGTTTAATATTTCTAGGTTCATAACATGAGCCAAGCTTTTGGGCTGCTTGACTATCCAAATATATAAACCTTCATAATTCGATGCACAAAAAAAATATTGTGCTGTTTGACTGGATCAAGGGATGAATAGGTAGGAATGACGAGAAAATCAAACAATAATATATATAAAAAAAATATATATAAAGACTAAGATTTTTTAGAACCTAAGTGGTACATAATATATAGGGATATTCATATATATTTGCTCCTGATCCGAAAGTCGAAGTTCCAATTACGATTTAAGGAATAATTACTCAATCTCGAAGATCGGTCTTATACAATAAGACCGGTCTTTTTTTGATATACAACAACTTCTCCCCTCACTTTAGTTAAGAATTTTGGTTTTGGTATAAAAAAGTAAAGGCCAACAGAGCTTTATCCATTGACCTTTAACACCCTTAATATAAGAATTATAAAACCTTAATTTTTAAATTCATCTTGTTAAACCGCTCAAGCACAAATCTGAAGATCATTGCTCGAAATAAGCTTATACCTATTTATTTTTATTTTGCTCTGTGGCGTTAAATTTCTGATTCTCTCTGTACTTTATAATGCTTGTTTATGTCCACAACTTCCTCATTATCAGTCGATAATTTTGTTTCCTTTATCATGGTTTCCGTCTGTATAAATGGCTCTTCTTGAATTGTTTCTACAGAATTTGCTCTCAATGAGACAATAGAGAAGAGTAAGAAGTAGATTATCGTGATGTGGTTCTTTAGTGTCATAATAGGTAGTTGTACTATAAAGACAGTAAATCGTGTTCTCAACCTAGATTATCCCTACTACAAGCCGTCACTTACAACTATACAACTGCCCTACAGCTCATTAAAAGAGTGGATAAAATGTAAGAGCGATGACTATTTTGGGCAAAGGGGGATTTAGGAATTCGTTAGCCAAGGTCTGACTTGAGTTCATTTTCAGTTGATATTATACAGTGGGACTATGCGTCGTCCATGGTAGCTTATACCTCGAATGGAGGCTATTACTTGATTCAAATTATTAGAAGTAATTGTACCAGCTGCTATGACTTCTATACGATCATCTGCCAAATGGAGCATTTGTCTTATGACAGGACTGCCTATCAGGGCTGTACTGGCACCTCCAGATGTCAATATGCACAGTTGAATACCTTTTGATACGGCTTTTTGATATATATCGCTTTCTAATAACCGTGTCACGTCTTTTAATATATCCTGACTGGTATCTATAGCTTTGTGTATGGTCAATGAGTCTGTTGGATAATTATCTGTAGTGATATGATCTAAAACTTGATCCAATTGAGCAAGGTCTAATGATTTATTGTCCATCATGCTCCCAAACACAAAGTGATTGACCTTGCAGTCCTTCATCAAATCTATATCAGCAAGTATTTCTTGCATGTCTTCTGACGAGTAGATGAAGTCTCCCGAGCGGTTTCTGATCATTACTTTAACTGGAATATGGACAGCATTGGTGACCTGAGTAACCAATTTTGTGTCTGGAGTCAGCCCGTCTAAGTCGAGTCTGGCACACAATTCCAATCTATTAGCGCCATTCCGCTCAGCAGTTATAGCTTCTTCTAAGGTACTTACACAAGATTCTATTATAATTGGCTGCATATTTATAGGCTATGACATTGCTACAGTTAATGGAAATCTATATATTTGCGCTCTTTTAATAACAAATTGGCTTGAATGTTAATTATTAATGTAAAAAGTGATGAGTCTATAGACAGAGCTCTTAAGAGATATAAGAGAAAGTTTAAGCAGACTCGACTTCTGAAGGAAATCAGAAGAAGAAAACACTTTGTGAAGCCTAGTGTCGAGAGACGAAACGAAGTTCTCAATGCGACTTACAGGCAAGAAATGTACGGAGATGCTTAAGCAATAATATCCGTACATTTCTTTTTTTTCTTCTGGTCCAGTTGTCTGGGCTTTTTTTATGCCCTCTACTTTATATGTCAATTAACCTCCGAATGAGCCACCACCTTGTCCTCCACCACCTTGGCCATCTCCTTCTCCAGCTTTCTGATCTGTGTTTTTGATTTTTGACCTTCTCTCTCTAAAATCTACTTTACCGAATTTGTAACTAAAGTTGACCCCTATTGACCTGAATGGGATAGAAAAGAAAGTCAGCTGTCTGAAATCTGACCCGGTGATATCAGAGTTAAAGCTTTTGTCTCTAACAAACGGCTCTATAATACGAATCCCAATGCTGGAGTTTTTGAACTCTTTTTTGAATCCAACTCCCATGATAGAGAAACTTGCATTCTCACCTTGTAAGGTAAATCTAGGTGCCTGGAAGAAGCCAAAGAAATCAGCCTTTAGTGTACCTGTAAACGAAAATTCTCCATTGGCGAATAGTCGATAGGATAGAGCACTGTTTTCAAAATCCTCTCCATCTATCTGACCGGAAGCATTATAAGTATAAATATCTCCTCCACCACGGATAGTTAGTTTACTTATAGTCTTAGAGGTAAACAAATTGATACCGACACTATTGTTTGTCCCAACATTGCCAAAGCTGGTTCTGACGACAAGATCATCATCTGTCGTAGATATTTGCTCTATTATCTGAGTATTATTTTTGTAGTACAAGCTGCTGAATATGGTTATGCCCCACAAATTGGTATTGTAGGTTAGTTCGAATTGGTCTGTGAGCTCTGGATCTAGTCTAGGATTTCCTACAATTAGATTAGCGAAATCAGTGGTGTTTTGGAATGGGTTGATAAAAAAGAGGCTAGGACGTTGAATCCTTCTACTATAGGCAAGTTTTACTGTTCTGAAATTTTTGAGACTTCTGGAAATAGCTATACTCGGTAGCCAGTTATCATAACTGAAAGGAAAGGCAGACAAAATATCTTGAGTTTCAGGATTGACAGATCCATCTCTAAGTGCGCCATTACCCCCAATCTCCGTACGTTCGTATCGAAGTCCTGTCACCAGATTGAATTTTTTGATAAAGAAATTATAACTGGCATAGCCAGCAAATACATCCTGATCGTAATTAAATAGGAATGATCTATTAAGGTCTACTGTAGATATATTATCTACAATTGGACTAAACTCACTGTCACTATCTATATCTCTGATGACAGCCTTGACGCCTACTTCTAACTTATTAGATGAACCTATTGGGTGCACATAATCTATTTGTCCAGTGAGTTCCAGATTGTCTCCCTCATTATTGATGTTTTCGTTTCTTGTGAAAGAACCGATATCACTGACAAAGTTATCTTGGTTCTGGATATTAGTAGATATCTGAGTAGCTATAACCAACTCTTGCTTGTCATTACCTTCAAATTTCTTAGTATAATCTGTATTCCAATCGTATCCTAAAATTAAATTTTCTCCTGTATTGGTTCTGTCGAATGATGGTGTAGCAATCTGACTAAAAAATATCCCTTGAGAGTTTCCGTCAGTATCAAAGCCAAATCCACGAATGCTAAATGAAGAATTGATGGCATTGTAAGCATTGAAGTCATAGAAAGCACTTGCAGATCCGTTAAAGCCTATACGAGACGTATTAGTCACGCCAAAATTTGTATAGCTTAATCCTGTCTGATCTTCGCAGGCTACATTGTCATCGTATTCAAAGTTGGCTGGACCTCTTAGGACACATAAACTTGCATCGTTAGGACTGGAATAATAAAATCCGCCACTCGAAGAAAAACCAAATCGCCCCTTGCCGGCATTGAGGCTGAGGCTGCCATTAGATTGTCTGTTGCCTAATGAGCCACTAACAGAGCCGGAGATCCCTTCTATGTTTTCTTTTTTTGTGATAATATTGATAATACCCGCACTGCCTTCTCCATCATATTTTGCACCAGGAGAGGTTATGACTTCTACTTTTTTAATCTGGTCAGCTGGGAACATTTTAAGGGCATCTGCAACATTTGATGAGAACATGCCGGAGGGTTTGCCATTAATTAAGATTCTGACATTTTGAGATCCCCTCAAAGAGACATTACCTTCTAAGTCAACGGATAGGGTAGGTACTTTTCTAAGTACATCGGTAGCATCACCGCCAGTAATTGAGGAATCATCCTCTGCATTGAAGACAATTTTATCCACTTTATTTTCAAATAGGGCTCTCTTGGCAGTCACATTAATTTCATCCAGGACATAGTCTGTTGGGGAGAGCATGATATTTCCAGCATTATGGTCGGGAGATTTTCCAGTCAATTCTATATCTCTTATAATCTTGTCATTGTATCCAAGAAAGGAGACATAAATATCGTACTTACCCATCTTGAGCTCTGAGAGTTTGAATTTTCCGTCGTTCTCTGTGAGTATGCCGTTAATTTCTCTGGTTTTCTTAGCCTTCTTTAGAACCACTGTTGCGAAGCCGATCTTTTCGCCAGTGATAGAGTCTACTAAGGTTCCCGTAATCTTTCCTTTGATTTTAGTGCCACTTCCTCCTCCACCCCAGTTGCCAAATTGGGCTTGCACCATAGAACAACATAATACCAATGTAAGCAGTGTTAGCAGTGATTTCATTCCATATAATTTAGACCTCTAAATTACTAGAATAGGATTGCTAAAACTCATTATTTTAGGCGTTAGTCCATTTTTTATAGATGAAATCTAATATTTTGATAGACACTCGATTTCTTATAGTAATGGTAAGTTGGTTGAATCACATTGAATTGCCAACCTATAAGGATTGGAATAAAAAAAGAGGCTTCATAACCAAAAGAAGCCTCTATACGTGAGAATCTATTTAAGAAAAAATTGTTATTCTTTATTCAAAAGTACAGTACTAGCAAATATGCCTTGATTCGTGTACATAGATATTAGATATAGTCCTTGTTGATGCTCACTGATATCAAATTTGAAATTATTGATACCAGGATCAGCAATACTATTAGTTCGCTCAATAATAGCACCAGAGATATTTGATATAGTGATCGTTACATTGGATTGCTCTTCGAATAAATGCGTGATATTTAATAATCCATTTGAAGGATTAGGATATAAATTAAGATTATTAGGATCGATGATTAGATTTGATCTCTCATCATTTCTAAATCTTACATTTTCTATAGTGATATCAAAATTTCCAGTTTCATTATATTCTGGTAAGTAACCGATAAAGATGGTTGTTATATTACTTGGGTCTAATTCTATCCCCTGAGCATTTCTGAACAAAGAGAATGGAATATCTACAGAATCGTTTCCATCATTATGCAACGTGTAACTTAAGTTTTTGCTTGGATCAGTATTATCTGCAACGAGTAGAGTAACCTGATATACGCCATTTCTATTAGCATCAAAAGATAGTGTATTGTAATCTGATAAATCCACAGATAATCCACCTGGCTCTAATTGCTTAAATATAGATAGGTAAGTATCAGTATGACCACTCACGGAAAGTCCTCTTTCTACTATATACTCATCATGAGTATCCTCTCTATTGTCAGTTATTATTTCGTATTTATTAATTGTCGTATTTTCTTCTTGGTACTCCAGTCCCCAAGATCCATCCGCGAGGTAGATAACATCTTTTAGATTGTCTTCTCCAAGAATGGTAATACCTCCTTCAAAAATATTTCCTTCAGGTATATCAAGTGAGATGGTATTTTGTCCCGGACTAATAAGAATATCTTCTGAGTACTCATACTCTACACCTCCAACTTCTTTGGTATTATAGGTTCCGAAAAATGAAATTGTCGTTGGTTCTTGCAGACTATTGTTTAGTTCAAGGTTAAATGCACCTAATCTGTAGTAGGCACTTCTGGCAAATAAATTTGGCGCAGATGGTGATGACGAAGACGCCTTCAATTTGTAGCCAAATTCATTGACAATATTTTGAATGATTTTCTGCACCGCAGCTATACTCTTGGCTCTAGAATTCGTCCATACCTGATAGTTTAGATAATGTGGACTGCCTTGGTATTGGTCAACAGACCAATGGCTTTCCATCGTAAAATCACCATATTCTTCATATCCTAAAGAGAAAGAAATAGCATATTCTATAGAGGCATCTGGTCTTCTGATGATACTTAATATGGTTTTATAACCATCTATATCTACAACATCTACTACTGCTAATTCTGATCCTTTGACTCTGTCACATATAACCTTTGTATGGTCATAGATAACCTCAGATGTTTTGGATCCGAAAATTGAGCCAAAACGACTGTCATTTATAAAGTAATCTCCAGCCCAAATACTCTCAGCTGTTGTAATCTCAACCAAATCAGTAGGAGAGGTCTCTATCAGATTATCTCCAGTTAGTATTTGGACTGGTACCAACTGAGATATGAAATTGTTATTCTTAGTTACTTCAGGAAGTGTACTTATGCCAAGTGCTCTTTTGAAGTTTCTCTTTGCTATTTTGCTCGCTAATCCACCATGACTTTCTAACCCACCATCTAGCCCTGAGGTAATTAGGTTTCCATCGCAAGCAACTAGTGCACCATCAGATGTGGGATTGAATCCCAGGTCTAATTTGGTTCTGACTTCTGGTGACTGTGAAAAAGCCTCTATTGGTTCTTGAGCTATAAAGTAATGGTTAATCGTACCATCTGCATTTTCTGTATATTGATACTCAAATCCATCATGACTAAGACTGGCAGGATCCAACTTGTAATTAGCATTTTCTATATGCACTTCGTATGGAAAATAAGGTATGCTGTTATTATTCTGTACGCTAAAGCCAAAGGAACGCTGTGACTCATTAAAGAAATTCAATCTCAAATTTGCACATAGAGGATCTAGCTTGAACTTGCAATTAATACTCGATTTTGCATCCAAATTATTATCCCGTGCCTCGGGGACACCATCATATACAAACTGTAGGAATTGGAAACCTCCAATAGTTTGATCAGGTGTTATTAGGTGATAGAACGTACCATCATCATTAAGAGTGGATTCTATAGTGAGGTTAATACCCTGTCTGTTTCTGAACAAATTGGCATCTAACTTATAATGTGCATCCTGGATCTCAATAGTCCATTTTGCTTCTTCTTGGTTATTATTGTTAATCTGTAATGCATAAAAATTTTGATTGACATTATAGCCTAAGGAAAGATGATCACAATCAGTTTGTGCCTGCGAAAATTGACTGCTGCCAATTAGAAAAAGAACCAAAAGGCCCTTTAATGTGATACTAAAGAAGTTGAGTGTATAGAATTGCATAGGTTGACTTTATTAACTTAAATATTCCATACAAATATGTGGTGTAGTAGTCTGTATAGATGCTGATATTCTATAATCGAAGTCTATTGGCAGATTTTTGGTCAAAAATTGCCTATAAATAGCGTTTTGGTATGGGTGATTGGAGGTTTTCTGTCGTTTAGTGGTAGGAATAGTAGGATAAATGGGAGTGCCAGGCAGCAAGCAAGCGTTGACGCTGCTTGTATTATCTACTCATTTCATACAGGTTTTACATCACAGGTATCTGAATCGAAGGGCTCCCGACCTCTCAATGGAATTCAAGAATACTAGGGATATCCTCTTTTCGAAGTTTTATATCTTACCCCTAATTGTATAGGTATACGTCTTCTTTTGCTTGTCCTTATCCTTGTGATCCTTTTTGGCAGGCACATATTTATATACAAGTTGTCTATTGTGAGAGATCGGCGTTGCGTTTGATTTTTGAGAAGTGGATGTTGGTGTTGGTTTCGGTTTCGCCTTCGCCTTTTGCTTTGGTATGCGAAAAGTAATCTGAGTCTTTTGATGAAATAGCACCCGTAACTTTCTTGGTCCTTTAGGGATTTCAAATTTTAGCATAGAGATAATACGTTCAGCTTCTTCATCGCAGCCATCTCCGATGCCCTTAATGACCTTAGTCTCCGTGACGATGCCTTTGTGATTGATTGTATACTTAAGAAATACGGTACCTTCTGTTTTGTTCTTAAGGGCTTCTTTAGGGTACTTGAGATTTTCTTTAATAAATTTTCTATAGGCAGAAGTTCCACCAGGATAGACGGGTTTTTTGATAAAGCTATCGTCTTTTCTTTCTTTCTTCCTCATCTTATTGTTATCTGACAGCTTCCTCTAAAGTCATGAAGTCTGCATATGCTGGGAACCGTTCATCTATACGTGACCAAACTTTTCTTAGCGTGTTATATGATTTCTCAGCAGCATCCATATCACTGATAGCTACTTCTGCTAGCCCTTTCTCCAATAGGTGATTACCAGCATTAGGTTGACTCACAAGATGTGTCTTGCATAATTCGATAGCTTCCTTGGGTCTATCTAATAGTCGTAATTCACGGGCTAGTAAGTAACTGAAATCTGTAGATGCAGAACCAGATTTCTCCAAGAAAGTACTAAATGACTCTAACGCTTTTTCGTGATTGTCTTGGTGGCTTTCTATAAATCCAGAAATCAGATAATCTTGATCTGGTGTGGAAGCTAAAATGAGATTTTTACATTCTCCCTGATAATTGTCTATCAAAGTTTGTTTTCCAGCGTTGCTAAACAAGCCATCTGTAATAATGTAGATGCATTCTATTATAGTCTGCATTTGAGGATTTTGCTTTTTTACACCTTCGTAGAAATCGTACAATTTTTGTGAGGCACCTGCATAGCTCCCAATGCCAATTACCATAAAGGTAGAAGAGGCTACGCCTACTTCCGGCATATGCTTCCTAAGAGAGCTATGCCACTTATCTAGTGTTGCTTCGAATCTGTCTGTATCACCAATTGCACCCAATGCCAGCAGTTGCTGTAGGTATACATTAGAAGTATCTTCTTTTAGTTTGGCGAATGATAAAGCCTTGTCAAAATTGGCATCTCCATTATCAAATTCTGCCATAGCATAATAGGTTTCGGCCAGTTTTAGATAGATTTGATTATTTTCTGGATCACTGATAAGTTGCTTTTCGTTGTGGGTGATAATTTTGTCATACTCTCCTTTCTTTTTATATATCTCAAGTATCCGCTTATCATCTTTTTCTGCTTCAGGATATTGATCAAAATATGTTTTAAGATTCATTTCCGCACTATCCAGCTCGTTCATGGCGATGCATATATCGGCGAGCTTAGCATACATCCTACCGTCATGACCGTTAGATATCGCTCTTTGGATTGTAGATTTGGCTTTACCAAGTTGGTATGATAACTGATAGAATTCAGCAAGGTCCTCATAGGGTTCAGCATCACGGGGATATAATTTTGTGTAGTCTTCCATAAGGGAGATGGCCTTTCCTGTTTCAGAATTGTAGAACCAATAATCTTTTTTGATTGCGAATTGTTGGCGTTCTGGTAACTGCTTACTGAGACTAAGTGCTTCAGAAATATACTTTTTAGCAGAATCCATATCTCCAGTTATTCTAATTACATCTGCGGCTAACCTTTTGATTTCAGCACTCTTGTCATCTAGAGCTAGGGCTGACTGCATTTGCGCGATGGCTTCTGGGTACTTATCATCTATAGATACTTTTTCTATGACTCCTATAAAGGCATCAAGTGCTTCTGTATTATTAGAAATGAGGTCTGAAGCTGGGAGATCTATATAGCTACCAAAAGATTCATCAGCATCTCTCAAAAAGAGTTGGCTCCTTATGGCTACACTCGCTTCGTCTACAATTGCGAAATAATCAGTTCCTGAAAAGCTTTGAGTAAAAAACTCATCTCCATCATCTGAGTCGAATATTTTTAAGTCCAGATTCCAATTGTCCGCTTCCTTAGAAACTTCTCCGGTAACGAAAAATTCATAATTGCTTTTTTTAGCTATATCTAACTTGACACTAAATGGTACTTTATCACGATAGCTGTAGTCGTGTTGGTTGAGTTGATAATTAGTGGAGAGCGGGTTCCTGGTTGTGATTCGCATATCCTGTTCTAAGTCCAAAATAAAGAGAAAGGGCATGCCGGATCGAGTCCAATCGAAGCTTTCATCAGAGGGTTCAAATGGAAAGAAATACAATCTTCTGGCTTGAGACTTGGACGGCACTAATCTGGTAATTTCCTCTCCATCCTCACCTTCTATAGTTACTTCTACAGGGGCAGCCTGTATAGTAGAAGTGCTTACAAATCCAGCAATACCTATCGCCGCTATAGTATTAAGTGGGATAAATATCTTCTCGAATCTGGTCCAATTATCATGTCCTTTCTTTCCGTGATTGTATATAAATATGAGCACTGCAGGAATAAGCACTGCACTGAATATCAAAAACTTATCCACTAGACCGTTATCTATATTGTATCTATTGGTAATAAAATTGAGAAATTGGACGATGGCCCAAGAAATACCCAAATAAGAAGCAAAAAATTGTGGTACCCTCCTTTCCCAAAGGCTCGTAAAAATGGACTTTTGATGCTCTTCGCTCATTATTCGGAGAATTTGCTTTAGTTTGTCAAACGATATAGTCTAAACTAATAAATTTCGTGTTCGTTATACGTATCAAGGGGTAAAAAAAGAAATGAGAGCATTAGTGATATCTGGAGGAGGTAGTAAAGGGGCCTTCGCAGGAGGTGTTGCACAGCATCTTATCTGCGAAAAAAAGCACGATTATGACATATTTATAGGCTCATCTACAGGCGCCCTCCTAATTCCACACTTGGCTATCGGAGAGATAGATAAGATCAAGGAAATGTATACCAATGTGACTCAGGAGGATATTTATACGGTTAACCCCTTTCGAATAAAGAAAAATGAAGCAGGTAAACTAACAGCGTCAATCAATCACAGGAGTACATTGCGCATGTTTCTTAAAAAGCGAAAGACCTTTGGTGACACCTCTGCACTCAGAGCTACCATTGCCAGGACCTTATCCAAAGAAGACTTTAGGAGAGTACAGGCCTCAGGCAAAAAGGTTATTGTCACTGTATGCAATATAACCAGGACGACAGTAGAGTATCGTTATGCCATTGATTGCCTCCATGAGGATTTCATTGATTGGATGTGGGCCAGTTCTAGTTTCATTCCATTTATGAGTTTGGTCAGCAAGAATGAAAGTGAATATGCTGATGGTGGATTTGGTAACTATATACCGATAGAAGAGGCAGTGAATATTGGCGCTACAGAAATAGATTGTATTGTGCTCAACCCTCGTAGACCTCAGAAAACAACTGTCAAAACAAATAATGCGTTTGATTTGCTACTAAAGTCTTTCCTTTTTATGCAAAAGCAAATCGCAGTAAACGATGTTCTTATAGGCCACCTGGAGAGTATCTACAATAAGAACGTCAAGGTGAATTTCATATTCACACCCTACCAATTGACTGATCATTCTTTTTACTTTGACCCTGTGCAGATGAAGCGATGGTGGCATGAAGGGCTTGAACATGCACGGTCTACAATCAAATAATTATGAAAAACTTAGTCGTTTTAGTTTTATTGCTATCTATCGCAGCATGTAAAAATTCATCATATGACGAAGCCCTTTTAGTCGGAGAGTGGAAGGTACATACATGGAAGATTGCATCAAATGGAGAGGCGATTAATCAAAAGATGGATTTCACTTTCGACGCCGATAAGAAGTACACTGTGGATTATGGTTCAGAAAAAGATAAAGGCACCTATTACCTATCAGGTGATTACCTATATGCAAAAGGCGCAGAGGCCACAGAGATAAATGTCAAGTTGACACAGTTGACTAAAGACTCTCTGTCCATGGAAATGAACAGGCAAGGACGCTTGGAAAATGTCCTTCTACTTAAAAAATAAGAAAGGGACCCTTACTTATCGAATTCTCCTTCTTCATTAAGGATGAAAATAAGTGCTACTACAATTGCAGATGATACTCCAAAGAAAAACAATGTAGACATGTTAGTTAGTTTTGCTCAAAATTAGTGAATAACTATCCAATCAGAAATCAAATTCTATGATATCTCCTGCTTGGAGAGGGTCAGAATTTCCTTTTTTGCCTTTTGTTGGAGCTTTTTTCTTCTTGGTTGTACTCTTTTTATTTCCAGAACCACTCTTTGTACCTCTGGTAGAGTTAGACTTTGGACGTGATGATGAGCCAGAAGTCTCGGATTCTTCAGTAATTATTTCTACATCTGGGTCAGTATTGCTGCCAGCATCCTCTATTTTCAAGATTTTGTAGTCACCCAACTTGTTGCCTATGGCTTTCCATCCCTTCACTTCTATAAACTCTTCTAGTTTGAGCACCTCGTCATGCTTTTCCTTATTCTTTCTGTAACTGAATCTAACAACTGGCTCTTCCTGAAGTGTGCCATAGTACATCTTAGAACCTGCTGCCTCTGAGATAAATTTGAATGGTTGGTCTAAAGTCTGAGTTTCGATCTCAAATCGTTTGACCATAGTCCAGCCTTTGCCGCCCTCAAAATACACACAAGAAATCACTGTCTCCAGATATAGTTTATCTATGTCGATCAGCTTTTCCGGGTCAAACTTCTTATTCATATCTGCCTCTGATATAACATAAGTGCCATTCTTGTACAAAGCAATCAGGAGGTCGCCTGTGTCAAATTTTCCTAGAAACTTTCCTCTTTCATCCTTATTGATTCTGCCACTGGCTTGGTCTATCCAGAGCTTCACGGCGCCTATTGTAGATTCTCCTACTTCTAATTGAGACACCTTTCTTATAGGATACTTGGTGACAATATTTCCTTTGCTACCCCTGCCTTTTATTTCTAAAGTCGAAAAATCAAAATCGAAAGTCTTCTTATGTGCCTTGCATCCAGCAGTGAGTTGTATCTGTACCAGTTCAGATTCTCCGTTTGGTTGGACACCTAGATAATATACCTTATTACCCTTGACTGCCGTAGTGAGATCATACTCCTTGTCTCTGGTTATGGCTGTCACATTAAATCGCTTGGCCATTGCTTTGCCAGTCTTGGCATCTAGATATATCATATTGTAAGTGGTCCGGTCATCCCCTTTCTTCCATACACCAGTATGCAAGACATTTTTACCTACAAATACCTTGTCGCCGATGCGGACGACCTTCATCGTACCTTGCTTGGTGAGTGCTATGATGTTGTCTATATCCGAACATTCCGTTACAAACTCTTCTTTCTTAAGGCTGGTCCCTATAAAGCCCTCCTTACGGTCCACATATAGCTTAGCGTTTTTAGCGACGACAGTGACCGCTTTTATGGTTTCTAACTGCTTTATTTCTGTTTTTCTTTCCTTGCCAGCCCCATATTTTTCCAGCAAATCCTCGAAGTAGGCAATGGCGAACTCCGTTAGATGTTTGAGGTCATGCTTGACTTGTTTGAGTTCATCCTCTATGCTTTGGAGTAGTTCTTCAGTTTTGAATTTGTTGTACTTAGATATCTTTTTGATTTTAATCTCTGATAATCTGACCAGGTCATCATGTGTGATATCTCTTTTTAGCTTGATGCGTTTGTCCGCTTTCTTTGCTTTGTCAGATGGCGTACTGACATATTTCTTTAGGCCTTTCTTTATGAGTTTGAGCGCCTCCTCGTAAGACTCGGCTTCCTCTATATCTCTATATATTCTATTCTCTATAAAGATTTTCTCCAGACTGACATTGTGCCATTTCTCTTCTAATTCTCGCTGCTTAATCTGTAACTCTAGTTTGAGCAGCGCTTTAGTGTTTTCAGTAGAGATTGTAAGCAATTCCTCTACGCCTAGAAAATGTGGTTTTTTATTTATAATGACCACGGCATTAGGAGATATAGAAACCTCACAATTTGTAAAAGCGAAGAGGGCATCCATCATCTGATCTGGAGATACACCAGATGGCAATTCTAAGATAATCTCTACGTCTGCCGCCGTATTATCCGTAATCTTCTTTATCTGAATCTTCCCCTTGTCATTAGCCTTTAGGATGCTATCAATGATGCTATGCGTAGTGACACCATAGGGCAACTCTGTTATGGCTAAGGTCTTTTTGTCACGCTGCTCTATTTTGGCACGGACCTTTACTTTGCCGCCTCTCTTTCCTGAATTATAATCTGATACATCTATCTGTCCTCCTGTGGGAAAATCGGGATAAATTTTGACCCGCTTGCCTTGCAGAATCTTGATAGACCCTTTAATGAGTTCTATAAAGTTATGTGGTAGAATCTTTGTGGCCAGACCTACCGCTATACCCTCCACACCTTGTGCTAGTACAAGAGGGAACTTCATAGGTAACGAGATAGGCTCCTTATTACGACCATCATAAGAGAGTTGCCACTCTGTAGTCTGAGGATTGAAAGCTACATGATTGGCAAATTTTGTCAGCCTTGCTTCTATATATCTACTTGCGGCAGCGGAATCTCCTGTCCTATAATCTCCCCAGTTCCCTTGTGTATCTATGAGTAAGTCCTTCTGACCTAAATTTACCAAAGCGGCTCCTATTGCGGCGTCACCATGAGGGTGGTATTGCATGGTCTGACCTATGATATTGGCCACTTTGTGATATCGACCATCATCCATTCTGCGCATACTATGTAGTATCCTCCTCTGTACAGGCTTAAGGCCGTCCTCTATCGCAGGGACAGCTCTTTCCAGGATAACATAAGAGGCATAGTCAAGAAAGTACTCTTGATACATCCCCTCGAGTCCTGAACCACCGCCTTTCTTCTTGAGTGAAATGGACGTTACTTTACTCATATATGCTTAATTGATAATGTCTAGTAGACTGATAATGTTGCAAATATAAAATTTAGTGAGGTTTTTGGAAGTAAATATTAGTGATGATTTTTGGAATGTTATAAAGAAAAGGAATTCAGGAAAGAAGGCCATCATCTGACCAGTTAAGTAACGTGTCAGATAGGTACTTAGTGTTCTTGCTGAGTTGTCCAGCTATTGGATAATATAGTAGTTAATAAGGCTGGGACTAAGGTAAAAGACAAAAAAAAGCAATAGCAGAGATGACTCTACTATTGCTTTTTGGTGGTTGGAGTTATTTTTTAAGAATACCCTTCTTATAAAAGATAGGGCCAGCTCATATGTTTAATTCTGTACCAATACTCTTTCTGTTTGTATTTCGTCGCCATTCGATAATTTCATCAGATACATACCATTGGTCATGGATGATGTATTTAAGGAATTGAGACCAGGATGAAGATTTGTATCTATGACGATTCTGCCTAAGTGGTCTATCATCTTCAAGTTTTGGCTCGTCTCAGAGTTCACAAAAAGAATATTCTGAGCTGGGTTAGGATAGGCAAAATAACTAGGTCGAGGACCTGGCGTTGGTCTAGGTGCACTAATTACTGTGAGCACTAAAGTTTCCTGATAGCCACAGCCATTTGAATCTGACAAGAAATTTGTATAACTACCTGCTGCTGTGTAAAGCTGATTATTCCATTCATAAGGAAGTTGATTTTCTCGAATAGTAATCTGTTCTACTATGTCTGGCGTTTGGGGTAGTTCTACTATAGTTAGTATTTCTGTATAGGTGCAACCATGTTCATCAGTGGCTATGAAAGTATTGACTCCTGGTTCCTGCCCGTGTAGATCACCAGAACAAAGTATCACAACTCTATGGACAACTTGCAATTGCGGATCAATAGCTATTGTATATGTATCATGTGGCTGCATCCATTACTATCCGCTACTTCTACTTTCCATACCTGTGTAAAGCTGAAAGACACAGAGTGTATGCTATATGCTATTTTATTCTAGCCCCTAATTATGGTGCAAATTCATTGTTTAAATATTGGTGAAACTATCATATATGAATATACTGCAATATGTAATTAAAAGAAAATCAGTTTTTTAAACCCCATAATTATGTTTTTACTGGAGCGCTACGAATCGAGTTATGGAAGAGCAAAAATTGGAAGGCAGCGTGAGTAGATAAAAGCTAGAATTTTGGTCTATTTGAAGCAGCAAAACAGAGGATTTTGGCGTTCAATTAATGCTGCAACTACTTATCTTGTGATTTTTACACTTCGATTCATTTAGAAATAATATATATGGAAGCAATTCTATCTATCAAGGGGGATGAAAAAGAGTTCATACAAGCTTGTGTTCGTGAAGAAGAATGGGCACAAAAACAGTTGTATGAGTCATACTACTCTACAATGTATCCAGTATGCCTAAGGTATGCTGTAGATGAGGAGGAAGCACTAGATATTTTGCATGAAGGATTCATTAAGATTTTCAGGCATATTAGTAAATACACAGTAGGCACATCTCTTACCGCCTGGATAAGACGGATCATGGTCAATACCTCCATAGATTATTACAGAAAAAAGGCAAGAAGAAGAACAGAAGACATAGATAATGCCAGGGGAGTGACGAATAATGATCCAGATGTCATCAGCCAATTAACAGCGGATGAAATTATATCGGCATTACAAAAATTATCACCAGCCTACAGAGCGGTATTCAATTTGTATGTCATAGAAGGATTCTCCCATAGAGAGGTTGCTGAGAAATTAGATATAACTGAGAGTACATCAAGATCTAATCTTGTGAAAGCTAGAACCAAATTAAAACAAATCCTTATTGCCACAGGGAATATCAATGAGCGATAAGCAACTAGAACATATTATCAAACAAAGGCTGGCAGATTATAAGCCAGATGTTCAACCTGACTGGGATCAGTTTAAGGCGGCTTATAAGCTCGCTCAAGATGCAGAATCCTTATCACAGACTGAGTTGGATATGCGTACTAAGTTGCAACAATATCAATCTGATTCATCACCTCAGTGGTCCGCCTTTTTGGCAAAGCGAGAAGTTGTTCGTCTTGAGGAAGATATTAATTTCTTTGATGATCAGGTCAAACCTAAGTTGGATAATCACACCACGAGCAAGACGCCAGACTGGTCAGCATTCCAAGATTTCAAATCAAATTACCAAACACATAAGGCTACTGTTAATTTCGATCAGAAAGTCAGAGAAAAAGTAGAGCTGCACCGAGCAGCAGGTATTGCACCGTGGGCGGCTTTCTTAGCTTATAGGCTTAACTATGAGGCCAACATAGGCAATCAAGATTTCGATAGCAGAATTCAGGATGAGTTGCACAACTATGAGACTGATGCGACACCTCAATGGGATGCTTTCAAGTCATACAGAGATAATTCATCACAAAATGAGCCTGATCAGTTTGACCAGATACTCAAGGATAAATTAGACAATTATGAGCCTCGCGTATCTGCAGATTGGTCCAACTTTGTTTCCAGACAACAGTCTGCAAACGGGAATACAACAGCGTTTGATAGAAGCATAGTAGAAAAGTTGGATGGTTATCAGACTTCTAAATCCCCACAGTGGGATATGCTCTTATCCAAAAAGAGAAAGTCTGATGCAGTATATGCAACTGGGTATTTTGATAAAGCAGTGAATCAAGTTGTCCAAAACTATACTAGAAGATATAACTCTACACACTGGTTGCAACTCAAAGATCGTCTGGAGAAAATCGCTTTAGTAAGAAAGCAAATTTTCACATTCAAAGCAATGGAAATTGTGTTTGTGTGTCTTATGACATTCACGTTGGGTAACCACCTTAAATATCTTACTGGATATAAATTACCCGCAGAACCTATAGTTTTAATAGATAAAAAGAACGATAATAAAAATTCAGAATCAGCGTATATCCTAGATGATACTACTCTTAACAAAGTAGCTGACAATACCAGCCAAACAAGGCAGACAATTAATATAGCATCAGATGTAAGAACTGAAAATGCAACATCTGGCATATCAAATGGATCTAGCACTTCTCCTGGAGATGGAGGAGCAAGTCTTGGTTCGATTGACAATTCATCTATAGTTGGACAAGCAGATATATTAGGTGCTGATACTGCAGTATTAAATGAGTCAAGCACAGTTGCAATACCAATTACTACTGACCGTGAAGTTGTCTCTCCAGAAACACCTATGGCCTTAGCCTCTCTGATCAAGTTAGGTGGCAGAGGCTTATATTCGGAAGTGACTTCTTTGGAACCTAATCAGTTGCAAGAGACAAGAGACCTCCAATATTATGACTCCAGAGCGAAGCAGACATACAATGATGAAGGTAATTGGTGGCATATATTTAATTCTATAGACAATTACTATGTCACTACACCAGTCCGCGATGGCTTAGCTGATATAATGCATGAGAAGTTTGGTTACAGCCTAGAAGTGCTTCATAGCTGGCAAAGAAAAAATTGGGAGATAGAAACAGGCCTAGGATACTCATCAGTAAATTACGAGCCAATATTTGAAGATTTTACTTATGAATTTGATAAGCAATTACGATTTCTGGACTTCGAAGAGATTAAGTTAGATATTATTACAGCTCCTGTAAATGTGAAGTACCATTTTATAACTAATGGCAGATGGTCTGTGTTTGGTGGTGTTGGGTTGGATAATAACTTGATTTCGAGAACTGAGTATAACATAGTAGATTCTGTGGTGATGGATCTTCCCAGACCTTGTCCTTTAGGACAGATTTGTGTTGATCAGCTTCCGGATTTTTATAATAATGAATTCACATCAGGTTTATTTGGTCAACCACCAGTAACTGATGTAGCTCCTTCAATAACAACTAGAAGAAATGCTTACATACTCAGAGGGTCACTGAGCATAGGAGCAGAACGAAATGTCTCTGATAATTTTGCTGTCTATTTGAGGTCCACTTATGCTCATACGTTATATGATAATGGAGGTGTTGGACCATTCGGAGATGAGCTGAATAAATGGGCGATAGGCATGGGCTTTAAGCTGCGACTCAGGTAACCTCTATCTGAATAGAAAAGACATCTATAGAAATTCGAATAAATCAAACTAACTTTACTTTATATAGAAGTTTAGGGTGATGTCCTATTGTCAATTAATTGGTGGTAACCCTATCGATAGTTTTAATACGTATAAGAATAAATGATTTTAGGATCTGAATTTACTGAAGAGCAAAGGTTCAACCAATGGTGGCTCTATCTGATTTTAGTAGCTGTCGCAGTTCTTCCATTATTATTTAAACCAAAGTCTGAGGTCGGATTATTTATACACGTCATGTTTGTATGTTTGCTTTTTGCATTTTTTTTAATGATGAAACTCGAGACCTCAATTGACAAAAATGGTATTCGAATGCGTTTCTTTCCTTTTGTAAAAAAGGAATTTCAGTGGAGTGAAATGCAAAAAGCAAAAGTTGTCAATTATGGCTTTGTGGGTGGATGGGGCATTCGGCTATTCACAAAATATGGCACTGTCTATAATATCAGAGGAAATAAAGGGCTCGCCATAGAGTTGGAGAACGGCAAGAAGTTTCTGATAGGCACACAGAAAGAGGAAGAGTTACAGAAATTTATTATTGGTCTAAGGGTCTAAGTTGTTCCTTAGCCTGAGAATATATAGCTATCCTCAGTAGTTCATTTTTTTAACCCTGTCCAATTCTCTTTTGTTATCTCTTTCCTTGATACTATCCCGTTTGTCGTAGGCCTTCTTACCTTGGGCCATGAAGAGTTCTATTTTAGCAAAACCCCTTTCGGAAAAGAATACACGGTATGGTACAAGGGTCATTCCTTTTTCAGTAATACGTCTTTCTATTTTTCTAAGTTCAGGTTTTTTCAGCAGTAATTTTCTGTCTCGTCGTGTTTCGTGATTATTTATATTACCGTGGCTATACTCTGCTATATACATGCTTTTGAGGAAGAGTTCGCCGTTTACAAAATAGCAATAGGCATCTGAAAGGCTGGCTTCTCCCTTTCGCAAGGATTTTACCTCTGTACCTTTCAGCATCATGCCAGCTTCGAATCCAGTTAGAAAATGATATTCGAATTTTGCTTTTTTGTTTTTAATTTCTTTTGTGTGCTCAGCCATTAGGGACACTTAAATTTTATCATAGATGAATTGTGTCATCTTGTTATATAAATGCAATCTTGTATTACCTCCAGAAATGCCATGATGACGATTTGGATAATAATAGGTATCAAATTGCTTATTGGCTTTAATCAGTGCATTGGCCATTTCTACTGTGTTTTGCCAGTGGACATTATCATCACCCATACCATGAATGAGTAGATAGTTGCCTTTTAGTCTATCCGCAAAATTGACGGGGGAGTTATCTGCGTATCCATCAGGATTCTCTTCTTCAGTTCTCATATAGCGCTCAGTATAGATTGTGTCATACCACCTCCAGTTGGTTACTGGAGCGACAGCAATAGCTGCTTTGAATACATCATTACCTTTAAGCAAGCACAGTGATGACATATATCCACCATAGCTCCACCCAAAAATGCCAATTCTATCAGCATCTGTATAAGCTAGGTTGCCAAGATACTTAGCTGCTTCTATCTGATCTATGGTTTCATAATGACCCAGCTGCAAATAAGTCATCTTTTTAAACTGTTCACCTCTGGCGCCAGTCCCTCTATTATCTACACAGGCAACAATATAACCACTATTAGCTATCATTTGAAACCACCAATAGTTCTGACCCCTCCAACTATCCGTTACTTGCTGAGAACCAGGGCCACCATAGAGATACATAAAGACTGGATATTTTTTGGTCTCGTCAAAATCAGCAGGCTTAATCATCCAACCATTTAGCTTAACATTCTCACTCGTTTTGAAGTCAAAAAAGGTCACAGGCTCCAATCCTGAAGATTTCAATTTTTTAGCTAGATTTTTATTATCCTCTATTAATCTAACTTGTTTTCCAGACCTATCTCTTACGTTATAAGTGGGTGGCGTATTCGCAGTGCTATGATTATGAACAAAGTAATCAAAGGTACTGCTAAATTGCGCACTGCTCGTACCCTGCACATCAGTCAATATTTGTTTGTCATCCCCATTCAGTGACATACTATAAACCTGCTTTTCTAAAGCATTTTTCTCAGCGGCCCTATAATAGATTCGATTGTTGACTTCATCTACTCCATAGAAATTGATTACATCATATTCTCCTTTCGTAAGTTGTCTTTTTTCTTGTCCATCAAGCCCATATAAGTACAAGTGATTATATCCACTTTTTTCACTAGACCAGATGAATTCTTTGTTGTTTTTAAGAAATCGAATATCATCAGTAATATCAATGTAGTATTTGCTATTTTCTTCTAGTATGACTTTAGTATTTCCTGATTGTGGATTGGCCAAAAGCAATAGCAATTTATTCTGATGCCTATTCATGACGTAAAGAAGAATCTCATCGGAATTGTTGGTCCACATTATACGAGGGATGTAGTGCTCGCTGTTATCATCTAGCTTGATGTTGGTGGTTTTTTCATTATCTAGATGAAAACAATGTGCGGTAACTACGGCATTATTTTCTCCAACTTTAGGATACTTAAATGTGACATACTCTGGATATAACTCATTTCTAAAATTAGTCATCGTAAATTCTGGGACTTCTCTTTCGTCGAATTTGAGATAGACAATTTTTTTGCTGTCAGGACTCCAGTGGAAAGCTTGAGCAAAAGAAAATTCTTCTTCGTATACCCAATCGGCAGATCCATTTATAATAGCATTTTTTTCACCATCTTCAGTAATAGGCAACGTTACACCATCTTCGAGATTCTTATAGTATATATTATTGTTCCAGACGTAAGCCACCTTAGTACCATCTGGAGAAAGACTGGCATATTGTACTTTGTCGTCTTCATATACAGATGTCAATTCCTCAGTGTCTCTATTGTAGATAAAGAAATTGGCTTTGGATGATCGTCTGTAAATGGGTTCCGAGTTGGATTCTATAATGATAACTTTTTCATCATCCGTGAATGCATAAGAATCAATATCACCTTCAAAGCCACTTTGCCCTTTTAAAGTGCTGGCATCAAGCACATTACCAGCTGGTTTCCCAGTGAGTAAGTCATACTTCTTGATTACATTTCGTTCTAATCTTGTATAATGTTGACCATCATTCATAAAGTTGAATCCAGGTACCCGCTTAGCTAGATACTCATAGTCTTTCCATATTTTTTCTACCGTGATGGTGTCTTGAGAGTGTAGATTAAAAAGAAAGATGAAAGATAGTAGACCAGTCAATAAAATATTTCGTATCATGCTTGCTGTGCATTGTTTTGTTAAAGTATTCTAGCCCATATGGCTTGAAGATTAATTATACGGATAATTGTCACATTAACGCAACCCAAATTGTATTTTGAAAGTAATTATGTTGACTCAATGTGCATTCAAGAAAGCAAAAGCATTAATATTTAAGATTTATCCCTAGCAGAAAAGGCCTAAAGGTTTTTTCTGTAGCTAGGATTTTTTCTTTTAATAAAAATGCCAATGTCAGCTTGATTGTACAAATCTTAATAAGTATTTAACCTTACACTCTTTATATGAAACGATTTAGAAAGAATCGCAAGTTTTCAGGGACTTGTATCCTATTTTCCTTACTATTCTTAGCCTTCTCCTCACAATTTCCAACAAGGAGAACAGGGGCACCTGGAGATGTAGGCACCTGCGCAGGCTGTCACCAAAACAATGGTAATTTTACTGGAGAGGTTAATATTTTTGGCCTAGACGATGTAGATGGAGGAGATGTCTTAGGCATTAACGTAGAAGTAGATGTCTTATCAGGTAATCCAGTAAGGGCAGGTTTCTCTTTGGTTGCATTGGATGACTCTAATAATAATGCTGGGGAATTTTTAGGAGGCGATGGTGCATTCGTGATGGCTGCAGGGCGAGAATACTGGGGTCATAGTCCAGCAGAAAATTTTGGTGGTGGCGGTTCGGTGTCATGGATATCTGAGTGGGAAGCGCCAAATATTAATGACGATGTGACTTTCTATGTCTGTTCGGTGCTTGGAAATGGATCTGGTACTGGTGGTGATAGAGTAGAATGTACTTCAGAGACAATAACAGTGACTGCCACGACTTCTGTGACAGTAGAGATAATTAATGAGACAGATGTAACTTGTCCAGACGGAGATGATGGTAGTGCTGAAGCATTGGCATCTGATGGTACACCACCATATACATATGAATGGTCCAATGGCGAAACTACAGCTGTTGCTACAAATTTGGATGCAGGATCTCATTCTATCACCGTCACAGATGATAATGGTAATACGGCGGAAGCAAGTACAACTATAGATGAACCTGATGATATAGAATTAGATGGCACTATACAAGACGTCACTTGCTTTGACGAACAAGATGGTTTGATTGATTTGGACCCTACTGGAGGAAATGGTGGTTTTACCTGCGATTGGGATGTGTTAGGATCTGGATGTTTTCAGACTAATCTTGCAGCAGATACCTATTTTGTAACAGTGACTGATGATCAAGGATGTACAGAAGAATTCTCTATAACAATAGAGGAGCCAGATGAAATAGAGTTATCGCTTACTTCAACAAATACTTCTGCAGCAAATACAACTGATGGAACGGCTACAGTATCTGCATCAGGTGGTACACCGGGATATGATTATGATTGGTCGAATGGTGCTACAACTCAAACTATTTCGAATTTAGCTCCTGGGCAGTACTGTGTTACTGTAACAGATGATAACGGATGTGAAGAAACAGATTGTGTGACTGTTGGTAGTGGTGGTTGTGCTCTTGGTGCAACATCATTTATTACTGATGTTGATTGCTTTGGTGAGAGTACAGGTTTGATAGAAATAGATTTATCAGGATCGACGCCTCCTGTGACATTTTCATGGTCAACTGGCACGTCAGATAGTAGTCTACAAAACATACCAGCTGGAACCTATGCTGTGACGATTACTGATGCCACAAGTTGTGACGTTGTATTGTCTAATCTAGTGGTATCACAACCGAATCAAATACAGTTGACTATAACGGCGACAGATGCTTCTGCACCTAATGCTGGAGATGGAACGGCTTCTGTAATTGGCTCAGGTGGTACACCGGGATATGATTATGATTGGTCGAATGGTAGTACTACCCAGACTATTTCTAATCTATTGCCAGGTCAGTATTGCGTGACAGTAACTGATAATAATGACTGCGAAGAAGTTGATTGCGTGACTGTGTCTGGAGGTGCCTGTGTGCTTGGTGCCACACCAATGATTAGCAATGTTAATTGTTTTGGAGAGAATACTGGAATGATTGGATTGGCCATATCTGGATCTACACCACCACTTACATTTTCATGGTCGAATGGGACTTCCGACAACAACCTAACCAATATCCCTGCGGGCACATATGGAGTTACAGTTTCAGATGCTTCAACCTGTGATGTAGTATTATCCAATCTGGTGGTTACTCAGCCAGATACATTGCAGGTTAATCTTCAGAATATACAGAATGCCAGTTGTGACAATACGACTGATGGAGCCATTATGGTTGGCATACAAGGAGGTGTAGGTGATTATAATATGATTTGGTCTAATGGTGCTATAAATGATACTATTGTTATAGGAATGGATACAATTATTAATCTACCTGACACTTTAGTAGGTTTGGCTCCAGGATTATATTCTTATTCATTATTTGATGGAAATAACTGCGTGGCTAACGAGTTCTATCAAGTCGGCAACAATGATAATGAGCCACCTACCTTATTGGTTGTGGAAACTATCGTAGAATTGGATGCTGCAGGTAATGCTGCTCCAGTTACATTTGACATGGTGGATGCTGGAAGTTTTGATAATTGTGGGATTAATATGATTTCTTTTGCGACGCCTTCATTTACTTGCGCAGATATTGGATTACAGAATTTTACAGCTTTTGCTACAGATGCTAATGGTAATATGAGCTCAGCAAATGTAACCATCCAAGTGGTAGATGTTACTGCACCTGTTATAGATTGTTCTAATAGCGGGATGACATCAAGTACCTGTAATGGTGTCGATTATAATTTGCCGTCTGTTGTAGATAATTGTGATATAGTGGAGCCTGTTTTAGTATCAGGTCTTTTACCAGGAGCCATATTTCCTGTAGGAACAACGACAGTTGTATTTTCAGCTACAGACTTATGTAACAATACCAGTACTTGCTCTTTTGATATTACTGTTATAAATGACTTAGGAGCAAATATTATATCAACCCCAGCTGAATGTAATGAGGCAACAGGAACAATTACAGTCATTGCTTCTGGAGGCACTGCTCCTTATACTATAGAACCTTTTGGTGAATTCCAAGCGAATCTACAAGCTGGCAACTATAATATTACTGTTAGAGATGCTGGTGGATGTGTTTTCCAACAAAGTGTAGTGGTAGAGTCAACTGTTGGACCTAGCTTGGGAACATCTAGTACATTGGCTAATTGTATGCAACCTAACTCAGGAAGCATCACTGTAAATATTAACAGCGGCACACCACCTTATAATTTGTCTATTAATGGAGGGAGTCCAATAATGGTAATGAATGGTCAGGTGATAGATGGTCTAGTTGCAGGGACGTATGAGTTGAGTGTTACAGATGCAGAGGGATGTAGCGTGATATCTATAGAAGAAGTGGGAATGGTCTCTTCCCCATTATTCTCTGTACCTTCAGAGTTAATTGCCAGGTGTGCTGGGGAACCGTTATTAGTAGATTTTACAACAATAAGTACTGATTTTACTTATCCAGATTTACCAGCTGAGTTTGAAGTAGGCGTACATTCTATCCAAGTCATCCATACAGAAACTGGTTGTGCACAGACAGTAACTTTTAGTATAGTGGACCCTTTACCGATTATTGTCACACAATTTGAAAGGACAAATGATGACGCATGTACATTCGATGCTGAGACGGATATAGCACTAACGGTACAAGGTGGTACGGCTCCATATGATATTTCAATTTCTCAATCACCTGGCGGTGGACTAACTGGTCCATATATGACGACCATAGTCGATAATCAAGGTTGTGAATCATCTTTCGAATTCATTATTGATGAATTTACTTTCATACCAATAGAATTGGATTTTGAACAGGTTATTGTATCCTGTGATGGTGATGTAACATTGAATACAACATTTACAGGAGGTTGTGGTGATTATACATTTAACATAGAACCAACTGATATTCTTCAATCGGGCCAAGAGCATATATTGACGGTTACAGACAGAGTAGGCCAGACAGTATCAGATACCTTATTTGTGGAAGAGCTAGCGGAAGTCCTGCTTATAAGTTCGGAAGTCACAGATGTATCCAGTGGTGTGATGGGAGGAGTAGATATAGAATTGACTGGAGGTACGGGCTCGTATATCTACGAATGGATGGATGCAGAGGGCAACATTATTTCGACAGAACAAAATCTCACTGGTGTAACTGAAGGTGGAGAGGTGTTCTTGTACATTATAACCGAAGGTTGTATAACTGAATTCTCATTTATCATAGGAGAAGATTCTGCAGTAGCGGAGCTAGACAATAAAGGTCGATATGTATTGCTTACCCCTAATCCAGCAAGTGAGATGATTAGGTTGTCATTCTTGGACATACTACCATCTGCGATAACTATAATATCATCTCACGGAGAGATAGTAGATAAAATAAATACAATATCTAATGCAACAGAGATGAATATTACATCATACTCGCCAGGTGTGTATTTTGCTAGAATACAATTTGAAGACAAAGTAATTGTAACTCAATTTCTTAAGTTGTAGTAATAAGATAATTCCAATCTACAAAAAGAGGTTGATCCGATTAGGATCAACCTCTTTTTTTTAATTTCAATTGAATGGCCAAAGTGAACTAAAGTTCGAATAAAAGATGCATAAGAATTTTATTCACTATAGAATGAAAAACTCTCCTAGTTAGGTTTTGCTCTTTCCGAATTTAGAATGAAGATATTCTAATTATATTAAGTTATTTTCCGGAATCTTAGGGCTGATATTCCTAATGCTACATGTTACTTCATTTTCATACTTGACGAAATTTTCTTTAAACAAAGTCGCGAGCTTTTTGCATGACTCATCATAAGCTATTTCGTTGTCCCAAGTTTTTCTTGGGTTAAGTAACTTCTCAGGTACACCCGTGCAAGAGGTTGGAATTTCCAGATTGAAAATATCAAAAGATTCATATTTTACATCTTTCATTTCACCATTGAGAACTGCAGTAATGATTGCTCTGGTATATTTAAGGGGTATTCTATGACCGATGCCATAACTTCCAGAAGTCCAACCTGTATTGATTAGCCAAATGTCGGCATTATGTTTTTTGATCTTTTCTCCAAGCAACTCAGCATATACTGTTGGATTGAGTGGAAGAAAAGGTGCTCCAAAGCATGCTGAGAATGTGGCCTGTGGTTCTGATATGCCTTCTTCTGTACCTGCAATCTTTGCCGTGTAACCTGACAGAAAATAGTACATAGCCTGCTCTGGCGTTAGTTTAGATATTGGTGGGAGGACTCCAAAAGCATCACAGGTCAAGAAAAAGATATTATTGGGGTGAGCTGCAGTATCCTTCTTATGGTAATTGTTGATATGGAATATAGGGTACGAAACGCGGGTGTTTTGAGTAATGGAAGTATCGTTGAAATTAGGTCTGCAGCTGCCAGAATGAAACATGATATTTTCTAGGATTGCACCCGGTTTGATGGCTTGATAGATAGATGGTTCACTGGTTGGGGTCAATCCAATGCACTTGGCATAGCATCCGCCTTCGAAGTTGAATAAGCCATCATCTGACCATCCGTGCTCATCATCTCCTATAAGTTCTCTCTCTGGATCAGCTGAAAGCGTTGTTTTGCCAGTACCGCTCAATCCAAAGAAAACAGCAGCATCACCATCAGCCCCCACATTTGAAGCACAATGCATCGACAAGACATTCTTTTCGAATGGTAATTTAAAGTTGAGTACTGAGAAAATTCCTTTTTTAATCTCACCAGTATATCCTGTTCCACCTATAATTATGATTTTCTTATCGAAGTTGATAATAGAAAAATTTGAATCCCTGGTTCCATCTGTGTGAGGGTCAGCAAAACAACTAGGTGCACAGTATATTACCCATTCAGGCTCATGCGTTAGGGTTTCATTCTCATCTAATCTCACAAACATATTATGCACAAACTGAGCACTCCAAGGGTATTCCGCAATGAGTCTTATAGGAAGACGATATTTTTTGTCATTACAAGCAGCAGCGTCTTTGACATAGATGTCTTTTCCTTTAAAGTGGTTTGTTATTTTCTCAAAGAGGATGTTGAAGCTATCTGAGCTGATTGGTTGGTTAATATCATTCCAGTCGATGTGATCCTTAGTGTTATCATCCAATACTATATATCGGTCTTTAGGTGATCTTCCAGTGAATTTGCCAGTCTTGATAACTAGGACACCATTTTGTGTCAATGTGCCTTGCTTTTTTTCGAGAGTTTCACTGATTAGTTCAGCAGGTTCGAGATTCCAAAATTCATTTTTAAAGTCCTTGATTTGATGGTCTTCTAATGAGGATTTTGGGTTTTTGATACCGTAATTCTTCATAATTGGATTTACCTAAGTTGTATTAATCAATAGTAGAATACAAAGATTAAGAAGTGAACCCAATAACATAGTGTATGTCATGAGCTAAGCTCTTTAACTTTTGAAGTATAGAATAGTGTATAAATTGTCTTAAGTCTGTATTCATTGGTATAATGCAATTAATATGAAAAAATTTCGTATATGTTATAGTAGTGTTAAAATTACTTATTCTAAATTGACACTAAGTCAATAAATATAGGCTTATCGCAAATTGGTCAAAAGTATTGATAGATCGTATCATGAAAAGCAGTAGGGGGATTTGGTTTGAAGTGCATCTACTAGAATAAAAACACACATCATGATACATTCTTCAAAATTTTTGATTCTAAGAGAAGTACCTCTCTTTAAAAACCTTTCGGATCAGCAGCTTGAACAGATCACTACGCAAGCTCGACACGTCAAGATTAAAAAAGGCAAGTACGTATACAAGGAAGGAGATGCGGTAGATGACATTTACATTGTATGTAAAGGCGATATTAAATGTGGAAGAAAAATTTCAGACTCCAAAGTTCTACTGAAGGAGATAGTATATAAGAAAGAACTGTTAGGAGAGAATTTTCTGACGGGGCAGCAAGCTAGAAAGGAGTTCGCCCAAGCATTGACTGATTTGGAACTCTTTAGTTTACCGATTACATTTTTCAAAGACTTACTTGAGAAGAATCCTCATTTGTGTCAAGAGTTGACTTTATTGTTTATCACTAAGATGTCAAACTTAGAAACTAGAATGAGCAATTTCGTTATCAAAAAGGCTCAATCAAGAATACTTGCTTTCCTCAAGCAGTTGGCAGATACAAAAGGAATAAAGATTGGATTAGATGAAGTCCTTATAAATCATGGACTATCGCATAAAGAGATAGCCAATATTACAGATACTTCCAGACAGACGGTTGCCAGGGTTCTAGGTGATCTTAAAAGGCAAAACGTTATTCATTTTAGTGCTAGGAAGCCTCATAAGATATTAATTCGGAACATTTATAACCTTAGTTGATCGATGTG
This sequence comes from uncultured Saprospiraceae bacterium, assembly GCA_964567435.1. GTDB lineage: Bacteria > Bacteroidota > Bacteroidia > Chitinophagales > Saprospiraceae > RFSX01. The sequence continues at coordinate 9,089 of CAZMMQ010000022.1, read as the reverse complement.
GTTTTTTGCCCTTGTTGTCTTGTATAACAGGGGCATTTTCTTTTAGCTACAATTGCTGATCTTTTATAATTTGTACTTCTCTTATAGTCAGCCTTATAACTCCATCTATCAGGTGACTCTTATTGATTTTCCTATCTTAGCGGTATAATCTTAATTATATCCTCATGATGTTTTTATTTGACATACCTGACCTAGCAAGCTCGCAGGTTTGGATGAGTTTTTTAACCCTGACTTTTCTGGAGATAGTTCTTGGGGTAGATAATATCATATTCATTTCAATAGCAGCAGGTAAGCTGGAAGAGAAAGATCAAAAGAAAGCAACCAATGTTGGTTTGATCTTGGCTATGTTGATTCGTATTGTATTACTCCTAGGTATTACCGTGCTGATAGCTATGAGTGAACCTTGGTTGGAATTTGATAATAGCTTTATAACGGCAGGATTTTCAGGTCAAAGTATTATCCTTATTATCGGCGGTCTATTTTTATTATACAAGAGTGTCACTGAAATTCATCATAAGTTAGAAGGAGATGGACATTCAGAGAACAGTAAAGGAGGAAAAAAAGTAACACTGACTTCTGCAATAGTTACTATAACACTAATAAATATTGTATTCTCCTTTGATTCTATATTAACTGCTGTTGGCATGACAAATGGTATACATGGCGCTCTCATAATTATGATAGTGGCTGTTGTCTTATCGGTAATCATCATGATGTTGTTTGCAGTCCCAGTTGGAAGATTTGTCAATAAACATCCAACTGTCCAAATGTTAGGAATGGCTTTCCTGATCTTGATAGGGTTTATGCTTATACTAGAGGGTGGTCATTTGGCACACATGAAAATATTAGGTAGTGAGATTGGTGCAGTACCAAAAGGGTATCTCTATTTCGCGATTGCTTTCTCACTGTTTGTAGAGATGCTGAATATGGGGATTAGAAAAAAACAGAAACCAGTGCAACTACATAACGCAGTGGAAGAAGCTAAATCTGAAGGAATAATGTAGCCTTTAAAGACCAAAATATCAATAAATGAATTTGAGACTTAATCTGGATAAAGACCTTGTATTTTTTGATATTGAGGCAACGGGACTAAATGTAATCAAAGACAGAATTGTCCAATTGGCAATGATTAAGTATAGTCCAGGAAATTCTGAGCCAGTAGAATTAGACATGCTGATCAATCCAGGCCCAGTCCTCATCTCCGAAGAAGCCTATGCTGTACATGGTATCTCTGCCGCCATGGTAGCTAACAAACCTACATTTCAACAGATTTCTCAAAAGGTGATGGACTTTGTTGGTAATGCAGATTTGGCAGGATATAATTCTGATCGATTTGACATCCCAATGCTTATGGAAGAACTACATCGATCGGGGTTCACTTTAGAAATGAAAAACAGGCGGACAATCGATGTGCAGAAAATATTCTACAAGATGGAGCCACGTACCTTGTCTGCGGCTTACAAATTGTATTGTAAGAAGCATATAGAAAATGCCCATGATGCATTAGCGGATGTAAGAGCTACTGTAGAAGTATTGCAAGGGCAGGTAGACAGATATAAGGATATGGATTATATAGATGGTGATGGATTCACTTTTGAAGCTCCTATCAAAAATAATGTATCTGCGCTTAGTCGTTTTACTCATAACAAAAATGTTGTGGACGCCACTCAGAGATTTAAGTACAATAATAAGGGTGAAGTTGTATTTAATTTTGGTAAATATGCTGGAAAGAATGCAGCCGAAATTCTCAAGAATGATAAGCAGTATTATAATTGGATACTGGAAAAGGACTTCTCAGCACAAGTCAAGCAAATTGTGAAGAATCTGGTGTCAGGCGATCCTATTTAAATCGGAACAATTGATTATGGCACCCAGATTGGGATTAATTTTTTCATCCTTATTTATGACTATTCTCATAATGGTCACATGGTCTTGTGAGACAAGGGAGCCAGGTTGCTTAGAGCCTATGGCCATGAACTTTGACTTTGAAGCAATAGAAGAATGTGACTCTTGTTGTATCCTCCCATCAGCACTTTTGAACATCGCCTATGTATTCGATACATTTGATTTTAGCTTTAACGATACGATCATATTACCTGATCTGGATTCTTTAACCATTAATTCCATTCAGCTGCCTTTCTCTGAATTTAGCTTTAAGTCTGTCAGTGAGGACTTAGAATTGATTGATACGATCAGGAATGAAGTACCTCAAGTAAGGGATAATTATATTATACTCTCATCTGCAGATAGGATAGAGGCAATAGGGCAATCGAATTTTATAACAGAAATTATAGAGTATTCCTGCAGATTAGGTTTAGAACCAAATTTGACACTAGGTTTGAAACCATTTGAAGATATCTCAGATGATTCTAAATTTATCAATGTAATAGAAGATATGTATGTCGATTCTACAAGTACTTTGGTACAAGCAAGAATGACACTGACTGTTGCTGATAGTACTCGGATGTTAGAACTAACAGATATATCTAATCCCAACATTAATGTGAGAGATACCGTTAATATAGAACTAGGACGAAATTGGACACTAGGAATGACGATGGATATGTCTATACTTATAGAAGGCTTACACGCTGATCAATCAAATGAGTTAATGGAAGCGACAATCAGTCAGAATATAAGCAGGGCTATTCGTCCAGAATAACTAACTTAAAGTAAATATATATTATAAGAGTGAGTGCCCATAAAATCATATTGCTTAGCGTTATTTCTCTTCTCGTGTTATTAGTGTCATGCAAAGAAGATAACATCGACAGATCAATTGACCTAACAGACATTCCTTTTAATCCTGTAGCTTATGATTTTGATATTCCAGATAGGTATCCCATTTTGGAAATTCCAGAAGATAATCCTACAACTCAGTCTGGTGTAGAACTTGGTAGGCATTTGTTTTATGATCCAATCCTGAGTGTAGATAGTACGATTGCATGCGCTACTTGCCATTTGCAGTCGAGTGGATTTACAGATAATCTTGCAGTATCGGTAGGTGTGGAGGGCAGGACAGGTAGACGAAGTTCAATGTCTTTAGTGGATGCTGCTTTTTTCACTAATGGCATATTTTGGGATGGACGTTCTCCTTCGCTAGAAGATCAGGCTCTAGATCCAGTAGAAGATATGTTAGAGCAAGCTCATCAGTGGCCAGATGTAATAGAGGATATCAGGCGTCACCCTATCTATCCAGAAATGTTTAGAAGAGCATTTGGTATAGGATCAAGTGAGGAGATCACAAGAGAATTAGCTGCAAATGCTATTGCCCAATTTGAAAGAACAATTATAACTACAGGTACCAGTAAGTTTGACAGAGTGTTAGCTGGGTTAGATGCTTTTTTGGATGATGAACAGATTGGTTTTGAAATATATTTTGATACAATAGCTAACTTGCCTGATGGCCAGTGTTTTCATTGCCATGGTGGACCTCTATTGACTGATCATGAATACAGAAATAACGGCCTTAGTGCAGCAGCTACCTTAAACGATTTTGATGACCTGGGCCAAGGTGGTGCAACAGGTCTGATCAATAGGAATGGGTTTTTTAGAACGCCTTCATTGAGAAATATAGCTGTTACAGCACCTTATATGCACGATGGCAGATTCCTAACTCTGGAAGAAGTTATGGATCACTATATTTCAGGTGGTCACCCCTCACCTAACAAAGATGCTTTGATGGATTCTATTGCATTGAATGACAGTCAAAAGGCAGCTGTTATAGCTTTTCTTCATACACTTACTGATGAAGAATTGCTTGATGATCCACAATTCAGCAATCCCAATTAAGCTTACTTAATAGGCCGTTTGCCTATACGATTTTTATTGATGGAAGTTGATTGGACGACCCTTTAGTCATTTGAGCTAAGCAAGTTTTACATAGCGCTTTGAATCTTGGATATTGACTGACGCTTGTTTAGCTATTGAAAGCTGAGATAGAGATAACAAGTGGGTAGAGTCTTGAATTTTTCTTTCTTTTTTTTAATGAAAAACAACCGTCAATAGTTAAAATCAATAAGCTAGTTTCTAATGGCTCAAATAGTTTTAGTTTTGATAATAGGTTAGCAAACTAACTGTATATAAATCTATAGAATCCGTTGATTGGAAGTGCATCTTAGGTGGGCTATTAAGTAGCTTAATTATTTAAATAATGAGTCTGACTGTTCAGATTCAACAATAAGATGTAAATTTATTTATTAAGAAAATCAAGCTGGTTTCACAATTTCAAATCTGCCATCTCCTTTTTGATTTATAACGTGAGTAATAATCATTGAGTATATTGAAAGAATTATTTTAATTAATTATAAAAAAGTCTAAATCTTTTTTCATGAGAATTCTAGCTTCAGCAATTAGTTTATTTATAGCCTCATTTGTTTATGGGCAACTTAATGTAGAGTTGTTATCACAAGTCACATATAATGCTTCAGGAAATGATGTATGGGGCTATACTGCACCAAATGGGGACGAGTATGCTGTTATGGGCCTTAATAACGGTGTATCAATAGTCGATATTACTGATCCGCGGAATCCGAACGAGGTACAGTTTATAGATCAAGCGACTACAGGTTGGCGAGATATCAAAACTTGGGATCAATTTATATATGTCACTTCTGAAAGCTCAGATAATGGACTGTTAGTTGTGGATATGAGAAATGTGAGAGACACTATAACTTGGGACAACTTATTCCTTCCTATACCTACTGGGGAAACCGTAAATAGTTGCCACAATATTTACATTGATGAATTTGGATTTGCCTATTTGGCTGGATGTAATCCAGGTGAAGGTGGCGTTGAGATATTTGACTTAAGGTCAACACCAAGTATACCTGAATTTGCTGGACGAATAGATCTGGAGTATTCTCATGATGTATATGTTAGAAATAATAGAGTCTATAGTTCAGAGATAAGTGCGGGTCATTTTGCCATATATAATGTAGAAGATAAGTCCAACCCTTTTTTGGTGGCAACACAGACTACTCCATTTTCATTTACACATAATACATGGTTGTCAGATAATGGTGAAGTTATATTTACTACTGACGAACGTGGCAATGCTCCAGTTGCCTCATACGATATCTCCGATCCAAATAATATACAGTTGTTGGACGAATTTAAGCCATTAGAGACATTAGGTACTGGTGTGGCTCCTCATAATGTACATGTATGGGAGGATTGGTTAATCATATCATACTATACAGATGGTTGTATTATAGTGGATGCCTCAGTCCCTGATAATATGATTGAGGTTGGAAACTTTGATACCTTTCTACAAATTGGAAGTGGATTTGGTGGAGCTTGGGGTGCCTTTCCGTTCTTCCCGTCTGGAACAATTCTTATAGGAGATACTCAGCAAGGTCTATTCATCGTAGGGCCTACATACAAAAGGGCTTCACGAATAGAAGGATTAATTACAGATGCTGTAACAGGGGACCCTATAAATGGAGCGACCATAACGATTAATGAGGTGCCGATAGAAACATTTTCTAATATAGCAGGTGAGTACAAATCAGGTCATATATCAGAAGGACTCTTCGAAATGACAGTTTCCCGTAATGGTTATGAATCGCAGTCAAGAATGGTCACTCTTGAAAATGGGGTACAGACAATCGAAGATTTCCAATTGGAGTCTAGAGGTATATTCAACCTAAGAGGAACTATCATAGATGCAGTCACCTTTCTTCCAATAGAAAATGCTCAGGTAAGATTAGAATTTGAAGAAGATGTTATGTTGCTTCGAACTAATGGAGAAGGCAATTTTGCAGTGGACAATCTGATTTCAGGTACTTATGATATTGTCGTCGGAAGTTGGGGGCATGAATATTTATTTCTTAACGATCGAGCCTTTGAAGAAGATGGGGCTGTGGAATCCTTGTTCTTGATGTTAAACCCAGGATATGAAGACGTTTTTTCTTTAGACCTAGGGTGGGAGAGTACTTTGAATGGTACGCAAGGACAATGGTTTAGAACTATTCCTGTAGCTGCATTTCCTCCTGGGTTTTCTGTCAATGCTGCTCCTGATGGAGATAGTGAAGACGAAGGGTCAAGAGCCTTTGTAACAGGTGTGCAGACAGATTTCTTTGGTGGCCTTCTCAATGGAGAAACTAACTTGACTTCTCCACCCTTTGATGGATTAAGTATGGAACGACCTGTAATGACCTTTGATTTTTGGCATTTTGCATTAGATCAAAATATTGGAGAAGTAGATGCTCCAATTTTTGTTAGTGTGAATAATGGGGAGGAAGTTGTAATTATAGATACGCTTTCTTTGACATTGGATGAATTGACTTTTGAATGGATTCCATCTCGCGAGTATGCGTTAGAAGACTACATTTCGCTTTCATCAAATATGACAGTTAATTTATTTATGCAAAATACAAATGCGAATAATGCTGTAGAAGGTGGATTTGATAATTGGAGATTGTTTGATGATCCGGAGTCAAGTGTAGAAGAGGTAATAAGTGAGAACTTTAAGGTTTATCCCAATCCTGCAACAGATTATTTTACTATAGAAATACCAGTTGAGTTTCAGTCTTCTAAGTCAACGCTAACGCTGAGAGATATGAATGGCAGGATGATAGCGAGACGAAATTTAATTGGGGAAAGTTTGATAACATTAGGGGAATCATTAAGTAATGGAATTTACTTTATCCAATTGTCAGATAAGGAACGCATCTCGCAGAGGATTAAGTTGATAAAGACAAATTAGAGCAGATAGATTAATTGCAATAAATATTATGGAGGATGGTGTAAGCTATCCTCCATTTTGTTTTGAAACATACTGTTGTAATTTCTACTGCCTAAATAGGGTCAAGGCTATCATAATAATCACCTGTGTCAATATTCTCCTTGAAAAATGTCTTGTCCACAAAGGCTAAAATGATTATTAGAATTATATCCAATAATCCTCCAAAAAGTATTGAGAATTCTAATCCGATTTTGAGAATTTTAGCAACGCCGAATTTAGAAATATCTATATACTGATAGGCTGTAAAAAGCAGACTGATAACCAGCATAGAGTATGCGAAAGTTATAACGTGTTTTTTTCTAATGATAAATAGAAGACCTGCTAAGGCATAAAGAATAGAAACGACCATACCCATGTATCCATGCAATCGTAGCTTGGCTAAATCTGATTCTGGAATGTGAGTCAGATTTTTTATATGGTCAGCCGTAGTAAGTGAGGATTCTAGGGAATCTTGTTCCTTGCCACTGAGTATTTCTAAGACAGCTAATTCAGTTGAGTCCATTTCAATCTCATCTGTATTAGTGTCGATTTCTACAATCATATCATTCTGAAACTCCATGAGTTCTTTAGTGAAAATTTGCTTGAAGTCTTGCGAAGCACCACAGCCACCAAACAATATCATCATTACGCCAACAGTAGTTGCCCAACCAGGTCTTTTCATATTGAGTATGCATTAATTGCATACAAGATAATCAGATCATTTGAATTGAAACCTGTCTTAGAATAAAAGTAGTAATAATATCAGTATCTAAATTATAAGCCTGGATGTACCTTCCTATTTAATCACGATGAATCTAGTGGTTCTGATGTCAACACCATCAACAGCCCTTATAATATAATGGCCAGCAGGATAGTCGTTAAGTGACAGGGAGTAGGTGCTAGAATCTTCATTAAGTATAATTTTTTCCATCACTTCTCCTACACTAGTACAAATCACCAAGTCTTTAATATTTTGATTTCCAAGGATTGAAATATCAATAAAATCTTGAGCTGGGTTAGGCTGAGCAGTAATACTTGCAGTATGCGATAATTCCACTACTACCGAAGTAAGATTACTTCTCCTGATTCTTCCATCTAGCTTATTTCTCCCTTCAAGAATATAATAGTAGATTCCTGATTCTGAAATGTCACTATCGTAAATCAACCTAGTCGAATTAGTTTTAGAATCTATGAATTCTATTTCTTCAAAACCATCATCATAACTATTGCTTCTCATCAAAACAAATTCTCCGTAGTCCTCAAATTCAGAGTAGGCAAATTCAAGTTCAACACGTTGGTAATCTTGTTGCCATTGTCCTGTGACTGAAATCTGATCAAGTGAAAGTACACTCGTTTGTCCAGAGATAATAACTGTTATTGTTGTTGATGTCCCAGGCATGATCTCAAAAATTTCTGATGTACCAATATTAAGATTTTGGAATGGATCATGTCTTTGTGAGATTATATTGCTCTCATTCATATCATCGCTGATAAGAAAGCTTTCACCTTCACCACTTTCTATTTCAATATAATAATTTCCAACAGGCAAATCTTCAAAATTAAATGTACCATCGGTTACAAATATGTGTTCAATGGGCTCCTCAGGATAATCTGCATTGAAGAGTATTAAATTTCCTGTTCTAGGTTCTTCTGTCTCTAAATCAAAGAAGATACCGGATATTGTCGCACTTTGATATGTAGAAACTGGATTTACTTCAAGATTATCTCCATTTACTTGTATGTTGATTTCTGTGAAATCAGATTCTGCTGGTAGTACCATATCCTCGTTCGAAGTGAAGATGATATTCATGTCTGATATGTCAGAGTTGTATATCTGTATAAGGTAATCACCTGTAGGTATATTTTCAAATGTATATATGCCATCAGATTCTGTGACACCATCCAGTTCTAATAAGTTTCTGCCTTCTTGTATAAGTCTTACTCTTACGTTAGGTATGCCAAGCTCTCCACTATCTTGTATCCTGTTACCATTAGAATCATTCCATACTATTCCAGTGACCGTAAAACAGCCAATCTCGTCCTCTTCTCCATTGCAATTATTATCAAGACCGTCACAGGTATCTGGTGCATCTGGATTTATTGTTTCATCATCATCATTGCAATCGCCAGGTATCAAAACATACCCATCTAATATTTCACAATTTGTTGTTGATTCTTGAGGGTTACCAAAGCCATCTCCATCACTATCCAAATATTGATTAATCAACTGCATACCATTGTCTATGAATCCATCACAATTATTGTCTAGACCATCACACAATTCTCTGGCACCTGGGTAGACACTTTCATTGTTATCATCACAGTCGTTGAAATTAAGTACATACCCATCCAAAGGTTCGCA
>CAZMMQ010000021.1:20332-48526 GCA_964567435.1 uncultured Saprospiraceae bacterium | reverse complement strand
TTGACGACACTGGACAAAGATTTACCCAGTTTCGAGGACTTAGAAAATCCGCAGTATGATGAAGCCAGCATCGTCTATGACGCCAATGGCACCTCATTCGGTAAGTATTATGTAGAGAATAGGGTCAATGTACAATATGACGACCTATCTCCCCTACTGGTTAATACCTTATTGGCTACAGAGGATATTCGCTTCCATAAGCACTCAGGCATCGACCTCAAAGCCCTGTTTAGAGTCGCCTTTAAGACTGTCCTCCTGCGCAAAGAAAGCTCTGGTGGTGGATCTACCATATCGCAGCAACTGGCCAAGCTCTTATTCAAAAGACCCAGCCTAGCCAACAAATCAAAAATGGAACGGGTCATCATTCTACTAAGAACCAAAGTAGCGGAGTGGATCACTGCTGTAAGGTTAGAAAAAAGCTATACCAAGGATGAGATCATCACCATGTACCTCAATAAGTTTGAGTTTATCAATGGTGCTCATGGTATACAAGCTGCTGCACAGACCTACTTTGACAAAAATCAAGAAGATCTAAAAGTCAACGAAGCGGCTCTGTTAGTTGGTATGCTCAAAAATCCAAGTCTGTACAACCCGCTGAGATTTCCTGAGAATGCCACCCAGCGTCGAGACATAGTATTTAACCAGTTGGAGAAGCACTTTGATGTAGAAGGATTAGGTATAGATACGATGTATGGCAAACTTGTAGATATGAGTGCTTTCGAAAGAGAGGCTCATGATACAGGACCAGCTCCTTACTTTAGGTCAGAGTTGACTAAGTGGTTAAGAGATCTTTTTGATAAAAATGACATTACCAAGCCAGATGGTACACCCTATAATATCTACACGGATGGTCTAAAAATCTATACCACCATCGACCTCAATTATCAGAAGCACGCAGAAGCGGCAGTGACGCAACATATGACCTGGCTGCAAGATGTCTATTGGAATGTATGGAAGAGAGATGACCCTTGGACCTTTGAAGCAGATAGTCTGCAACTTATTATCAGAGAAAAAACACTAGAGAGAAAACTGAAAGAAACTGAACGATACATTGGTATGCATGACAGCTATCTGGGCAAGGCAAAAGCGGCGGCGCAGAAAAAATTTGGAGGAATTAGTCTAAGTGAAAATGTGATAAAGACCTTAATCAAAATAGAAAAACGTGTAGTCAGCTGGTCGGGTTCAGGTATTTCTAAAGATGACAGAAAGCAGTACGAAAAACTGATGGATGATGAATCGCTCTGGTCAGACCTAAAAGAGAATTACACCACACTCCAGACTGACTATAGAGATGTATTCAAAGAAAAACGGAAGATGCAGGTCTTTGCCTACAATGAGAATGGATACAAGGAGGTGGAGATGAGTCCAAGAGATAGTGTCAGATATCACAACCAACATTTACAGGCTAGTCTTCTTGCTGTACATCCATTGACAGGGCATATTAAAGCTTGGGTCGGAGGGGCAGCCTTTAGCCACTTTAAGTATGACCATGTCAATTCCAGACGTCAGGTGGGGTCTACTATAAAACCATTTGTATACGCCACAGCCATTAGTCTGATGGGTTTATCACCTTGCCAGGAATATGAGGATATACAATACACCATACCACCAGGTGATGCCAACTTCAATCTCCCAGAAGCATGGTCACCGGGCAATGCCAATGAAGAATTTACTGGTAATAAATACAATCTTTACCAAGGACTACTCTATTCTAAAAACTCCATTACTGTCAAACTGGTAAAGGAAATGGGTAATGTAGATGTGGTACTAGAGATGCTAGACAATGCAGGTATTAGTAAGGATAACAAACATCCGAATGGAGAAAAAGTCATCCCTGAAGTACCCGCTATAAGTCTGGGGGCTGTGGATTTGACACTGCATGAGATGGCGGGCGCCTATACCACCTTTGCCAATAGTGGTAGATATACCGAGCCTATATTTATATCCAAAATAGAGGATAAGAGTGGAAAAATAATCTACACAGGGGTACCCGAAAGCAAACAAGCTATCAATCCCCTCTACAATGGTGTAATGGTGGATATGCTTAAGAATAATGTGGGTGGTGGATATAAATTAGGTGTCAAATCACAGCTCGGAGGCAAGACAGGTACGACCAATGACTATGCCGATGGATGGTTTATGTCAGTAGCTCCAGAGTTAGTGACTGGTGTATGGGTAGGTGGAGATGACAAATGGATCAGATTCAAAACTCTGGAAAACGGTCAGGGATATGTGATGGCCAGACCTGTTGTACAACAATTTCTGCAGGCTATAGAAGCTGACACCTTAACTGGCTTTAATTATGAAGCCGAATTCCCAACTCCTCCAATTGGTTACTTGGATTTGGTAGATTGCGATAAGTACAAGCAAAAATCTGTTGAGGAAGAACAAGAGCTGAACAAATTAGCTCAGCGATCAGATGATTTTGACAATGAATTCTCGGAATTCGAAGATGAGTTTGATGATGAATTCGCTGAGGAAATTCCCGATTCACTCAAAATAGGAAATGATGAGTTCGATGATGAATTTGAGGAAGATGAGACCCCTGCCGAAAAGCCAACCAAGCCTGTCGTCGATACTGCCAAGATCAAAAAGATCCTCGAAAAGAAAAAAAAGAAACAAACCAAACCTGAAGGCGAAGGAGGTGGTGGTGATAATTAGGATGGTTTAATCAAAAGTCTACTATTCTAAAAATTCTACTTTGAAAAAAAGAGCCATTCTCAGTTCTTCACTATACTTTAGCCAAAAGTATACGAATCAATAAAAAAACACAAATAAGATGGGATTACTCAGCGGCAAGACAGCATTGATAACAGGAGGTACAAGAGGCATAGGAAGAGGTATCGTCACAAGATTTCTTGAAGAAGGGGCTCAAGTAGCTTTCACCTATCGCTCCGCGTCTTCCAAAGCCGACGAACTCATCAGCTCGCTAAATGCCGGCGATAATCTGAAGGCATTCCAATCGGATGCAAGCAGCTTTAGTGCCTCAGAAACCTTAGTAAAGAACGTCTTAGAGGATTTTTCTAAAGTAGATATTCTCATCAATAATGCTGGTATTACCAAGGACAACCTGATGCTTCGTATGAATGAAGAACAGTGGGACAGCGTCATGGATGTCAATCTCAAGTCCGTCTTTAATCTGACTAAGCACATGCTCAAGCCTATGCTCAAAAACAGAGGAGGATCTATCATTAATATGTCTTCTGTCGTTGGTGTATTTGGCAACGCAGGCCAAGCCAATTACTCTGCATCTAAGGCTGGTATTATTGGATTTACAAAATCTATTGCCAAAGAAGTAGGATCCAGAAACATACGTTGCAATGCCATTGCACCCGGTTTTATAGCCACAGAAATGACAGATGAATTGGACGAAGCGGTCAAAAAGAACTACACAGACAGTATCCCGCTAAAGCGGTTTGGCACTGCCAAGGATGTGGCAGATGCCTGTGTCTTTCTAGGATCAGATATGTCCACTTATGTATCAGGACAGGTCATCAGTGTCTGTGGCGCAATGAATACCTAATAGGATAACTTTGATACTCCTAGTTGATCATATTCCAACTATGACCTAGTGACATAAGCTAAGTCTATACGTCAAGACGTTATTCAGTATTATTTTAGCTGCTGTTAAGCCTAAACTCTTAATCACGTTATTTAATCCTAGGCATTACTATGATTACCATACAAAAAATGGCCTTTATACTCATTGCATTTGCTTTGGGGTCCTCTTGTAAACCAAAAACCCATAAGACAATGATCACTAGTCTTGATGGGTTTATCATACAACAAGAAGAGGAAGAATATAGACGGCCATGCAATGAATCTAACAACTACATCCCCGATGAATTTTCTGAGGAGCGGACTTTGCGCCTTAATGTCCATTTCATGAATACTAGCCAGCGGGATGCTAACTACTCTCTGGAAGAAGGTCGTGAGTTTCTCTATTTAGTCATTAACAATGGCAACGAAAGACTTAAGGATAATCACAAAATGAATCTACCTGTAGGAAATGATACACCTGTGATGGATCCATTATATCAATATAAGGTCGTAGGTATAGAGCAGGGAGATGATGGTTACTATTATCACATAGATGATGATCATTACTATTTTATTAATAGTGGTAAGGATAAAAATAACTATAATAAAGCTGTTATAAAGAAGTACGCAATCAGAAGCGACTCTATCCTCAATGTCTTTGTCATTTCTCATCCACAAGACAGTTTAACATCCAAGACATATAAAGCTAGAAGTACAGGTATAGCCTTAGGGACATCAGTCAAAATCTCTGGACTTTACAGCAAACGAGACACTAGAAAGTCATGGTACTTCGGCACCTTACTCAATCACGAAATAGGACATGTACTAGGCCTATCACATGCCTGGACAAAGTACGATGGCTGTGACGACACCCCAACTCACCCTAATTGTTTTAGCGTAAATAGTCCTCCGCCTTGTGATAGCATCCACTCTAATAATTTGATGGATTATAATAACTCTCAGATGGCTATAACTCCCTGCCAATTGGGTAGAATCCATAAAGGATTTAGCACAAAAAAATCCAGGACAAGGGGCCTCATCAATGCAGACTGGTGTGAGCCAGATACAAATGAACCCATCATGATAGATAGACATATAGAGTGGAAAGGAAGTCGTGACTTCAGCAAGGATATTATCATACGTCCAGGGGCAAGATTAGACATTCATTGTAGACTGTCCATGGCCAGAGGAAGAAAGATTACTGTGATGGAGGGTGGTGCCTTGCATTTGCATAGTCATGCCTTGATACATAATGATTGTAATGACACTTGGGAAGGGATAGAAGTACAAAGTAAAGAAGATGACATTTCCAATCACCTGTTTGTGTATGGTAGAGCCAAAATGGAAAATGTATATGGTTCAGAAAATCGGATTGAACCGTAAGTTTAGGGAGGATTAATCATGATAATACCGTACCAAACTCTGAAAAATAGCAACTACTTTACCTTTTTTAAAGGGTTGTAGTCAACTTGTATTCGACAGTATATCTTGCGTATATACCCATCCATTGTTTTCAGCTTCGAATTGATTGCATATTTGAAGTAGGAAAAATTTAAAGGGTGTTTTAACGAACTAAAAAGCGGTCTCAAAAAGTTGAAGGCCGCTTTTTTCATTTTGACATTTCAAATCCATCCTCGATACCCTTAGAAATTTCTGGAACCCCTTCTTTCATCCAAACAGGCATCTGATCACCCTTGAGATAATGATTAAAGAATTGTTCCATGCGCCTATTGAAATCCATTCTGTTCTGTCTTTTAACTGGCCAATGAGGCTCATCATTATAATTCAGCATCCAAGCAGGCTTTCCTAATCTTCTCAATCCTACAAAGTACTCTATACCTTGGTACCAAGGCACTGCGCCATCATTGTCATTATGTAATATCATGACAGGTGTCTCTGTCTTATCCAGATTGAAGACAGGAGAATTATGGATATACAGATCTGGTCTCTCCCATAAAGTAACCCCCAAACGGCTCTGCGTTCGTTCGTACTGGAACATTCTACTCAAGCCTGACCCCCATCTGATACCTCCATAGGCACTGATCATATTGACTACTGGTGCTCCTGACTCTGCACACTTAAATCTATTAGTCCTAGTAAGCATGTAAGCAATTTGATATCCCCCCCAACTGTGTCCTTGTAGCCCCATGTTGTCTGTATCTACATATCCTTCTTCTATCAACGCATCTACAGCGGCATTGACTGCTCTCAAGGCGCTTTCACCTGGATACCCGTCTTCATAGTAGACATCTGGATTATAGATAAGATAGCCATTGTTGGTATAATAAGTATAGTTGATTGTAGACCTATGTGCATAGGGGGCCCTATGATTATGGAGCCTATCAGAAGACTTCTCATAGAAATTGACAATGAGCGGGTATTTTTTTGCAAGATTAAAATTGGGTGGCTTCGCAAGCAGTGCATTTCTGGTTACGCCATTATGGTCCTTATACGTTCTAAGTTCTATACTCCCCCATCCATATTCAGATTGTTGAGGATTGGCATTTGAGACCTTTACCGACTTTTTGAAACTCAGATTGGAATGGATCAAGTCTGGAAAAATATCAAAATCCTCTTTGGTATAGATAATATCATCTGCGTCTTTGGCTTTGATAATTCGAGTACCTAATCTGAACGGACCTTCTATAATAGTGCTTAGGTCTTTTGTCTCTAGATTAAGCATTGCATAGCCTGACTCCTTGGTTTTTCTATTAAATGCCCTCAGCATAACAGTTGTATCCAATGGCAAACTGAGGATATCATTATCCATTCTGACATATCTATATTGCCAGTTTTTTTGTCTACCATTTGTAAGATTGACTGGCTGTGCAGAGCCATCTAGATGGATCTGCCAGATATCATAGTGATCATTGACCAATACAATTCCATTATCTACCCACGCAGAACGACCGCTAGAGAATGGATGCATCGGTCTGTCATTCAATTCGTCGTAGAATCGACCTTGCGACAATCGTTTGGTCTGACTTGCTTCAAGGTTATGGCTATACCAAGACGTATCGGACCTTGTATACCAAACCGCAAATTTTCCATCAGGGCTAAGCGTTGGATTGCCTTCCAGTTTAGATTGTATAAGTGTTTTCTGTCCAGTTTGTAGATTGACCTTGTAGAGGTCCTTATAATCATGGCCTTCCCAGGTGATATACTTCTGGTAAGCTGTGTTATCATAGGCGAGCACATAAGTCCCTTGATGCTTGCTAGAGATGTTGCATTCTGGAATCTTATCATCATTCACCAATGTTTTTTGGCGAGCAGCTACATCATAGATCGCATGGTATGATTTCTTAAGATCGTCCTTCTTGTTGACAATTTGCTGAGTATATAGTCTTTGGTCTTGGTAATGCCAGATTTCTACATTGACAATTTCTTCATCTAATAAGGTCGTATCTCCTATGGCCGGCAGTGGGGCAACCCCAAAGATTAACTTCGATGAGTTTTCTATAAAATAGGGGCTGCGATTGGCGCTAATTTCTAAATTTGGAGACATCATTGTATCGTCCTTGTCCAGCACAATTTTAGCTCCTGCTTGCCCGATCTTATACACCATTAGTTCCATAGATCTATCAATATCATCTAAGGTGTCCCTATCTGATAAAAACGCCAAATACTCCTCTGATGTATCGAACGTAAATTTTTGATGACGACCATTGACCTTGTATATAGGTTTGAGTTGTTGGTTAATGGCGTCATACAAGAGCACCTGATCTTGTCTAGTGGAATCTGCGCCGGAGCTATGACAAGCCAATTGGTTTCCTTTTTTGGACCATGCATAACTAGTCACATAAGGTACGGTTCTCGATTTTCCAGTCAAGACATCTTTGATTACTAACCTAGACCCGTTGTCTTTATTCTCTTTTTTGACCAGTGTACTATCTTTTTTCATTGATCTATTGGCCAGTTTGAAGGCGATTTTTCCTCCTTTCTCATTATTCATTTTGTACGAAATCACATTGGGCACCCTTTCTATCTTCTTGGAGTCGAGGGAGAATATCACCAGAGTATCCTTAGGTATATTGGACTTCTTGACTTTTTTCCTTTTCAATGCTTTAATAGAATCAGGGTGGGCCGAGGCATGAAAAGCAATAAATTTTCCTAAGGGATCAATGCTGACCTTAGATGCCCTATCGAAGCTAAAATTTTCCCTAGTTCGTACATTATGCACCTGTAGTTGAGATCGGTCATTTTCATTGGTAATGAGGTAGGTTAACCAATTACCATTATCAGACATCGTAGGTTGCTGTATCCTATTCCATTCTTTATATACCTCTGGGCTCATGTTTTGCCCCTGAGCCGAAAGATCTAATCTCATATAAAAAGTAGAGAAAAGGAGAATGACTGTGAAAGTTGCCTGATTAAAGAATTTACAAGGATTCATGGTCAACGTGTATAGCAGACTAAGATAAGACGGTATTTCGTGTATTCACTATGTCATAAGGATAGAAATGATAGAGTCAAACTGGGTAAGTCAAAAATATAGGTATCATATCTAGTGTTACAATAGGTAACCCTTATATTCGTTCTAACATTTTGTGACTAAACTCAGACTTTGACAATTAGAAGATTCTTTATCCACTTGCTTCTGATGCTTCTACTTTTGGTGTTGGTTTTTGGAGGGGTCCTTCTTTGGTTGAAGTTTTATACAAACCATGGTCAGAAGCTCGAACTGGAAAATTATATAGATCAGCCATTGGAGAAGGCGGCCAAGCATGCCCAAAAGAATAGCTTTGAGCTAATAGTTAAGGATTCCATACATAAGGTTGGAATACCAGGAGGTATGATACTCTCTCAAAATCCACCAGGCGGCGCTTTTGTCAAAGAAGATAGGAAGATCTATGTAGATGTCACCAAGTATACTGCCGATGTCATACCGTTGACCAGCATCTCAGAACTGTATGGAGGCCAGTATGAGGCTAAGAAAACTGAGCTTAATCAACTGGAAATCAATACGCAGGTCACTGGATATCGCCATGATCCTGGAGAACCCGATCATATTTTGGAAGTCAGGTATAATGGGCAAGTTATAGTAGGTGCCTCTGGCAAAAAGCGTAATGTGAAAATTGCCAAAGGTGGTACCTTGGAATTTGTACTTAGTAAGTTAGATGGGGCTAAGGTGGATATGCCTAATCTGGTCTGTAGGTCCTATGCGTCGTTAAATTTCTTACTTGAGACTTATGGCTTAAAACTTGAAAGTATAGAAATTGCAGGCGGAGGAGCCATCACCAATCAAAAATCTGCATGGGTGGTTGCTCAAGATCCTCCGTACAGAGAAAATGCAAAAATTCGTCAAGGTCAAGGATTCAAAATAATGATTCAACAAGAGCAACCTGAAAGTTGTAAATAAAAAAATGTTAAAATTGTTAACTTTAAGGTGTTACTTTATGCATAACATGACGTCAAATAACCATTCAATCAATTAATTTCAGAAAAATTAACTAATCAAACGATTCTAAAAAATGGAAAATTCAGTAATGTCAATTAAGGACGCTTTCATGAATTCATTCGGTACGATGTTTAATAACGTATCGGGTTTTTTGCCAAAATTAATTAGTGCTCTTATCATTCTAATCATAGGCTACTTTATAGCTAAAATTTTCAAAAATGTTCTTGTAAGAGTATTAAGAGCAGTTAAGTTTAATGACCTAGCTGATAAAGTAGGTATCAATGGATTTATGTCTAAAGCTGGATTAAAGTCTGATGCATCAGGTATGTTAGGAAAAATGGGTTATTGGATGGTAATGCTGACAACTCTAATACTATTCTTCGACAGCTTGGAGTTATCACAAGTATCTGTGTTACTTAAGGATGCGGTAGCCTTTATTCCTAGAATTCTAGTAGGCTGTATCCTACTTATTGTAGGTATGTATGTAGCTGACTTCTTGAGAGACCTAGCTGTAGCTGCGCTTAAAGGAGGTGGCTTTGAGAGTCCTAACCTTGTAGGTAACATCGTATACTTCGGTGTTATGTTTATTGTTGTATCTATGGTCCTAGACCAAATCGGTATTGGAGGTGATATCGTTAATACACTTGTAACTTCAGTACTTGGAGGTGTGAGTTTAGCAACAGCTATTGCATTCGGACTTGGAGGAAGAGACTGGGCGAGAAAGCAAATTGGAAAAGTATCTAAATTGGACTAATATCCTGACTATATATATATTTAAAGCCAGACTTTTAAGTCTGGCTTTTTTTTGCCCAAAAGTGAAGAAAGTGAGATGATAATGATAGAAAATGGAAGCCTAGATAAACTTGGATATTCTGGCAAAAAACCACTACTTTTGCATCCACTTTAAAAAACGATCTTTAAAATGCAGGTCCTAAAGCAATTTTCAATTCCGGTCAAAGGAATGAAAATCGGTCATCACGAATATAGTTACACTGTAGACGATACCTTTTTTAAAGAATTAGAACAATCTACTTTCGAAGGTGGCCAAATTTCCTTAGTCTCTAAGGTGGAAAAAAAATCTGATCATGTCATTTTCCAATTGATTTTCAAAGGTCATATCAATTTGGATTGCGACAGATGTATGGACAAGATAGAATTTCCTGTAGATGACAATTATGATATCATCCTAAAGTATGATTTCGAGGAAAGGGAAGAAGAAGATGTGATATATATACATCCTGAAAGTGCTGAATTCAATATATCTAAATTGATATATGATGGCATATTACTTTCACTTCCAATGCATAAAACCTGCGACAATGTGGACGATAAAGAGTGTGATCCTACAGTGATAGACAGACTTCAAAATCGTCCTACTGAAAATGAAAATACAGCCTTTGCAGAGGCACTCAAAAATTTGAAACTATAAAAATCTGAAAGATGGCACATCCGAAGAGTAGAATATCTAAACAGCGTAAAAGAAAAAGAAGAACGCATAAGAAAGCAACTATCCCGCAGATAGCAATCTGTAAGACAACGGGCGAGCCGCACTTATACCACCGAGCATATTGGTCGGAAGGAAGTCTTTACTATAAGGGTAAAAAAGTTATTGCCGGAGAAGAATACGACGACTAACATTAAAATATATCAACATATAGCCCTTTAGCATGACTTGTTAAAGGGCTTTTTCTTTTTAGGCTCTTTATCTTTACATCCATGAAAAAAATAATAAACTCGAAAAAGGCTCCAGCCCCTGTTGGCCCTTACAATCACTCAGTACAAGTAGGTAATATCCTCTTTGTTTCAGGTCAAATCGCCTTAGATCCATCTACAGGAGATCTCATCAATGACACTATTGAAAATGAAACCCATCAAGTCCTCAAAAATCTGGGATCTATACTTGAATCAGCTGGCTGCACCTTGGAAGATGTGGCTAAGGTATCTGTATTTGTTAGTGATATGGCTAACTATAGCCGTATCAATGCTGTCTATGCTACTTACTTTGATGATGCCTCAGCACCGGCAAGAGAACTGGTAGAAGTAGCGGCGCTGCCAAAGTATGTCAATATTGAGATTTCGGCTATTGTGGCCATGCCTTAACTCCTCCTAAAAATTAGTAACATGTCTGACAGAAAAACAGTCTTGTCCTGTATACAACCGACTGGTGATATGCACTTTGGTAATTACTTCGGTGCTGTAAAAAACTGGGTCAATTTGCAAGAAACCTATGACTGCCTATATGGTGTAGTTGATTATCATGCGATGACCATGCCTTACAATCCTAAAAAACTGAAGGAAAACACTTGGGAACTCATATACAATCTATTATCCGTAGGCATCAAGACAGAAAATTTATTCATCCAGTCTCTTGTCCCTGAGCATTCAGAGCTTTGCTGGATATTCAACAACTTTGCCTCATATGGCAGAGTCGAAAACATGACCCAGTTCAAAGATAAAAGTCAGCAAAATAAGGAAGGGAAGGATGGCTTTATCTCCGTAGGACTATATGACTACCCCGTCCTTCAGGCTGCAGATATTTTGATATATAGAGCAGACTATGTCCCAGTTGGAGAGGACCAGAAGCAGCACCTAGAACTCACTAAAGAGATTGCCAATCGGTTCAACCATCAGGTGGGTAAGGAATATTTCGTCCTACCAGAAATGCTCCGTACCAAGACACCTAAAATAATGTCTACCGCAGATCCGACACGTAAGATGAGTAAGTCAGCTGGACCAAAGCATAATATCAGCCTCTTTGAAGAAGAAGCCAGAATTAGGAAACAGGTTGGAAGTGCAGTAACTGACTCTGGAAATACTTCCGAAGGTAAGATGAGTGTTGGAATACATAATCTCTTTCAGTTACTCATAGCTGCTGACCAACAAGTTGTACATGACCAATTAATGACTACATATAATGATGGACAACTTAAATATGCAGACTTAAAGCAAGCGGTTGCAGATAGCCTGGTCGCTTTGCGCCATGAATTTGTAGAAAAGAAAGAAGCTATTAAAGCAGATAAAAAGACAGTGAAAAATCAAATAAAACAATCCAGTAATGAAATCAGAAAAAAAGCCCAAACCACAGTAAGAGAAGTCAAAGAACTTTGTGGATTGTCTAACGTTAAAAGCACATTATGAAAATTATCTGTATAGGCAGAAACTATGTTGACCATGCCAAAGAACTAAAAAATAAAGTGCCGTCTAAGCCACTGGTTTTTATGAAACCAGCCACAGCAATCAATAAAGGGCAGCAGATGACCTATCCAACTTTTACAAACAATCTCCATTATGAGTTAGAATTATGCCTACTTATCTCCAAGGGTGGCAGTCAGATCGCTGAAGCTGATGCTTTGGATCATTTTGACAAAATAGGTTTGGGTGTCGATTATACCGCTAGAGATGTGCAGTCGGCTCTTAAAGAAAAAGGTCATTCGTGGGAGATAGCTAAGGGCTTTGATGGGTCTGCCACCTTCAGTGAATTCTATGACAAATCTAAGTATGACCTGACCGATCTTACTTTTTACCTAGATGTCAATGGAGAACGAAGACAAACTGGAAAAATAAGTGATTTGATATTCCCTATACCGCATCTTATTCATCACGTATCCAAATATTTTACTCTCGAACCAGGAGATATCATAATGACTGGCACACCTGCTGGGGTTGGACCAATTAAGCCAGGAGATAGTTTAAGGGGTTATCTTATGGATAATCTTATTCTTGAAAATAATTTTTAATATCCAATTAATTATTGGACTTTTGATGCATATTAAGTAACACAATTATGCCATACCTATTTACTTCTGAGTCCGTATCTGAAGGACACCCTGACAAAGTAGCCGACCAGATATCTGATGCGCTTGTAGATCACTTCATCGCTTTTGATAAGTCATCAAAAGTAGCCTGCGAAACCTTAGTGACTACAGGTCAGGTTGTTCTTGCTGGGGAAGTTAAAACGAAGACCTACCTTGATGTACAGCAAATAGCTAGAGATGTTATCCGACGAATAGGATACACCAAGTCAGAGTATATGTTTGATGCGGATTCTTGTGGTATATTCTCATCTATACATGAACAATCTCCAGATATCAATCAGGGTGTAGAAAGGAAAAAGAAAGAAGACCAAGGAGCAGGTGATCAGGGTATGATGTTCGGCTATGCGACCAATGAGACAGATACTTACATGCCACTTGCACTTGATTTATCTCACAAAATTCTTCAGGAGCTGGCAAAGATCAGGAAGGAAGGAAAGGAGATGGCATATTTACGTCCTGATTCTAAGTCTCAGGTGACCATAAAGTATTCTGATGACCACAAACCAATTTCTGTAGATACAATAGTTGTCAGTACTCAGCATGATGACTTTGGGCCAGAGGATAAAATGTTAAAGAAGATAAAGGCCGACGTCAAGAATATTGTTATACCAAGAGTTAGAAGAAAGGTAAAAGGCTCAGTCAAAAATCTTCTTGACGGCAAGATCAAATATCATGTCAACCCTACAGGCAAATTTGTCATCGGTGGACCACATGGAGACACTGGTCTAACTGGAAGAAAAATAATTGTAGATACCTACGGTGGTAAAGGCGCTCATGGTGGGGGTGCATTCTCAGGAAAAGATCCATCCAAAGTAGACAGATCAGCAGCTTATGCAACAAGACACATTGCTAAAAATCTGGTTGCAGCTGGCGTAAGTGACGAGATTCTTGTACAAGTATCTTATGCCATCGGGGTCGCTGAACCAACTAATATCTATGTGAATACCTATGGCACCTCAAATGTCAACAAATCAGACTCCCAGATTGCTGGCATTGTGAGTAAGATATTCGATATGAGGCCATATGCCATAGAACAAAGACTTAAACTAAGAACACCGATATACTCTGAGACGGCAGCTTATGGACATATGGGAAGAGCCTCTAAAAAGAAAAAGGTCACATTTCAAGATGGTTCTGGCAAGAAAAAAACTGTTGCCGTCGAAACATTTACTTGGGAGAAGTTAGATTATGTCAAAAAAGTGAAAGCCGCTTTTAAGATAAAATAATCTAAACCAGACATATTTCCAATTTCCTATAGAGGCCGAATTTCTGATTCAATACATCAGTCTCTTACGCTATTCTGGCTTAACAGGCTCAACTAGAATTAGTTACACATTTAAATAATATTTAAAGTAACTCACTTTCCTTAAAGGCTAGTGGTGCTGGCCACAATACTTACGACATTCTCTAACCTAATACACTGTAATCTGTTGTACAGTTGAATAATAATCACTTGAATTGTCCACGAATAAAACACATATAAATAATCTTTATTGGTAAATTTAGTGGCATAAAATGAACTGAGAATGAACAGATTTTCTGATCGTCATATAGGTCCATCTCAGCAGGAGGTGGACAGCATGTTAAAAGCAATTGGGGTAGTGTCGCTAGACACTTTAATAGAAGAAACCATCCCCCAATCCATACGATCCAATGGAGACCTTGATATACCTGAGGCTCTCTCTGAACATGAGTATCTCCGTACTCTCAAAACTATTGCAGAAAAAAACAAAGTCTATAGGAGCTATATAGGTCAGGGTTATTATAATACTCTCACGCCATCAGTCATCAAAAGAACCATCTTCGAAAACCCATCTTGGTATACTCAATATACACCCTACCAAGCAGAAATTTCACAGGGAAGGTTAGAAGCATTGCTCAACTTCCAGACCATGGTCTCTGACCTGACTGGCTTGCCCTTAGCCAATGCCTCGCTGCTAGATGAAGGTACTGCCGCTGCAGAAGGTATGGCTATGGCCTACGGAATCATTAATAAAAGGACCAAAACTCCCATAAATAAATTTTTTGTTGACAAGCATGTATTTGCTCAAACCAAAGCAGTCATCATTGGAAAGGCAGAGCCATTAGGAATAAAAATCATAGAAGGAGACTACCAATCTCATGAGCCATCAGAGGAATACTTTGGTGCCTTGGTTCAGTATCCAAATAGTACTGGAGCAATAAAAGACTACAAAGCCTTCACAGACAAGTTACATGAGAATAATAACTTACTGGTGGTAGCTGCTGACCTGATGGCATTGACAGTTGTGGAATCTCCTGGCTCTTGGGGCGCAGATATAGTAGTAGGAAATACTCAGAGGTTTGGTGTGCCATTGGGTTATGGTGGTCCACATGCTGCTTACTTCGCAACCTCAGAAAAATACAAGAGACAAATTCCAGGCAGAATCATCGGTTTGTCAAAAGACAGATATGGTAATACAGCTCTTAGAATGGCATTGCAAACAAGAGAGCAACATATAAAAAGAGAAAAAGCAACTTCAAATATTTGTACCGCGCAAGCCTTACTCGCCATCATGGCCTCTATGTACACCTGCTATCACGGTCCTCACGGCATGAAAAAAATTGGAGAAAACATATACAAACAGACCAAGGACTTACACCACTACCTGAAAGCTAGAAAGTATCACGTGATTAATGATACATTCTTTGACACTATATCTATTGAAGTGTCTTCTCAAGAGAGAGCTGACATACTAACCAAATGTGGAGAGAAAGAAATCAACCTATATACCGCAGAGAATAATCAGATTACCCTTAGCCTTGACGAATCAGTGACTTCAAAGGACTTGGAGGATATTAAATATCTTTTTTCTGGAAATGAGGATCATGGGTATTCTAATGGTGTCACCTATGGCATTCCATATAAGCTTGAACGTAAGACACCTTACCTAACACATCCTGTTTTTTCTTCTCATCACACTGAGACGAAAATGATGCGCTATATTAAGTCTCTTGAAAGTAAAGATTTATCGCTGGTGCATTCTATGATTCCACTTGGCAGTTGTACTATGAAGCTGAATGCTGCGACAGAACTAATACCAGTTTCTTGGCCAGAATTTGCACATATACATCCGTTTGCTCCTAAAGATCAAACAATGGGTTACCAGCAAATTTTCGAAGAATTAGCAGCCTATCTCTCAGAGATAACGGGCTTTGCTGGATGCACGCTTCAACCCAACTCTGGAGCTCAAGGAGAGTATGCTGGATTAATGCTTATAAGAGCCTATCACAAAGACCGAGGCGAATCTCATAGAAATATTGTCATCATACCATCTTCGGCACATGGCACCAATCCTGCAAGTGCCGTCATCGCTGGCATGAAAGTCGTCGTTACACCCACTGATGAAAAAGGAAATATTTCTTTGGTAAACCTCAGAGAAAAAATAGAGACTCACAAGGATAATCTTGCAGGCATCATGATTACCTATCCTTCTACGCATGGTGTATTTGAAGAAGATGTCATAGAGATTTGTGATGCGATACACGAAGCAGGGGGTCTTGTGTATATGGATGGAGCCAATATGAATGCGCAAGTAGGACTTACTAGTCCTGGCACCATCCACGCTGACTGCTGCCATCTTAACCTTCATAAGACCTTTGCCATACCTCATGGTGGTGGTGGTCCAGGTATGGGTCCAGTCTGTGTCAATGAAAAACTTCTACCCTACCTCCCTAGTCATCAGACCACAGCTGGTATAATGCCCACAAGTGCTATTCATCCTGTCTCATCAGCGGCTTGGGGTAGCGCCAGTATCTTACTCATCTCATATGGCTATATTCGATTACTTGGTCATGATGGCGTCAGAAAAGCAACAGAAATTGCCATACTGAATGCAAACTATCTCAAAGCCAGATTGAGTCAAGCATATGATATTCTGTATACAGGATCAAATGGTCACTGTGCTCATGAGCTTATCGTCGATCTTAGAGAATTCAAAGAATATGGTGTGAGCGCCGAAGATGTCGCCAAACGATTAATTGATTATGGTTTCCATGCACCAACATTATCCTTTCCTGTCCCAGGTACTATTATGATCGAACCTACTGAGAGTGAAAGCTTGGAAGAGTTAGATAGATTTATTGACTCATTGATTGCTATCAGAAAAGAAATCAAAATGATTGCAACTGGTGAGTTAGATGGAGAAGACAACATGCTTACTAATGCACCGCATACATTGCAAGAATTAACGCTGGATACCTGGCCACATAACTATACACGTGAGCAAGCAGCTTATGCCTTGCCTCATCTTAAGACTTCCTATAAATTTTGGGCAAGTGTTGGACGTGTGGATAATGCATATGGAGACAGAAATCTTATTTGTACCTGCCCTCCAATAGAGGCCTACCAAGAAGACAATGTATTGCAGGAAGAAGTTTAAATAATCTATCCGGCATCCCAATCTTCACTATTTTCAAAGGCATTGGTGAAGTTGTAATAGATGAGAATATAACTTTCAGTGTCTTTTATATAACGTCTTTCCATTTGGAACATGCCCTTGACATCAAATATGTTCTCTATAATTATACCGTTTAAGTTGGTAAATTTTCGCTGATACTGACCACCAAGATCATCAAAAGGTCTGTGCATTTTCCAATCAGATAATTGCCATAATGATTGGTCTTGCTTTTCCTTTAACGGAAATAATACATGAGCAATTTGATAGAGTGAGTCTGAATGAAATTTTTGATAAAAGTCGAGAAAATCTGAGGGCAAATCATTACTGATATAGTCTGAAATATCTGCAGTATTCTCAGTCTTATTTTTGCAACTAGCAAACAATAGGATTGCCGCTATAACAAAAATCAGACTTAAGGAATTAAGTTTCTCCATCTATATAAACTTAGAGGTACAATATACAATTTATACAAATGGCTAAACGCAAGGATTAAATTATCTGTACCTATAGCAGATAATGATCTGTAGTGACTAAAAGTATATGAATAACTTACCCTAGCTGATGTCACATCGGAATTGTACTTAAATCTTGGAATTGACACATTGGTGTTAGACTGAAGTCAAAGGAGTATCTAAAGCTCAATTTACTATACTTATTAATATTGAAGTCAACATTAGATTCTGCCAAAACAAAAGGTAAAGTTCTTTTTATCACCTAATCTGATACGATATCATGATTAGAAGAAGTGAAAACAAATATCTCCAAACAAGTCATCTACTGTACCAGGAAGCAAGGACTCAAAGGCTGCATCTGCCGGTGCAAATACGGTAAACGGTCCATCACCACTCAAAGTACCTGCCAAGTCTGCCACCAACATAGCTGCTTCTATGTATTATGATCTGGACTATTGACGATGATGTCAACAATGGTGCTTTCAGCATTTATCTGGAGAAATGACATTAAAAGTGAAGTTGTCACTCTACCTACCCATATTAAAATGATTTTTCTGAGTTGAGGTTAATTATTATATAATGATGTCTTCGAGACAAAAACTTATAGTCTTAGTCAAAAAATGCATGAACTAAAAAATAGTTTGTTTGTTTACATTAATTATTGCAATATTTGAGCATGGTTATGTACAACACATATCAAAACAATTTTACGTACCAGACTGAATTAAATACAAACTGGTGGTGGAGCTTTTTAGATAATCTTTCTGAGAAGTAGTACTGCTGTTATAATAATATAATAACTAAAGCCTCGCTTCTCGCGGGGCTTTTTTTTTGAATAATATGACCTACAACATACATAGACAATACAAAGAATACCTAGCTGATCTGCATACGCCAGTGACTGTCTACAATAAACTCAGAGATAATTATCCTGGCGCTTTATTATTTGAAAGTGCTGATTATCACGACAGAACAGAAAACAAAAGTTTTATATGTATAGATCCGATTGCCAATTTTGAGGCAAAGCGAAACACCTACTCTTATCATGTAGCTACTAACCAACCTATAACCACAGAAGCCACTAGTGGAGGGGACGTGTTGGCGGGTTTACACAACTTCATGAATGCCTTTGTGCCTATAGACTCAGACTTCCCTATAGAAACTATGGGACTGTGGGGTTATTCCTCTTTTGAATCTGTGCAATACTTTGAAGACATCCAACTGAATACTCAAGCAGATACCATCAAAGATAATCCTGATCTGAAGTATCAGCTATTCCGCTACATTATCATCTTCGATCACTTTAAGAAATCAATGTATATCGTAGAACATTCTTTCACTAAGAATGATGATCACACTAGTATAGAACAGGTGTACTCTACCATGCAAGCCAGCAGCTATAGTCATTTTCACTTTAAGACTGTCGGAGAAGAAACATCCACTATATCTGATGATAAATATATGGATATGGTAGCTAGTGGCGTCCAGCATTCTAAACTTGGTAATACCTTTCAGGTAGTCTTAGCCAGAGAATTTCGTCAAAATTTTAAAGGCGATGATTTTACGTTATACAGATGTCTACGCAATGTAAGCCCTTCACCCTATCTATTTTATCTAGACTATGGAGATTTCAAAATATTTGGGTCTTCGCCAGAGTCACAACTTCGTGTACAAGAAAATATTGCCACTATAAATCCTATTGCGGGTACTGTAAGACGTGGAGAAAATATAGAAGACGACAAAGCAAAAGCTGAAGCACTAAGAGCTAACCCCAAGGAAATGTCGGAACATGTTATGTTGGTGGACTTAGCACGCAATGACCTCAGTAAGAGTAGCAGCAAGGTCGAAGTGGAAACCTATGCGGAGATTCAGTTTTTCTCCCAAGTGATTCATTTGGTAAGTAAAGTAAATGGACAACTATATAATCATAAAAAAGGTGTCGACATATATGCGGACACCTTCCCTGCTGGTACACTCAGCGGTGCTCCAAAATATAGAGCGCTGCAAATAATTGATGAAGAAGAATCTAACACCAGAAACTTCTATGGTGGAGCTGTAGGATATTTTGGTTTTAATGGCACTGTCAATCATGCTATTATTATCAGGTCCATACTTAGTAAAAATAACACGTTAGCTTATCAAGCTGGCGCAGGCATCGTGTCTGAAAGTAGCCCTAAAGGTGAATTAGAGGAAGTCAATAATAAAGTAAGAGCAATCAGATTATCTATAGAAAAAGCCAACCAATTATGAATGTACTACTCTTAGATAACTATGATTCATTTACATATAACCTTGAGTACTATATCAAAAAATATGTGGATAACATAGACACAATACGAAATGACCAGATTGCACCAGAAGAATGTTTGAAGTATGATGCCATCATATTATCACCGGGTCCAGGTTTGCCAGAGTCCGCTGGAAACATGAATAACATTATCTCTACTTGTGCAGGCAAAGTTCCTATCCTGGGCATCTGCCTTGGTCATCAAGCCATTGGTCAGTATCTAGGTTCTGAATTGATTAATTTATCTCATGTATATCACGGCAAAAAAACCAAGATAACCCAAACAGAGGAGAGTGGCCTTTTTACACAACTTCCTAAAGAAATGCAGGTTGGCAGGTATCACTCATGGAGTATTAATCCAGAAACTGTATCAGAGAAAACCAAGGTCACCGCGGTATCTGAAGATAATCAAATCATGGCCATACAGAATGACGAGTTAAATCTATACGGACTACAGTTTCACCCAGAGAGTATCCTTACAGAAGAAGGTGAGACTATGATTTCCAATTTTATAAATGAGGTCGATAAAAAATGAAGAAAATACTCAATAAATTATTTGCACAAGAGGCCCTCGAACGTGAAGAAGCAAAAACCGTCCTCGGTGGTATTTCAGATGGCCAGTTCAACGAATATCAAATAGCTTCTTTTCTTACTGTGTTTAAAATGAGAAATATCACTGTGGCGGAGTTGTCTGGGTTTAGCGATTGTCTGAAAGAGCGGTGTATTAAAATTGACTTAGGCGATGTAGATAATGTAGATCTTTGTGGCACAGGAGGTGATGGAAAGGATACTTTTAACATCAGCACATTGGCGTCATTTGTCGTAGCAGGGGCTGGCTATAAAGTATCCAAACATGGTAACTATGGGGTTAGCTCTATCTGCGGCTCGTCGAATGTATTAGAATCTCTTGGACTAGAATTTACCAATGATGAGGATAAGCTAAAGCAACAAATAGACCAAGCCAATATTACCATCTTGCATGCCCCGCTCTTCCATCCCGCCATGAAAGAAGTTGCACCTATCAGAAAGCAACTAGGTGTCAGAACTTTTTTTAATATGCTTGGCCCTATGGTCAATCCCTCCAATCCAAATCGGCAGTTAGTCGGTGTATTCTCACTCCAACTACAGCGGTACTACAAGTATATATTAGAGTCACAAGACACCTCGTATAGAATTATCCATACATTAGATGGGCATGATGAGCTAAGCCTGACGGGTAAAGCCAAAATAATAAGTCCATTTAGTGAATACATTTTTGACCCAAAGACAAGTACACATACTAATATTACTCAGCGTGATATTCTAGGTGGTAACTCAATCGAGGAAGCTAAAAAAATATTCACCACGATAATTAATAGTAATGGAACTGAGGCTCAAAATGCAGTAGTATGTGCTAATGCGGCTCTTGCAATCCAATGCTATGATAACAACAAATCATTCCCAGATGCCTATGCTGAAGCACAATCATCCTTGGACTCTAAAAAAGCACTCAATTCACTGAATAAATTACTTTCCATATGAACATCCTAGAAAAAATAGTCGCCAGTAAGAAAAAGGAGATAGAGAAATCCAAAGATTACACTACAATCAAAAGCTTAGAGGAAAGTACTTTCTACAGCAGTCCAATAGTATCATTATCCAAGTACCTCAAGCGCACAGATAAGGTAGGTATTATTGCTGAGATAAAAAGGTCTTCGCCGAGCAATAAATCGTTTAGCAAAGATATAGATGTAGAGCAGCTAAGTATCGCCTATATGCAATCGGGTGCATCTGCCTTGTCTATACTGACTGATACATCTTACTTCGAAGGAACAAACAAAGATCTGGAAACGGCAAGAAAATTCAACTACTGTCCTATACTTCGAAAAGACTTTATACTGGACGAATATCAGGTTATAGAATCCAAGAGTATAGGCGCAGACTGCATCTTATTAATAGCTTCATGTCTCACGCCGCAAAGAACACAAAAGCTAGCCGCCTTTGCCAAATCCGTAGGGCTAGAGATACTCCTCGAGGTACACAATAAAGAAGAGATTCAATCACATGTGAACGAACACATAGACTTAATAGGGGTGAATAATCGAAATCTAAAGACCTTTGATATCAGTATTTCAAATAGTTTGGAATTAGTCGAGCATCTACCTTCAGAAATAGTAAAAGTTAGTGAGAGCGGCATAAGTAAAGGCACTGACATCAAACAATTATCCAATGCAGGATTTGATGGATTTCTAATAGGAACGCATTTTATGAAATCAAGCTACCCAGCTCAAGAATGTAAAAAATTAATAGAGAGTTATAATCTCATTCGGCATGAAAATTAAAGTATGTGGCATGCAACAAATAGCAAATATCGAAGATATAGATGCTATACAACCTGATTATATCGGATTTATATTCTATAAGAAATCTAAACGACTAATTGACACCGCCACTTTGGATTATCTGGTCAATGCCAATATCAGTGCTCAAAAAGTAGGTGTCTTCGTTAACCAAAACTTAGATGACATGACATACGCTGCCAAACACTACAAGCTAGATGTTATACAACTGCATGGTGACGAACCTCCTGCCATAGCTGCCGCATTGCAAGAAGTTGGAATCAAGGTCATTAAGGCGTTTCAGATAGATGAGCTCTTCGACTGGACTACCTTAGAAAAATATTATGATATGACAGATTTTTTCCTATTTGATACGGCAAGTCCTAGCTATGGTGGTAGTGGCAAAAAATTCAATTGGCAATTATTAGTAAACTACAAATTAGATAAGCCCTACTTCTTATCCGGAGGCATCTCTCCTCAAGATGTAGAAACCATCAGCTCAATTAATCTACCGCACTTATATGCAGTAGACCTCAATAGCAAATTTGAAATAGAGCCTGGTTTAAAAAATTGCAGCACCCTATCAACATTTATAAATACAATCCATGATAATGAATTACCAAGTAGATAGTAAAGGATATTATGGAGCTTACGGTGGTGCCTATGTGCCAGAAATGCTCTATCCCAATGTCTCAGAGCTTCAAACAAAATATCTAAGTATAATTGAGAGTGAATCATTCCAAAAAGAATTTCATGATTTACTCCGAAACTATGTAGGCAGACCCACCCCACTTTACTTCGCCAAGCGACTCAGTGAATATTATAACACTAAAATATATTTGAAAAGAGAAGACCTATGTCATACAGGTGCTCATAAGATAAACAACTCACTCGGTCAGATATTACTTGCTCAGCGATTAGGCAAGAAAAGAATCATAGCTGAAACAGGCGCTGGTCAACATGGCGTCGCCACTGCCACAGCCTGTAGTTTGATGGGTATGAGTTGCGATATATTTATGGGTGCCAAAGACATAGTCCGACAATCGCCGAATGTAGATCGCATGAAAATGTTGGGTGCAAATATAGTGGCTGTACATTCTGGCAGCAAGACACTTAAAGATGCGACTAATGAAGCCATCAGAAACTGGATTAATAATCCAACAGATACGCATTATATCATCGGGTCTGTTGTGGGGCCACATCCCTATCCGGATATCGTTGCACGTTTCCAATCCGTCATCAGTGAAGAGGTCAAAAAACAACTGACAAAAAATCCTGACTACATCATCGCCTGTGTGGGTGGTGGTAGTAATGCCATGGGCATTTTCTATCACTATCTCAATGATGAGACAAAACTAATCGGTGTAGAGGCTGCTGGTCATGGTGTAGATACAGAAATGACAGCAGCTACATTAGCAGTTGGTACTAAAGGCGTCTTACATGCTTCCATGACGAAGGTAATGCAGACACAAGACGGACAAGTCATAGAGCCGCACAGTATTTCTGCTGGACTGGACTATCCTGGTATCGGTCCACAACACGCCTTCTTGGAGGAAGTAGGCAAAGCTACTTATCATTCAGTGACTGACAAGGAAGCCTTGCTGGCAGCACAATTGATCGCACAAAAAGAAGGCATCATACCTGCCTTAGAATCCGCTCATGCACTCGCCTATCTGGAACAACTACAATGCTATGAAGATGATGTCGTTGTCATCAATCTAAGTGGACGTGGTGATAAAGATTTAGAAACATACTCAAAATTCTCGACTGATGACCATTAAAGAACTATTCAATGACAAACCAAAAAATCTGCTTAATATCTATGTTACCGCAGGTTTTCCCAGACTCAATAGCCTCACTGAGATAATACCAGCGCTAACTGATAGTAAGGTCAACATAATAGAAGTAGGTATCCCCTACTCGGATCCGTTAAGTGATGGCCCTACAATACAGAGAAGCAACATGAAAGCGTTGGAAAATGGAATTACATTAGACCTGATTTTTGAACAGCTAAAGGGAATAAAAACTAACGTACCATTAGTGCTTATGGGCTATTTCAATAGTATGCTCCAATATGGTATAGACAACTTTGTGCAGCAGTGTACGGAAGCAGGCATAAGTGGTTTAATCATTCCTGATTTACCCATAGAGATATACCTCAGGGACTTCAAAGAGATACTCAACAAGTACGGTCTAAGTAATATTTTTCTAGTCACTCCCAATACTACCGCAGAACGCTTACAACTTATAGATCAGCACAGCAATTCATTCATATATGCAGTGAGTAGCTCTAGCACCACAGGCAACAATAAAGAAGTAGATAGTGCTGAAGCTTATCTGCAAAAATTAAAGTCGCTAAATCTCAGCACACCTTTCCTTGTCGGGTTTAACATTAGAAACAAAGAAAATTTTCAATTTGTCAATCAATATGCTTCTGGTGGCATAATAGGCAGTGCATTTATCAATCACATTGCCGAAAGCACCAATCTCAGCGTAGACACTAAAGCATTTGTCAACAGTATAATAGAATAGTCATGATAATACAAATCAAAGAAGACATCAATACCCAAGAACTGGATGAGCTGAAAAATATTCTCTTAGAATTAAGTATAGACTATTATCCAGTACGGACACAACATGGCCATTATCAGATCTGTACGCCAAAGTCAGAATTTGACATCAGACGCATAGGTCAACTAGATGGAATAAAAGATGTACACCGTGTAAGTGGTAAACATAAAATGGTGAGCCAGAAATGGAAGGTAGGGAGAACGGCTATAAATATAGGTGATGATATCATGATAGGAAATGGTCATTTCGAAATGATGGCAGGACCATGCAGCATTGAGAGCGAAGAGCAGATAGCCAATACCGTGCAATGTCTTAAAGACAATGGTGTCAAGATAATGAGAGGAGGTGTCTATAAGCCACGTACCAGCCCCTACTCCTTCAGAGGACTGGGACACGAAGGTTTGGAGATGTTCTATAAAGCTTGCAAAGAAAGCGGCATTAAAATCATTACAGAAATTATGGAAGCTAAGCAAATAGAAACCATGATGCCATATGTAGATATATTCCAAGTAGGTGCTAGAAATGCCCAAAACTTCAATCTACTAGAAGCTCTAGGGGAAGTAGACAAACCCGTACTTGTTAAACGAGGCATTAGTGGCTCCATAGATGAGTTACTCTACTCAGCAGAGTATATATTTAAAAATGGCAATGAAAGAATTATACTATGCGAAAGAGGTATTAGAACCTTTGAGACTAGTTATAGGAATACACTAGACTTAAATGCAGTGCCTATCCTCAAGAAAAAATCACATCTCCCTGTCGTCGTAGATCCATCGCACGGCATAGGCATACGTGAACATGTATCTCAGATGACCCTAGCTGCAGTAGCTGCTGGTTGTGACGGTATCTTAATAGAAATACATAAGACACCTAATCAAGCTGCGACGGATGGCCAGCAAACCATAGACTTTGAAGAGTTTGGCAAATTGACAAATAAAGTCAATGCATTGAGAAGAGTACTCTAAAAAAATTGCGACTTGTCATCAGGATTGGTGTCCTATTACATTAATCAATGGGTACATTATCAAAAAAAGCAACCTAAGAGTTTGTATCTATGCAATAGATTGACAATATGATTCATACCCTTATCTCTTCACCATTGCAAGGATTTACGGATTTCAGATTCCGTAACTTACACTACAATTACTTTGGCGGGATAGATACATATTATGCACCTTATATAAGACTTAATGGCAAGCTGAATATTAAGCCCGGCTACCAAAAGGACTTACAGCACGCCAATAATAAAGTGCCTCATCTCGTGCCACAAATTATGACCAACAGTTCGGAGGAGTTTCTTTTTGTAATAGACTACATCCAGTCACTGGGATACGACGAGCTTAATTGGAATCTAGGCTGCCCTTATCCTATGGTTACCAATCGGGGCTTGGGTTCTGGACTCATCTGTAATAGTGGTAAGATAGATGAGATTCTCGACACCGTCCATAGCAAGACTGATATTACAATCTCTATGAAAATGCGGATGGGTTACAATGATAGTTCTGAGATATTGGATGCTTTTAAAGTGTTAGATAAGTATCCGCTCAAAAGTATAGGTATACATGCACGTATAGGCAAGCAACTATATGTAGGAGGTACGGACCTGGATGGATTTGAACGATGCATAAATGCGACTCGTCACAAATTATTCTTCAATGGAGACATCACTTCAGTGGCCGTATTCAGAGAGTTGAGTAATAGATTTCCGACTATAGATCATTGGATGCTCGGGAGAGGGCTACTCGCTGACCCATTTTTACCTATGATGATAAAAATGGATACTCTGGCGTATCCTGAAGATAGAATGGAGGTGTTCAGCAAGTATCATGATAAGTTGTGCAGTGCCTACGGCGAAAAACTATCTGGTGATAAAGCTATAATCAGAAAGATGCTCAGTTTCTGGGATTACTTTGCTACTGTAATTCATGCACCTCGGCTAATCAAAAAAATATCGAAAACCAAAACTCTTGTCGATTACGACAAAGCAGTCTATGCATTATTTGACCATCTTAATGAAGGCGCTTTTCTTGTCTAATCACGATTTTCTATCAGCACTCCCATTTTGCCCATCTGAGCATCACGGAGAGCTTGCATAATTTCTGTTTGATTATTCATCACAAAGGGTCCATAAGATGTAACCTTTTCGCCTATAGGTTCTCCTGACAATAAGATGAAGGTGGTCGCTTCCTTTGCAGTAAGTTGTATCTGTTCTCCGTCTGTATTATACCAGATGAGACTTTTGTTATATACTGTTTGATTATCTGCAAGCAGTTCTCCTTTAAGGACATACACTAAGGAATTATACGAGGCAGGGATAGAGAGGCTCAACTGTCCTTCAGTCTTGATAGTGCCTCTCATGAGTAAAAGCGGAGAGAATGTCCTAGCAGGTCCCTTAATGCCATTGTATTCACCTGCAACGATCTGTACTTTATAATCATCATCTTCTATGTAGGGTATCTTTTCTTCAGGTAGTGGCAGATAATAAGGGGCTTCCATTTTATACTTGGCGGGTGTAT
This sequence comes from uncultured Saprospiraceae bacterium, assembly GCA_964567435.1. Classification (GTDB taxonomy): domain Bacteria; phylum Bacteroidota; class Bacteroidia; order Chitinophagales; family Saprospiraceae; genus RFSX01. The sequence goes on along the minus strand of CAZMMQ010000021.1, from coordinate 21,211 downwards.
TCACCCAGAACTGGATGAACTCTTGCAGACCACCACTCATCGCCAATTCCTTGCTTGGCCTTTCACTGTGGGTGATGCCCTTACCGGCATGCATCCATTGAGTACCACCAGCACGTACAACTGTATCATTGCCCAGACTATCTTGATGCCTTATGTCTCCTTCGAATATAAATGTCACTGGCGAAAATCCTCTATGTGGATGAGCCCCTATGCCAGCTTCTAATGGCCGCTGATCTCCTTGTAATCTCCATCTAGCATGATGTATCAGCAGAAAAGGGTCTAGCTGATCCATGTGTTGATTAGGCAGCGATTGGTCTATGATGTGTCCACCCATATTGACTTTCTGGGATGCAATTATCTTTTTTATCGTTTTAGTTATCATATCTGTTAACCGGACTAATTTGTAATCTAATAATAGGCTTGATACATCACCAAGCAGACTCAATCCATCACACAATACACCAAATAAGCCCCCTCCACTTTTTGTAGCTCTAAATGATAATCCTGCTTACAATCTGCTTTAGACACATGACCACGGAACTCTGTAATGGAATCCAAAATTTGAAATGGATAGACATGCATGTTCGTCTTGAAATCCAGGTTCTTTTTTCCATAAGCCTTGTACATAGACTCCTTCGCACTCCATATAGCATGGTAATAATCTGGTGCGGCCGAATTCGGTATTCTATTATTCTCTAATTGATTAACAAACTTGTGGGCAATTCTGGTAATCTTATCCTCTTTCTTTTGAATGTCTATGCCAACGGGCTTCTCCGATAAAATAACTGCGACATATTCCCTGGAGTGACTTAAGGAGATGTGCTGGGGACAGTCTTCTCGGTAGGGTTTGCCATGCTTGTCCTTAAGAATGGTATGACG
>CAZMMQ010000021.1:0-20232 GCA_964567435.1 uncultured Saprospiraceae bacterium | reverse complement strand
CACTTTACAATTATGATTCTATCGGACAAAGAAATACTGAGTAGTATAGATTCACGTGAGATCGTGATAGAGCCTTATGACAGGTCTTCCTTAGGTACTAATTCCTATGATGTACATCTGAGCAAACATCTTGCAACCTATACCGACGATATCCTTGATGCTCGGCGTCATAACAAGACAACCTCTTTGGAGATTCCAGATGAAGGATTTGTCTTACAGCCAGGCACTTTGTATTTGGGCTCTACGCTTGAATATACGGAGACACATAATGCAGTCCCATTCTTAGAAGGCAAGTCTAGTGTAGGCCGACTCGGCATCGATATACATGCCACGGCTGGAAAAGGGGATGTGGGGTTCTGTAATCATTGGACTTTGGAGATATCCTGTGTCCACCCTGTGAGAGTCTATGCTGGCATGCCTATAGGACAACTTATCTACTTCAAAGTAGAGGGAGAAATAGAGAACTACTACAACAAGAAAGCCAACGCCAAGTATAACGACAAGACGCCTAAGCCCGTAGAGTCCATGATGTGGAAAAATAACTTCTAAGCTCTCTTCTGACTATCAAACCGTCTCTCAAGACGAGCCAAAGCTTGTGTAAAGGCCGCAAGTGAGTTAGCAGAAGCGGCCTTGCTTTCTAATACCAAATCATCATTGAGGGTGGCCGTGATAACGACATTGAATGGAACACGATTGTCCTTTGACTTAGACAAATCGACGTGTATTTTACATAATTCACAATGATTGACAAGGCGTCTGTTAATCAGCGACTTTATCATGTCATGGAATTGGTTCTCTTTAGGACAATCTTTAATTGATATACTCATATTCTTCATCTCAAAAATCTTTTACAGCATTATGTAATACAGTTATATAAACGCAGAAGCATTTTTTAATGTTTGAATTCTAATCAGAGAAAGACGAACATTGTAAATCTTCCGACCAATAGCCTAGATTAGCGTTAATAGAATCAAAAAAACAGTCACTAACTTAAACGCTTGGCATGGCAGTAATAGAAAAAAGCTCCTTCAAATTCCTTAAAGACATCCGCAAGAACAATCACCGCGAGTGGTTTCACGCCAACAAAGACGCCTATACCAATGCCAACAATAACATGAAGGCGATTCTAGCTGAATTAGAAAATGAACTGAACAAATTTGATGTCATAGAGAAGAAAAAGCTTTTTCGCATCTACCGTGATGTACGATTCTCCAAAGATAAAACGCCATATAACAGTCACTTCAGCATGTCTATGGGCAGAGAAGGGGCATTTAGACGGGGCGGATACTATCTGAGGATTACACCAGGCGATTCTATGGTAGGTGGAGGATTCTATAATCCCAATCCCAAAGACATAAAGCTCATCAGAGACCAAATAGCCGCCGACGCTAAGCCCTTACGCAAAATCCTCGCTTCCAAGAAATTCAAAAACACTTTCGGAGAACTCATGGGTGCTCAGGTCAAAAGTGCACCAAGAGGCTATGACAAAGACCATCCTGAGATAGACCTGCTGCGCTATAAGTCCATGTATGTATTCAAGTCATATTCGGACAAAGAGGTGACAGATCCTAAATTCATCAAAGAAGTGATTAAGACATGGAAAGCATTACAACCTTTCTTTGCATATATGACAGATATATTGACCCATGATTTGGATGGAGTGCCGTTGTATAAGTGATTTTTTGAATGATGAATTATGAATTATGAATGAAGAATTTTTGAATGGGGATTTTTGATTTTTGAATTATTGAATTTCCCCAGCTCTACCCTCTAACTCCACGTTCGACTCCGCTCAGTGCAGGCTCTGAAGGGAGAACCTCATAACTCAAATGCCTGCGGGAAGATGCGCCTCTCCAGGGGTCGGGGGGTAGAAGAGCCATTTTGAATTGTGATTTTTGAATACTACCCCTTTTGTCATTTCGAGCGACGTCAGGAGTCGAGAAATCTTGTTCTAATGAAAATGTACGCTTATTATCATTTTGCTGCTTGAGCTACATTAAATCCAGATCGACTGGGCTTGCAACCCAGATGCAATATGCTCATCAATTATTTCTTCTGCTACCCCGCTCCGACTTATACTATTTCCGCTTTTTCCTTAGATAAAAAAGAGTCCCAATTAGTGAGGAATGTAGTTATCGGGATAATAGATTTCTCCACTCCTTGCAGTCGGTCGACATGGCAAAAACTCACTTGGTGTGAGGGTGCAACCAACTGTTCAACCGAATTTGACCCATAGCCTATTACTATAACCTAAAAAGACGCTTTCCAAATCGACCTTGTGGAGATTTCTCCGTGCTCGTATTGTGGATGTGGATTTATGGCAACATTCATTATAACTTTAATGAGATAGATGAAAGTCATAGCTTAGTACTATCAAAGGCTGGTGTTTATTTTATTTCTATAAGATACAACGATGGATTTACTATTACAGAGAAAATATTGGTGGTGGACTAGATTACTTAGTATGATTTTGTTATTGTGCTTCAGCTTAATGGCTGAAGCACAATCTGACAAAAGAGATTATGTCTGGTTATTTGGCCATGATAGTAGAACACCCGAAGGAGTTGAGTCCTATAGGTTTGATTTTAATAATGGTTCTTCACCTGATAGCATAAGAGGTTTACTGCCAATCCAATTTTTAGGCAACAACGCTTCCATCTGTGACAGAGAAGGCAACCTATTGTACTATACTAATGGCTGTCATGTAGTGGGACGTAATCATGAGATATTGCCCAATGGAAGTGGACTCAATGATGGAGATTGGATCACTCAATTCAGAGGGGATACCTGTAGTTTCTATCCTACAACTCAGGATATACTTATATTACCAGATCCTGCGGATGAGAACAATCACTATGTAATACATAAGCCGATAGAAATCGGTGAGCCTAGATTTAAATCTTTACGTTATAGCTTTATTGAAGGTAATTCTAATAATGGAATTGAGGATATTGCATCAAAAGGGATTTATATAAATGAAAATATTGAATACTTATATTCTTATCTAAATGCAATACCACATTCTAATCATAGTGATTGGTGGATTACTCAATCTGACGAAGACGCTAACTTATATTCTATCTTACTTGACAATACTGGATTTTCTAATGGACAAGTAACTAAGATCCAGGATGATCCATTCAGTGACTTTGTTTCTGCAAGTGGGGGATCAAAATTTTCTCCTGATGGTACTAAGTATGCATTCTATAATCCTTATACTAATCTGTCCCTTTTTGATTTTGATAGATCAACTGGAGAATTTAACAATCAGCAAAACTTCATTGTAGAGGAGTTTCCACAAGACGTTGCCAGATTTGCCTCTGTAGAATGGTCACCCAATTCAAGGTTCATATATATCACCAATCAGGACAAGCTCTGGCAGATAGACACCTGGGAAGAGAATCTTGAAGATGGACTGGAACTTATAGATGTTTGGGATGGTGCCAGTGACCCTTTTCAGACGCAGTTTTTTCTTATGGCACTAGCGCCTGATTGTAAGATATATATGTGCAGTTTCAGTAGTACCAATACATATCATGTCATCAATAATCCTAATGGTAAAGGACAAGACTGCGATTTCATGCAGCAAGGTATCCGATTACCATTTGTATCTGCTTCAGCGACCATGCCCAATTTCCCACGATTCCGTGTAGACGAAGAAGATAAGTGTGACCCTACGATAACTTCTGTGTTTGGGGATAACATTTATTGGCGTAGAGATTTGGTGACGTATCCTAATCCTGTAGCTGATATACTGACTATAGAGTTGCCAAAGAGTGAGACGGGTCGTTTATATGTCTTTGATATGCAAGGTCAGCTGGTGATGGATTCAGAAACCGTCTATGGCTCATTGACAAAGATGGATATGAGTGGATTGGAGGCAGGGACTTATAGCATAGAGTTTATACCTGAGGATAATATAGAGCGGAGAGTGTGGACAAGTCGTGTGGTGAGGGTGGAGTAATTAATTTTTAATTCTTCTGTTAAATCCATTTTAGTTATCAAGTTAAAAGATTTCTCCGCTCCTTACAGTCGGTCGAAATGACAAAAATGCAGCAGACCTCTCCTATCTCTTCACAATAAAATGAACGCCATCATCTATGGGGAGTATCATGTTCTCTACGCGATCATCTTGAAAAACATGTTGGTTGAATGCATGCAAGCCCTCTCCTAGTTTGTCTAGACTATCAGTGGCGACTATACCTTTCCACAGGACATTGTCAGCTAGTATCACCCCGCCTGAGGGCATGAGCGGTAAGACGTACTCATAGTATTTGATATACTGTCGCTTTGCAGCATCTATAAATACTAAGTCCCATGGATGATTAATCTCTGCTATGGCTTCCATGGCATCACCTGTTAGCATGATTATCTGATCTGTGGCACCAAAGTCATGAAAGTGTTGGGCAGCCATCTTAGCATGGGTAGGGTCTTTTTCTAAGGTATATATCTGCCCTCCTTCTTGCAGGCCCTCTATAAGACAGAGGGCGCCATAGCCTGTGAAAGTGCCAAATTCTAAGACATACTTGGGCTTGAGTATTATGGACATCATCCTTAGATACTGACCAAGGTATGCTCCAGAAAGCATGATGGTCTTACCTGTAACCTTTGTCGCCTCAGTAATCGTTCTTAAGCCTGCGGGTGGCTGTGAGGAATGGGCAAGACAGTAGTCATGTATTTGGGAATCTGTAATTACTGGAATAGAAGACATTGTCATGGATTAAGTGTCAGAATGTTGTGGGAGAAATTTCTTTTTGAGATATGGATGGGCAAAGATGATCAGCATGACCAGTACAATGCCCAAGTAAAAACTAGGTCTCATTTGTGTATGCTCATTGAGTATGACTACAGCAAGCAAGATGCCGTAGACAGGTTCTAGATTTATAACCAGATTGGCATCGAAGGCGCTGACGTATCTGAGTGCTTTCAGGCTAATGACATAAGCTAGTGTGGTACAACCAAGTGAGAGGACTAATAGATAAAGCCAGTCTTGACTCGTCGGCATCATATTCCCGGTAGGCGCTACAAGTAATAGTATAGATATAAAGAAAAAAGCACTGCTCATTTCCAGAAAGCTTATCTGATAAGCGTCCGCTTCACCTACCATCTTCTTATTGAGTGTAGCAAACAAGGAGGCCAGAAAGGCTGATATCAGTCCGATCCCTAGACCTTGCATCATCGTGATATCCAGATCACTGGCTATCATCATCATTGGGGGTATAATAAGCAATCCTAATACGAGCTCTAATCGATAGAATGGCCGCTTCATTATTACCGGTTCTATGAATGCCGTGAATAGAGAAGTGGTCGCCATGGCAGCCAGTGTGATAGAAGCATTGGCATACTTGATAGCGCCATAGAAGGTTATCCAATGAAGGGCGACCAGGAATCCAATTCCAATATAGCGTACAACAACTTTCCTGTCCATAGTCAGAATACGTCTGCCCCAGCCGACAAAGAAGAGTAAACTTAGACTGGTGATGAGTACTCTCCACCATACCAGATTTACAGCTGACAGGCTTATCAAATCCCCTAATATAGCTGTCAATCCATACAGTATAACCGCTGCATGCAATTGGAGATAGGCTATTTTTTGTGAGGACTTCATGAATTTATACAGAATGTTAAAAGTAAGATAGTAGACTAAGAATCCTATAGATTAGCAAATGAATGGCATAATTGACAATTAACAGGTCATAATTATGTTACGATAACATTCTTCTAAAAACATTTATACTACATTTGAAACTCTAACACCCTGATATGACCTTAAAAGTAGGCGATAAAGCGCCAAGTTTTATGCTTAAAGATTCTGGTCTGAATGATGTAGATATATCTTCTAGTTCCGATCAAAATACTGTACTTCTTTTCTTTCCACTTGCTTACACAAGTGTATGTACTACTGAATTATGTACAATGAGAGATGAGTTGTCCGACTATAATGACCTTAATGCTCGCGTCATTGCCATATCAGTGGATTCCCCATTTACATTAGCAAAATTTAAAGAGGATAACAACCTCAATTTCACCTTATTATCTGACTTTAACAAAGAAGCCAGCAGAGCTTACGATGCCATATACGAAGACTTTGTGGCTGGTATGAAAGGTGTCTCCAAAAGAGCCGCATTTGTGATAGATAAAAATGGTATAATTAAATATGCTGAGGTATTGGAAAATGCTGGGAATTTACCCAATTTTGAAGCAGTGAGAAAAGCATTAGCTAAATTGAACTAACACCCTTAATAATTTTTGAATTCATATGACTAAGAAAAACAGTTCCATAGATTCTATCATCGCTTCGGAGTTAGAAGAAGTAATGCAGGTGGAAGAGACAACAACAGAACTAATATATTCTCAATTAGTTGTATATAATGACGATTTCAATACTTTCGATTGGGTCATCCAATGCTTTATGGAAGTATGCCAACATACATTCGAACAATCAGAGCAATTATCTCTATTGGTGCATTATAAAGGCAAGGCAATAGTCAAGACAGGAAATTTTGACATATTGAAGCCGATGAAAGATGCTCTTGTAGAAAGAGGACTATCAGCTGTTATTGACCATATGGTCGAGCAATAGTATTTTAACATAAATTCTTAATGCCCTATTATCTGCAAGAGGGGGTAGAGTTTTTTCCACATCCATACTATTCAGATGAAGATGGCTTGCTTGCTATTGGTGGCAATCTGACCCCAGAAACGATTCTGATGGCCTATCAATGGGGTATTTTCCCGTGGACGAGTGAAAACCAGCCATTGTTATGGTGGAGCACGCATCCTCGATGTGTCCTGTTCCCATCCCAAATTAAGATATCCAAAAGTATGAGGCCAATTCTCAATAGTCCAGACTGGAGATGGACACTGGATACACAATTCGAAGAAGTCATACATAGATGCAAGCAAAAAAACAGAAAAGGTCAAGATGGCACTTGGATATTTACAGAACTAGAAGATGCCTTTGTGGAGCTACATCACAGAGGGTATGCCCATTCGGTAGAAGTTTGGTATCAAGATAAATTGGTAGCAGGGCTCTATGGATTGAGCCTAGGTGACATCTTTTTTGGCGAATCTATGTTTACTGATATCAGTAATGGGTCTAAATATGGATTTATCAATCTGGTAAGATTGTTAGAGAAGAGTGGTTGTACTATGATAGATTGTCAGCAGGAGACTGCGCATCTAAAAAGCATGGGCGCTACAATGATAAGTGCAGAGGCATTTCATAAATCGTTGAAACAAAATATTTTTGCAACAACAAAGCGTGGGTCATGGACTAGGTAATAGTGAGCCCTAAATAAGATTACAGAAGAATGATAGACTATACGAAATACACCTTAGACAATGGTCTGACGGTCATCTTACATAATGATGATAGTACGCCATTAGCTACTGTCAATGTACTCTACAAAGTTGGTGCAAAAAATGAAGATCCTTCGCGAACAGGGTTTGCACATCTTTTTGAGCACCTCATGTTTGGAGGATCAAAGAATATTCCAGATTTCGATACACCCATACAACAGGCAGGCGGAGACAATAATGCGTTTACAAATGCAGACATAACCAACTTCTATAATATTGTACCAGCAGAAAATCTAGAGACTGCACTTTGGTTGGAATCTGATAGGATGATGCAGCTAGATTTTTCACAACAAAGTCTTGATGTGCAAAAGAAGGTCGTGGTAGAAGAGTTCAAAGAAACATGTATTAATAGACCGTATGGGGATATGTGGCATGAAATGTCAAATTTAGCCTACACCAACCACTCATATAGATGGCCGACTATCGGGTTAGTACCAGAGCACATCTCCGATGCACAATTGAGTGAAGTCAAGCAATTTTTCGATAATTATTACAAACCCAGCAATGCGATTCTTGTCATTGCTGGCAAGCTAGATATACCACATATCAAAAAACTTATAAACAAATGGTTTGGTAATATCAACGGTGGGATAGTCAACTTCAGAGATATTCCAATAGAACCAAAACAGAAAGCAGCTAGGCAGAAAATATTGGAGCAAGCTGTTCCATCTAATGCCATCTATATGGGATTCCATATGCCAAGGAGATTACATCCTGATTTTATAACGTACGATCTTCTTTCTGACATAATGAGCGGTGGCCGCTCCTCCAGATTTTATCAAAACCTAGTAAAAGGGTCTTCTCTATTCTCGTCTGCTAATGCATATATTTCTGGCACAATTGACCCAGGATTATTTATCATCGAAGCCAAACTACTAGAAGGTATCCACATCGACGAAGCGAAGTCCGTTATTTGGGAAGAACTTAATCACACCATCCAAAAAGCACCGGAAGAATCAGAATTACAAAAAGTCAAAAACAGTATGATCAGCGGTGTGGAATTCTCTGAAGTCAGCGTCAACAACAAGGCCATCAATTTGGCTTACTATGAAATGCTCGGAGATGTATCATTGATCAACAAGCAAGTAGAAGAAATAGAGTCAGTGACAACTGAGGATATTTTGAGAGTGGCCACACAGACTTTTACTATTGAGAATTGTTCTGAGGTTATCTACAAATCTACGGTGTAGTATTATCGAAATTATATTAATCTAGGCTGCTTGGAATCTAAAAATTGAAGCCTGTGTCAAAGACAAAAAAGGTGCCTTCATTGCTTCCAGATACACTTGTACGGAGGACAAAATAACTCAAGATATCATAAGATAGGCCTAACGTCCAACCATGCTTTACACTGCCCGTATCTTCGCCATTATAATAATTTTGACCAATATCATATCCGGCTATACTGCCTATGCGCATAGGTAGAATTGAATTATTCCATGAGAAGAGATGCGTCCTCAAATCAAACTGCTGAAACAATACAGACTCTCCTCTAAATCTCTCAGAGCGAGATGGTCTAAAAAAGTCTTTACCGCCGATAGTCGGTAACTGATAGAATAACGGATCGCCATAAGTGATATGATATCCAGTATTGGAACCGAACACTATTGGATATTCTACAGATAAAGGAATGAAAAAAGCAATGGTCCCGCCCAAGCTGCCTATATTCTTTTGGTCTTGTAGGTTATACTGTTGCCTTGCAAATCCTTCGATATGGAATCCCCTAGTCGGATGATTATTTCTATCTAAGGTTGATATCTCAATGTCTGCATGCACACCTACGAAATGTGTTCTTTCAAAATCATCTTCTCCGAATTCTGCAAGTTGCAATAAAATACTACCCTCCTCAGGATTGATGTCATGGCTTTCATATTCAGGACCTAGTCTAAACTTGATGCGGTTACTCGATGAACTTTTTAGAAGATTCAGTTGTGCGCCCCAAGATGATCTATTGACCCAATTGAAGCTATTTCTAGCGCCCATAATATCTGAATTATCACCAAGGCCAAAGAAGTTGATATAGCTTGGAGATTCGACAAACAACTCAGGATTGAAAGCCCAACCCTTACCAAAGGCATCTGTAAACTCTCCTTCATAATTGAGCTCTAATCCAAATCCTCGACTAGGTGTCAGCTCAAAATTGAAAAAATGACTTGATGCAAAGGGCGATTTTCTCCATTTATGTTTTATCGATTGAAATCCCGCTCCTATTAGAAAACCATCATCAGGAGACAATCCAATATTTAACCATGGAAATCCTGTGTCATACAAAAAGCCATTTCTTTTGTATTCATTTGTTTGGAGCTCATCATCTCTATGATCATTAACTCTAGACATATCATTGATCTCCATGCCATCTGGGCTATCATATACACTGGCTGTTGTAGATCCATCTTTATTGTCAAATATAATTTTGTCCTTACCAATTCCACCGATAATTCTGATTGTAACATCTGTCTCACCTGCGCCAAAAATATTAAATTCATCCTGTCCTGCTAATCCATATATCCTCACCTCCTTGGTATCTGCAGGGTCTAATATTCGATTATACCGTAAGCGTTTTTTTGACCTCTTATCTCTATAATGCTTGATCTGTAGATTCCCGTTTTCCATTACTGTAAGGTCAAAAATATCTTCTTCGTCAGATCCACTTATCTCCACTTCCTCAGAAATAAAATCATAGTAAGGCTTAGTCTTTTGTTCTAAGATAGATAGTCTTTCATTCAACTTCGCCTCAAGTTCCTCTCTTAGATAAGGTCTAGCCTCAGGTGGCAACGCATCAAATGATTTGGATATAGCCTCACTTGAAAGAGCCTGCCTCAAAAATGATAATTCTTCTTGCCAATCTGCCCATGTTAATTCATTAAGAAAAAATCGATCAAAGTTATTAGCATTAAAAGAAAGAGACTTCACGTCAATTGCATTGCCTTTGAACGTCTTGAACTTCTTATCAACGACATTGCCTATGATGGAAGGAATCAATCCTTTGTACTTAAAAAATGCCCAATCTCTATCTCTTGGCACTGGTCTATAGACTGTCATTTCTCCTTCTTCAAATGCGGCCCATCTCCACTGGTCATCATGCCTATCTCTATCATGAATAAGTATATCAAATAATCGACTCCTAAGCGTCCATTTCTGATCGACAATGTGAGTAGCCTCATTCTTAAGTATGTGTACAAGATCATTGTATCCTATCACCTGTTCTGATCCTCCAAACAATTTGGCATCGCTCCAATCCCCGTCTGGTCTTGCTTCTAAAAGATAATGTCCTTTGGGAAAAAAGGGTTTAAATGGCCCTAACTCATCTATGTCTTCAAGATAGACCATGCTCGGTGCTGTATGATATACCTTAGCATAATCAGATAACGCTGCTACATACAAAGCACCATAGGGAATGGATGCTGTATTTTGATCTGCATATAACTTGAGTAATTCTAGATGTTCTAAGTTTTTTGGTACCGCCTTGTAGAAATCTTTATTCATGGATCGCAAGACATATTGCTTTCCAGAAGAATTCTCTAGTCTCAGGGTTCTAGAAAAAAGTCCACCTCCTTTTTTGACAGGGTAAAGTTCGTCGCCTAATATATTGAGCTTAAAGACATCCGCTTCCACTGGTGTTGTCCAGGCTTCTCTATATTGGTCACCAAGTAGGTATCTGAACACCTTTCCTTTTTCAAAATTGGGGTTAGGTGCTAAGGTTACCTTATCTTTTGTTAGGTGAGAAGGGACGTAGTCATAAGTTTCTTTCCTCGGTTTCTTTTCATAGATCATTTGTCTATACGCCAACGCTTCATTTTGCCCATCGTCGCTTACCGTATAAAATTCTAACCAAGCACTGCCGTCTTCATATATATTCATCACAGAATATCCTCTTTGAGAATATACAAAAGAGGCCCCTAGACCCTTAGCGGCATATCCTTCCTTATATCCAGATCCACTAATAACATAATGGATTGGAAATTTCTGGAAAATAACCTGTTCGGATGTGTGTTGTAAAAAATGATCATGCCCTGAGACAAACATGACTTGAGAGGCATCAAAACCATGAATTGTTGTTTTGAGATAATTATGTAGTTCTCTTAGCAACTCATTGGTATTGTCTTGATTGGAAATACCTAACTGTCTTGACAAGGCATAGATAGATCCAAAAACAGGAACGGGAATCAGATGTGTCTTAGCAGAAAAACGTCCACCATGTTCTCCATTAGATACCAGAGGATGATGCATGAATACCATGATCTGATCATTCTTATGTTCTATGATGATATTCTTGATCCGATCAAGGAACTCTCGTCTAGATTTTACCTTGCAGCCCTTGTTGATATCCTCTTCTTTATCCCAATTATGTACCCACCATTGAGAATCTACAAAGACAAAAGCCAAACCTTTATTGACCTTGATGACCTTGGGATCACCACATCCATTTTTGGGATACATATTGATATTATCCCCTTTGCCATTAGCCTTGATATATTTTTGCTGACGCTGGATAGCTTCTAGTCCTCCCCGACGATTATCATTCCAATCATGGTTTCCAGGTATAAAGTACACATCGGTATCATTGCCTTTGGTGACAGCAAGATGCGCATCTAGTATGGCTTCTTCCCGCTTCCTATCCTCATGCGATTTTTTGTGTAATCCAGCATTATATATGTTATCACCTAGATAGACTAGTGAATTATCTGTTGTGTCTTGATTTAAATGAGAATGGACAAACTGGATAACATGATTGACTTTATTATCCTTCACATCGAGGCCCCCAGCATCTCCCACCATATATACTTTATGAGACAAAGCTGAAGTCGGCAATTGCGCTATGCCTTTGTTATTGACGTCAACGAAAGGTTTCTTAAAAGTGCCACATCCACTAAGCACTAATATGATAATAATATGAAGAAGTGGATTGCGCATGTCTTGTACTATCTTCTTCATGAATATAATGATATCATAAAGGCAAAATACAACTAAGTAAAATACTTAGCACCTAAGAACAGTAATCCAGATATAATAAATGTACATAAAAAAGCATTGTAGGCATACTTGACCATTCTTGCTTTATAGGCATTATTTCTGGCCAACAAGAAATTAGCACGAATTTGATTACCTAGCTGAAGATCCTGGCTTCTTACGACCTTTTGCATCGCTTTCTCATATTCTTCTAGACTACAAGAATTCCACATAAAAAATGTGTTCGCCTCCAGATTAGGATTTACAGCGTTGACATCTCTTGTATGCTTGTTTGTAATAAATCTATTAACGGGCTTGGTTGCAAGTATAGCTAGCACAAGGGAGATCATAGATCCTATTATTAAGACATATGACAATTCGTGACCAAGAACCACGTTCAAATCCATGTACTCGTGGAATACTATAAGTCCTGATATAACTGCAGTGGATATCCTGATAAGGATAGCAGACTTTCTATCAATTATGGAGATGACACTTACTTCAAACTTGTTTTGGTTTCGGAGAAAACTAGTAAGCGACTTGCGAGGCTCGATTACCGTTCCATATTTTCCTTGAGCATTCGACTCCTGAGCCTCTTTTATAGCAGCTTTACGGCGCTGTTTTTTATCTAAGTCTCTAGCCTCTGTTACTTTCATTCTTATTTCTTCGGCTTCCTTCATTGTCGTGAGTAGTTTCTTAAGTGTCTTAGATTGTTCCTTCTCTTGTAATATTTTCCACCCAAACCTTCACTTCCCTCGATAATATTATCAGATTGTTATAACAAATTGTATAATCTTATAGATTATTGAATAACATAACTAGAATTACAAGTAAATGTTTATGAATCTATGCCTTATTGATCTTAATTGTCAAGTCTTTCTTTTGGGTTGCTTAACTTCATTATCTGGGACGAAGATTGGACGAGTCTTTTCATTGTCTCTTTAGTGGGTTAAACTTGTACAATTTGCCACTTTTGCCTTGACCCTCAGTACTGACGTATAAGTTATCATGAGCATCGAAAGTAATGCCTTCAGGCTGTGGCAATAAGATTGTATCAAAAAATTCGACCCCATGAAGGCTGACAAACATTTCAGAGTTATGGTCCACTACAGGATGATCAATCTTATATATCAGCATCGCACTACCTCTCGCTGAAAGAATATATAGATACTTCTGGGCATTATCTAAAGAGATTCCGGATGGTGAAAACTTAGCAATGCGATCTCTAAGCTTGCTCGCAGAAATTTTATTGTAGTTGCTCTTGTGCTTTGTTACCCACCTCTCCAAATCCTCAATCATTATTTCTAAAAAAGGCTTATCATCTAGAGACATGCTACTGAGAGAATATGCAAAAATCTTTTTACTGGCTGGTGCATCTATCGACTCTCCTTTGCAAGCCATGAGCAATTTATTTGAGGCTTTATAATGGCAAAGGCCTTCTATATCATTTTTTGACTTCAGCTCAGTGGAGACTGACGTCTTTTCCTTCGTCTTTTTATGAATGAAGTGCAACTTGCCAGAATTGTTAGCAACAATAACCTGATCTTCTACAACTTCGATGGCTTCGTAGTCTCCTGATTTGCCAAACTTATGACGGCTATGAATCTTCCCATTATCAGTACTTAGCTCGTAATAAATGCCCTTTTCATCATTATGTGTTAGGATTACATTCTTCTCAGCATCATACGCTAATCCTGATATCTCTTTAAGATGTCTATCCAAGACAAATACGTCAGAAGGATGGTTACTATCGTAGAGGCCAAAGCTATGCATAGACTCTATACTACGTTTATAAGTATTGTCTGGATGTTTGCAACAAACAAAAATCAGGTAGACGAAAAGAAAACAAAAGCAGCGGTTCATAATAGTATATAATTGATTTGCACCTAGAGTGACTATCCAAATTATCAATAAAATCTATCACAAGGTAAAACAAAAAAGGAGTCCTCTTCCGAGCGGAAAAGGACTCCAAATATTTAGTGCTAACGAAAACCTTATTTACTGTTTCAATTTAGCATGCTCCATGCTGTTGCTGAGGCAACAGTTCTCTCACTTCACAGCAAGAATTACTGGCTTTGATGCAGGCAATTCTGCACTGCTCGTTCATGCTAACGAACACCTTACTCATTCAGATAATCTGTAGTCTAAGCTTGATTTTTGGCTAAGCTTATTTGACCACAATCATCTTATACTGAGATACTCCATAGTCTGTGGTCAGTTTGATATATATTATACCATCCGTACCAAGTTCTTCCTTAGTTAATGACAATATATTTTGTCCACCACTATAGAGACCTTCTTTTCTATAAATCAAGCTACCATTGACATCATAGAATTCCCATCGTCCAGATCCTGCGTCAGGCATATGGAATTCAATTTTTGTTCTGCTCAACCATGGATTTGGATTAACAGACACAATACTTGATTCAGTGACCGCTCTTGTTTCCAAGCCAATATTGACAATCTCAAAGTTTCCTCTGTATGCCTCAGCATCTGTAATTGTCGATCTGACTTCAAATAAATCTGCAGTATTGATATCCTTCTCAGCCCTAACCACTATCTCAAATAGTGGTTCTTCACTAGCCACATCTCTAAGCTGATCAGATCCATAACTCATTGTCATCCATCCTTCTGATTGGCTGGCAATATTATAATTGGTAGCATTGATTTCCAGAGCACCACTTTCTACAGATAATATTTCTATATCAGATGCATTGAAACCTAATGTCATTTGCCATCCTTGGATTTGCTCGTAGTTTCGACCGTACACTGGTATGTGCACTACTGCATCAGCATCTCCTTGTCTACTTGGCATCTCCATAGTCAATGGCCATCTAGAACTCTTCAGATTTACTTTGTTCTGGAAGGAGTTGGTCACGGCTGTATTATCCACGTCACCTATTTTTACTCCAACGAAGTCTATATCCATACTTCTATCAAGATTCCCTATCTCATACGTCTCCTCGAATTCTTGCAACCATGGGTTGAGTGAATCTTGGAACACAAATTCTGATTTGATAAATCTCCAACTTGAATTGTCAGGGAACTCTGTATAGACACCCAATATCAGCTTACGCAGCTCAACTAAGTCAGCACCATCCACTCTACGATTACCATTGATGTCTGCAGCAATTAATTGATAAGGATCTGAAAATCTATCTAATCCTAATATATGACGCTGTATACGTATTAAGTCTACCGTATTGATACCATTATCGTCGTCACCGTCTTTTGAAGGTATGACTTCATAATCTCCACCCATAGGCATATTAAAGAAGGCATATTCACCATCCTCATCAGTCATATCAAAGTTTAATGTTTGACTTAAGTCAACAACTACAGCCTCGATAGATTCTAGTTTTGATGTAAATACCTCTCCTTCAATGGCAACCATAGTACCAGCACAAGCACTTTGAGGATCTTGGACATCAACTCTGCCAATACAGAAATCAGTTACCCCCGTATTTGCATCTCTAACATAGAGAATAATATCCTGTGTTCCTAAATCTGTACAGTCATAAGTTATACTCTGCTGTAACGTTTGATCATCGAAACCTATCGTCACAGGATTTCCACAGAGGTGGTAACTACCTGCGTCAATATCCTCGGCCCATAATTCTGCCGTGCCTGCGTGATCTAAGGTTATACTTAGTCCATTATGACAAATTGGAACTGGTGGTTTTGTATTGACCACTTCAAACATCTGAGTGACAGTCGTACAATTTCCGCAGCCATCACATACGGTCCAGGTAACTGTATAATTACCTGTCGCAAAAGTGCCTGAGAAATTTGGCGCATTGCCCGACAAAGGAATACCTGCTGCATCAAACAGAACCGGCATGCCATTAGCATCTACTATGTCAAATGACCATCTTAAATTGTCTGTCGTCGTGCAATCATCCATCGCAGTTCTGCTAAGAGCAATCTGTCCACTGTCACAGTCTATACTTGCAGAATCAAATACAACATCAGTCTGTGGATCTATTACCGGTGCAATATCATTCTCTATCTTAATCGTCTGAATATACGGACCACTTAGAGGGAAGGTCGCAAACTGACCATTGATTTCAGTACACCAATCTATTACTGTCCAAGCTCTTCTAATGACGCCGCAATCTCCAGATTGTGGATCTTCTGCAAAGAATTCATCCTGATAATCCACACCTAACATGCTGCACGCATCATTACCTCTAAGGAATCTAGGGAAAGCAAATGGTTCCTCTAGTATCTCTGGCACTAACTGAGCTGCTGTACCACAGTCTGCGGTAAAGTCAAGTGGGAATTCTATATCAGCTTCTGTAAATGGTATCTGATTAGTAATTGTAATCAATTGCTTACAACTTCTCACCACGTTACCAAAATTGTCTGTGATAATAAATGTTCTTTCTATAGTACCTATACCACACTGATTCTGATTTGCATCTACAATCTCATTTAATGGTTGCAGTGCTGCACAATTATCAACAATCTCTGGCGAACCGAAAAGTAAGTTCAACTGATCCATTGCTATAGGCTCTCTACAATCTATATTCACATCTACAGGACAAGTCAAGCTAGGAATCGCTTTGTCTTGAACCTCTACACTCACCATACAGTCACTGAAGTTACCTCCCTTATCTAGTGCTCTAAAGACGACCAGTTGTTCGTCTCCAACATCTGAGCAGCAGAATCTGATATAAGGAATGCATAAATCATTCTCACTCAAAAACTCTACGCCATCTAACACCAACCCAGTATCTATATCAGGATCACAACCTGTTATAACTCTACTTCTTTCTACGTAACTAACGCCTTGGTATACCGTATCTACACTTAGTGATCTGAAGAAAATAACATCACTCATCTTCATAGCACAAGTCGTTACTTCTCCACATTCATCCCAACTTCCATCATCAAAGACATCACTAGGGACGATTGTGTTTCCATCTAAGCTGATACTCACCACTGTGGCTCTTTCGCAAATAGCCACTGGCTCTGTATTGTCTCTGACAGTTACTGTAGTCGTACAAGAAGCGATGTTGCCACAGTTGTCACTTGCCACATATCTCAATAAGTTAACACCAATATCTAGCGTAGCAAAGCCACCATTGGAATCTACTGTTCCTCTAGGATGTTCGATTCTGACATTGTCACCATTAGCACAGGCATCTATTACAGTGGCCTGAGGTAATTCTACACTACCTGCACAATCATCATTGGTTGTGACCATGAATGGTGCAGGGCAAGTGACCTCTGGTGCCAAATCATCCCGTATCTCTATTAACTGTGTTGAAGTAGCTGGTATTTCAGTACCACAGAACCACTCTCTTACTTCGAATGTTCTCAATATTTTTCTATTGCAACCATTCTGAGGCAGCTCTACATCCGTAAACAATAGTACTGCACTACAATTACTGACTGTGTTTCCTTCTAGTAAGATTGGCCCATCAGGCGTCAGCACACTGAGACCGCCATCTGGAATTATAGGCACCCCTGTACCTGACCCTGTCATAGGACAAATGAAGTTCGTTCCTATTCCTGAACCTGATCCAGTACCCGGTCCTGTACATAAGAATGGTATACCAAGATCTCCATTAGGCGCCTGAGCAAACGGTCGTGGAATACCTGAAGGTAATAATATGAAACTATCTAATTCACTACATTTAATTGTAGCAGTTATAGGAAATTGCAACCCAGACAGATCAATTCTTTCTAGAAGTATCTCTTGTTCGCATGTAGTAGAATTACCTACTGCATCAGTCGCAACATAAGTCCTGGATACTCTATGAGTATACCTATCGTCACAATCCAACCTTTCTCTTATTTCATTCGCCAACCTAACAGTAGCTGTACCTGCACATTGGTTTGTAGCTACCTCAGGAAGTGGCAACATATCTAGTGCAGCACAAGTCAACGTTAAGTTAGGTGGACAATCTATCTGAGGTAGGTTCTTGAATTCTACCAATACATTACCCCAACAGCTATTGCCATTATCACATAACGGATCATTATTAGAGATTCTAAATGTTAGATTCTGATTAATATGCTCAACCCCTAACTTGGTCGTTGGCATATTATTCTCATCTCTGAGTAAATCTCCTTGCTCATCGAATAGCTCTACATCATAGAAGATACTCTGACACTCTAATCCAACACCTCCCATGTTAGGTGTGAATTCTGCCATACACATCTCATTAAGAGATACATTGAGTTGTGAGATACATGTGAAGTCATCATCACAACATGAAGCTGGTATAAAGTTATCAGTTACACATACTTCAAAACCACCACATCTCGACCTGTTTCCTCCACAGTCTGTCAATGTATAATCTACTTGAGTACATCCCACAGAGAAGAATTCTGTAGTGGTAGATCCACCGACTACAACATCACTGCTCACTGTACCATCAGGAAGAGACATATTCATCACAATAGTACCCATACAGCAGTTATCGTCCATCAATGGATGTGTCCACGTATGTTCTGTACCCGCCTGTTGGGTTACCTCCAAGTCTAAATCTGGTTCAGTATATGGACCAAACTCAAACAATTGTAGTTCCCATCCAACAACGGAGCCTGCATCTAGACCAGCACCCATCACATTCAAGGTCCAAAGACCTGCTGAATTCAACCCATTAAAGGCATTGAAAGATTCTTCCGGCCTAAACCAAAGCAATGAGTTGATATCACCACATGCAGCTGAAACTAATTCTACTTGACTTGTATCACTGATACTAGACAAGAAATTTGATGTACCTGGGCACAATCCGTCAAATACCTTGACCTGTGTACCGTCTGGCGCTATTAAGTAGGCCGATACTTGACCTATATCCGTATGTAATATTTCTAATCCATTAATCTGGACATAATCCACTGTGAAAGACTGGGTAATATTGACTGTACTTTCATTACAAGTACCAGGATTAATTGGCAATGATGTACCTCTTCCAGTACCTTCTTGGGTAATCGCAGCACATTGTGGTGCCTGATCATCTCCTACGCTAAGGACGAATGAACATTCACTAGCGCTGGCTACTTCAGATTGTAATGAAGTGCTTGTACCATTATTAGCCATGACATCAAGTGTATTGTTAAGTACACCAATGTTCTGTGTACAATCCAAGGTTACTTTCCAATCTGCTGCGGCATTATGATCCCAGTTCCATACTCTACAGACATCACCACCATTTAAGGTACCTGTCCAGTCTGCTCTACCATATCCATTGACAGCTAACTGATCAAACGTGGCGTCCATATACTCAAGCGTATAAGCAGCTGGATCACCATATGCTATATCTGTTGCAAAAGTGTAAACCAACACAGCCCCAGGCGCTAAGCTCGTACCTGCAGGTAGTGTATCAGATTCTACCCCATTTCCATATCTATTTATTGTCAGGCAGTTAAGATCGACTGTTGCTGGACCGAGGTTTGATATCTCTATCATATCTACCCCACCTTGTACAACTTCTGTTATCAAGACCAATGGCTGATCTTGTACTCTGAAGCTCACATTATGATCGCCAACTGTAAATTGTGTCGTGCTTTCTAATACATCCATTCCTGAAGCAACTACTGCTCCTGATGGATCTTCTGCTTTCCATATTACTGCACTGTTATCAGGACAGTTATCTTCAAATTCTATTGCTAAGTCATTTGGTAAATCTTCACCACATAGTGCCGACTGATCTCCTGGACAAGACGTAATCTCTGGTGCCGTATGGAAATCATTGACGATGACTTTGAATGAGCACTCAGAAGAGTTACCACATTCATCCACTGCAACAAAGGTCAACTCTGTGGTTCCTACTGGAAATACGCTTCCAGAATTTAACCCAGAGTTATCTACTTGTGTGACAGTCACATCCCCTGAACAATTATCTGCCGCAGCTGGTGGTGAGAAGTTAACAAAGGCTTCACACCAGGTCTCTGGTGCAGCAGTAA